>JAAZAA010000301.1 GCA_012514535.1 Myxococcales bacterium | reverse complement strand
CCCTTCGCTGAACCGCCCTCCGCGGCAGCCCCGCTCGCAGGCGCTTCATGGCGGGCGAGGGAGAGCGTGTCGCGGGCGAGCTGCAGCCGAAACACCTGTCCGGCTCCCGCCTTGCCGCCGTTGGTCGACGTGAAGAAGACCTGGCCTTCGTGGTACCAGATGCCTTCGCCGCGCCGGACGATGGCCGCGCCCGCCTCTTGCGCCCGATCGCGCAACGTGTCGCGGCGAAGGCGGTCCCGCCACGAGCCATCCCCGGGCGTCATCGCGTCGGGGACGTCGACCCAGCCGACGCGCACCCGCCGATCCTCGCCCATGCGCTCGGATGTGTTATATTTATTGGATCCCTCGACCTTCATGGCCTGGAGCTTCCCGGTGAAGGGGCGCGCGGGATCGTCCGGCACGAAGCGGTAGAGGCAGCCGTCTCCCTCGTCCTCCGTCAGGTAGGCCACGTGGGTGCGCGGATCGATCGCGACGGCTTCGTGGCGGAAGCGACCGTAGCCATGGATGGGCTCTGCCTTCACGAGCGACGAAGCCTCGATGGGGCAGGCGAACACGTAGCCATGGCCCTCCTCCACGGTCTCCTCACAGCTGAGCCAGCCCCAGGGGCTGGGCCCGCCCGCGCAGTTGCGCAGGGTGCCTGCGAGCACCATGTTTCCGGAGCGCACCGCCAAGGTCTCGGGATCGAGCACGAGGCGACTCACGCCTCCCTGTGCGCGTGGATCATGGGCGAGATGACTCGGAGCGGGACCATCGAAGGCCCCCTGACGCGGATCCCGCTCGACCTCGTGGTTTCGCATCAGGATCCAGGAGCCGTCCGCGCCGGTGAAGCAAGCCATGCCATCCGGCAGCGCGGGGGCGCGCCAACCATCGCTCAGGCGATCACCGCTTCGGCCGATCACCTGGTAGGAGAAGCCGGGGGCCAGATCGAGGAGGTTGTTCGCGTCGGGGACGAGGAGCGACTCCGCGGATTCTCGCGCACGAAAGACGTACGCGAGGGGTCCCCCCACGGCGACAGCGGCGGCGCTGGCCCGGAGAAACGTGCGGCGCTCCATGGCGCAGGTGTGGCGCCGAAACGGGACGTTGGCAATGTTGGGATGGTAGAGAGGGCCGCGGGGCCGCCGCAGGCGGCGTGGTCACGCACGAGAAGCCGACCGCGCGCGGGTGCGTGGGACGACCGACGTGAGGCTCGTCTCCCCCGCGGCCGTTGTTCACCCTTCGGGAGCCTGCCTATACTGGCCACCCCGTTTGGAGGAACTCCGAAACCAACGGAAAGAAAGGAGCAGAGGATGGATTTCACGGTGCCCGCGCTTCCCTATGCGAAGGACGCTCTCTCGCCCGCCATGGGGGCGGAGACCCTCGAGTACCACTACGAGAAGCATCACAAGGGCTACATGGCGAAGCTCAAGGCGGCCCTCGAGGGCAAGCCCGAGGCGAGCAAGACCCTCGAGGAGGTGGTGCGGACCAGCTCCGGTGGTGTGTTCAACAACGCGGCCCAGGTCTGGAACCACACGTTCTGGTGGAACAGCCTCAAGCCCGGTGGGGGCGGAGCGCCGCCCGCCGGTGACGTGGGGGACCTGATCCAGGGGCTGGGTGGTTGGGAGAAGTTCCGCGCTGACTGGATCGAGGCGGGCAACAACCGCTTCGCGTCTGGCTGGGTGTGGCTGGTCCTCAGCGGCGGCAAGGGCAAGATCATCACGACGCCCAACGCCGAGACGCCGCTGACCACGGACGACGTGCCCCTCCTGACCACCGACGTCTGGGAGCACGCCTACTATCTCGACCACCGCAACAACAGGAACGCGTTCCTCGAGGTCGTCTGCGACAAGCTCCTGAACTGGGACTTCGTGGCGAAGAACCTGGCGGCGGCGAAGTAAGACGCCCCGCTTCCAGGGACCGAAGGGCCGCCCCGCTCCGCCGCGGGCGGCCCTTCTTTTTTCCCGGGGGTGTACCCCCGCCCGGTGTGCTTCAATGACCAACATCACGGATCCTGCATTCCGGCGGGTTGTGTTTTCCTGCTCGCTTGGATAGGACCGCACGCGAAAGACCCGAGGTGGCCGACCCGCCCCAGGTCCTCCGGAGCACCCCCGGCGCCTCCACGCCCCGCAACGTGCGCGGGCCCTCGAGTCGCTCAGCGCCCTAACGGAACGATCATGATCAAGGCCCTCTCCTTCAGCGACACGACGATCGGCAAGAAGGTCCTCATGGCCGTGAGCGGACTTGTCCTGTTTGGATTCGTCATCGGCCACATGCTGGGTAACCTTCAGGTTTTCTTGGGGCCCAAGGTCTACAACGACTACGGGGTAGCGCTGCGCGACGCGCCGCTGCTCTTGTGGGGTGTGCGCATTCTCTTGCTGGTGTCTTTCCTGGTGCACATCGCGATGGCCATGCAGCTGTCGGCCCTGTCGCGCGCTGCACGCCCGGTCGGCTACAAGATGCGCAAGGACGCCATCACCACCTTCGCCGCTCGGACGATGCTGTACAGCGGCGTGCTCGTGCTCCTGTTCGTGCTCTACCACCTGGCTCACTTCACCTTCCCGGGGGTGGCGATGGGAGCCTACGAGCACTCCCACACGGGGGACGTCTACTCGAACTTCGTCAACGGGTTCAGCATCCCCTGGGTGGTCGCCCTGTACGTGGCCGCGCAGGTCGCGCTGGGGCTCCACATCTACCACGGCGCCTGGAGCCTGTTGCAGACCTTCGGGCTCAACAACCCGCTGCGAAACGCGACCTTGCACGGCGGTGCTCGGACGCTCGCCCTCGTGGTGGTGGTGGGCAACATCCTCCTCCCCCTCTCGGTTTTGCTCGGCCTCGTTCAGTAGGGCAGAGCAGACCTCCTCGACGACACCCTCGACAACGATCGAGCCAGCAGAACGCGGAACATGGAACTCAAGGCCAACGCACCGTCAGGTCCCATCGAGACTCGCTGGGAGCGCCACCGCTTCGAAATGAAGCTGGTGAATCCGGCCAACCGTCGCAAGCACAAGGTCATCGTCGTCGGCACGGGGCTCGCTGGTGGCGCGCTGGCCGCGACCCTCGGCGAGCAGGGCTACAACGTCGCGGCGTTCTGCTACCAGGACAGCCCGCGGCGCGCCCACAGCATCGCCGCCCAGGGCGGGATCAACGCGGCGAAGAACTACCAGAACGATGGCGACAGCGTCTATCGGCTGTTTTACGACACCGTGAAGGGCGGTGACTTCCGCGCGCGGGAGTCGAACGTCTACCGGCTCGCCGAGCTGAGCGTCAACATCATCGATCAGTGTGTCGCCCAGGGCGTCCCCTTCGCGCGGGAGTACAGCGGGCTCCTGGCGAACCGCTCCTTCGGCGGCGCACAGGTGTCGCGCACGTTCTACGCCCGCGGTCAGACGGGCCAGCAGCTCTTGCTCGGCGCCTACCAGGCGCTCGAGCGGCAGGTGAACGCGGGCACCGTCACGATGTTCAGCCGCCACGAGATGCTCGATCTCATCGTCGTCGACGGGCGGGCGCGGGGCATCGTCACCCGCGACATGGTGTCGGGCAAGATCGAGGCCCACTTGGCCGACGCCGTCGTCCTGTGCACGGGCGGCTACGGCAACGTCTTCTATCTCTCGACGAACGCGAAGGGGTGCAACGTCACCGCCACCTGGCGCGCGCATCGCAAGGGCGCCCTGTTCGCGAACCCCTGCTTCACTCAGATCCACCCCACCTGCATCCCGGTGAGCGGGGAGTTCCAGTCCAAGCTCACCCTGATGAGCGAGTCCCTGCGCAACGACGGGCGCGTCTGGGTCCCGAAGCGGGCCGAGGACGTGACCAAGCCGCCGAACCAGATCCCCGAGGAGGATCGCGACTACTACCTCGAGCGGCTCTACCCGAGCTTCGGCAACCTGGTCCCCCGCGACATCGCCTCGCGGCGGGCCAAGGACATGTGCGACAAGGGGCTCGGCGTCGGCACCGCCGTCGGTGGGCAGCGCCTCGGCGTGTACCTCGACTTCAAGGACGCCGTGAAGCGCCTCGGGCGCAAGGCCGTCGAGGAGCGCTACGGGAACCTGTTCGAAATGTATGAGCGCATCACGGGCGAGGATCCCTACGAGGTGCCCATGCGCATCTACCCGGCCACCCACTACACGATGGGTGGCCTGTGGGTCGACTACAACCTGATGAGCACCGTGCCGGGCCTGTTCGTGGGCGGAGAGGCGAACTTCTCCGACCACGGCGCGAACCGCCTCGGGGCGAGCGCGTTGATGCAAGGGTTGGCCGATGGCTACTTCGTGCTGCCTTACACGGTGGCCAACTACCTGGCGCAGACGCCGCGGAACACGGCGGATGACACCCACGCGGAGGTGCGCGCGGTCGTCGACTCGGTGAAGGAGCGCATCAACAAGTTCCTCTCCATTCAGGGCAAGCGGAGCCCGGATTCCTTCCACCGGGAGCTGGGCAAGCTCATCTGGGACAAGTGCGGCATGGCCCGCAACAAGGCGGGCCTCGAGAAGGCGCTGCAGGAGATCCCGAGGATCCGCGAGGAGTTCTGGGAGAACCTGTACGTGCCTGGCTCCGGCGAAGAGCTGAACCAGAGCCTCGAGAAGGCGGGGCGCGTCGCGGACTTCTTGGAGCTCGGCGAGCTCATGTGCCGCGACGCCTTGTTCCGTGAGGAGTCCTGCGGTGGTCATTTCCGGGAGGAGCACCAGACCGAGGAGGGGGAGGCCAAGCGCGACGACGAGAACTTCCAGTTCGTGGCTGCCTGGGAGTTCAAGGGGGATGGGGTGGAGCATCAGGTCCACCGAGAGGCCCTCGAGTTCGAGTACGTGAAGCCGACCCAACGCAGCTACAAGTGACGGGTCGCCCCGACCGGTCCTCCGCAGCAGAGTTCTCAGCGCAGCCCGATCCCCAGCAGGTTTTTCAGCGAAGCGAGCATCATGGAAAAGAGCCTCAATCTCGTGCTTCACGTCTGGCGTCAGAAGAACCGCGATGCCAAGGGCCAGTTCGTTCGCTACGAGGCGAAGAACATCAGCGAGCACGCTTCGTTACTGGAGATGCTCGATCAGGTGAACGAAGGGCTGCTGGAGAAGGGCGAAGAGCCCATCGCCTTCGATCACGACTGCCGGGAGGGCATCTGTGGCGCGTGCGGCATGATCGTCAACGGGCACGCCCACGGTCCCCGGAAGGCGACGACCGTCTGCCAGCTCCACATGCGGGAGTTTCAGGACGGGGAGGAGATCTGGATCGAGCCTTGGCGCGCGGCCGCCTTCCCCGTCGTCCGTGACTTGGTGGTCGATCGCGGATCCCTCGACCGCATCGTGCAGGCCGGCGGCTTCATTTCCACGCGCACCGGCTCGGCTCCCGAGGCCAACTCCCTGCCCGTGGCCAAGGAGAAGTCCGACCGGGCCTTCGACGCCGCGGCGTGCATCGGCTGTGGCGCGTGCGTGGCGGCTTGCCCGAACGCGGCGGCGATGCTCTTCACGGCGGCCAAGGTCGCGCACCTGAACCTGCTCCCCCAGGGCGAGCCCGAGCGGGATACCCGGGTGCGCAACATGGTGGCCCAGATGGACGCCGAGGGGTTCGGGCACTGCACGAACCACTACGAGTGCATGGAGGCGTGCCCCAAGCACATCAGCGTGGAGTTCATCGCCCAGCTCAACCGCGAGTTCATGTCAGCGACCGCGCGCGCTCGTCAGGAGCTGCGTCCACGGCGCAAGTGAGCGAGCGGTAGCGAGCGAGCGCGCTGCGACGGCGGCGCAGCAGACAGGCGACGGTCACGTGAGCCGAGCCGCGGGGCGTCGGTGGTCCGGTGTGGCGCGATTGGCGCCGGTCGCGCGGGCCAGGTGGGCGGAACGCGACCGGCTCGGACGGGGCGACTCAGGAGTCGCGAACGGGGAGGATGGGCGCCCAGGTGAGGCGCTCCAGCATGCGATCGTCGATCATCATGCCCTTGTCGCTGAAGAACAAGGCGTTCTGCTCGGAGCTGTCGCGGCTCTCGGCGACGAAGATGATGCCCTTGCCTTCGCCGTTGTAGCCGAGCTGCACGATCGCGTTCTTCAACCAGCGGCCGCCGCCCTCGAACTCGATGGTCTCGGGCAGGGTGTAGAACCCTTCGCTCCGCAGCTTCTTGAGGGTGCGGGACCAGGTGGGGGAGCGCAGGGGGACCGTCGGTTCGCCCCAGTACCAGCGGTTGTTGCGGTTTTGGCCGGGGCGCACGACGAACTTCTGCCCGGCCTTCTCCCCGATGTACACGAGCACCCCCGCCGGGAAGGCGTCTTCGGCGCCGGGCATAGCGGTGGTGGTGCGGTAGAGGCCGTTTTCGGGAAGCTCGAGCATCGGGAAGTGCCTTTCTGAGGATGGAGCGCGCCAGAGCGCGTAGCAGTCGGGTCCCCGGAGGGAGGAGGGGAATCTAGGGGCCGCTCCGGCGACACACAAGCGCCGGGACCATGGCATAACTGAGGCGATGGGTCGCGCAATGGGCAAGATGGGATGGGGAGGGTGGGGGGGCTGGTCCCTCGTGGGGGCCGTCGTTCTGGCGAGCTGTGCCCCCCGGAGCCCGGAAGAGCCGCCGAGCGCGGCCAGCTTGAGCGCGGAGGAGGCGCAGCGCTTCGTCCTCGAGCTCATCAACCGCGACCGCGCCGCGGAAGGGTTGCCCCAGCTCGGCTGGGACGACGAAGCGGCGCGCGCCGGGGAGCGACACGCGCGGGACATGGCGGCCCACGGCTTCACTGCCCATTGGGGGACGGATGGATCGGTGCCGGAGCAGCGCTACACGGAGGCCGGCGGGGACCACCTCGTGCGGGAGAACGCCGCCTGCTTCTTCGACGGCCAGGAGCGAGCTCTGGAGGAGGAGCCGCGCTTCGATCCGGCCGAGCTCGAGAAGATCCACGACGCCTTCCTGTCCGAGCTCCCCCCGGAGGACGGTCACCGGAGGAACCTCTTGGATCCGCGGCACTCCCGGGTCGGCGTGGGGCTCGCCAAGCCGCGCGGCGTGCGCCAGCCCTGCATGGCGCAGGAGCTCGTCGGGGTGTTCGGGGAGTACGAGGAGCTCGCCTCGGCGCCGAAGCCCCACGGATCGTTGCGCGTCGCCGGGGAGGTGCACGAACCGGTGGTGTTCGGCGGGGTCGGCGTGAAGCGGCTGCCCCTGCCGAAGCCCCTCTCGGCCGAGGAGTTGAACGAGACCTCCACCTACCCGGTGCCGGAGCCCGACGTGGTCTACTTTCCTCCTGGCTTCAAGACCCCGTTGCCGGTGCTGGTGGAGGGACGGCGTTTCGAGATCGACGTGCCCCTCGGAGAGGCGGGCCTCTACGCGATCAGCATTTGGGGGCGCTTCCCCGACGCGGAGGAGCAGTTGCGTATCGTGAGCCTCCGGACCGTGCGGGTGGAGTGAGGGGCGAGTCTTGGGGCGAGTCAGGGACGTCACCTCGCGGCGTGGGCGCGTTTCGAGGTACATTCGGGCCGCCTGGAGCCCACGCTGGAGCTCGGGCACGTCGGGTGCCGTCGCACCCGCCCGTATCCGTTCACGAGGAACACACCATGGCAGCCAAGAAGGCGTCTTCCGCGACGGCTCGCGCCGCGACACCGCGAGCGACCTCCACCACGAAACCAGCGTCCGGGCGCCGCGCCTCCGCGCGCCCCGCGGGGAACGCCGCCGAAAGCGCCCGCGGCAAGAGCAAGGCCTCCTCCGCGGCCCGCGCCGCCAGGAGCAGCGCGCCTTCGAAGCAGGCGTCGATCAAGGCCTCGGCCACGACGGGCGCCGCCAAGAAGGCGGCGAAGACGACGACCAAGAAGGCACTCGCCAAGAAGGCGACGGCCGCGAAGGCGGTGGCGAAGAAGGCGACCGCCAAGAAGACAGCCACGAAGACGACGGCGAAGAAGGTGACGGTGACGAGCGCGGCACGAACGAAGCCGGCGGCTGCCAAGAAGGCGCCGACGCGCAGCGCACCGAGCGACGCCGCGGTGAGCGAGCTCCAGGAAGGTCAGCGGGCGCCGAGCTTCGCCCTCCAGGATCAACAGGGTGCGTGGGTGCGCTCCGAGGAGCTCGCCGGTGCTCCCTACGTGCTGTACTTCTATCCGAAGGACAACACCCCAGGATGCACCCGCGAAGCCTGCGATTTCCGGGACGCGTTCGGGGCGTTCAAGCGCAGCAAGATCCGCGTCTTCGGGGTGAGCCCGGACTCGGCGAAGAGTCACGCGGGTTTCGCCGCGAAGTACGAGCTGCCCTTCCCCTTGCTGGTCGACGCGGACAAGGAGCTCGCCAGCGCGTACGGCGTCTGGGCCAAGAAGAAGAACTACGGCCGCGAGTATTTCGGCATCGTGCGCAGCACCTTCCTCGTGGACGCCCAGGGGATCGTGCGCAAGGCGTGGCGCGGGGTGCGCGTCGCGGGCCACGTGGACGACGTGTTGAGCGCGGCCAAGGAGCTCCGATGAGCTGGGCGATGAAGCGGGGCGCGTTTCTGGCGGCGCTGGCGACGGCGTGGCTCGCCGTGGCGGGCGGGTTGGGGTGCGAGCGCTCGTCGAAGAAGAGCGTCCAGGAGGCCCGGGAGCACGTGGCGTTCCTCGCGGAGCTCGCCGCGCGAGACGTGGACGAGGTGCGCGAGGGGCTGCCGGGGGGAGCCAAACACCTCGAGGCGCTGTTCCGCGAGGCGGCGCCCGAGCTGCCGAACCCCCAGACGGCGGCCAAGGCGATGGATCGGGCGCGGGACGCGGACGCGAAGCTGCGGATCGCCAAGTCCACGTTCTTCGCCGTGACGACCGTCGATGGACAGGTGCTGCGCGCGTCCCCGCCGCCCGACGATCTCACGGGCAAGAACATCTTCACGGGCTTCCCCGACCTGAAGAACGCGTCGAGCTCCGGCTATGCGGAGGCGCGCGGGAGCATGCCGGAGGTCGCCGGGGTCCGGGGTAAGGAGGACGCCCAGTGGGCGGCGGCGGCGGCGATCCGCCTGGAGGACGCCGCCAAGGGGCTCTACGTCGCTGGCTGGTCCTGGTCGGCGTACGCCTACCGTCTGCAAACCGCGCTGCGCTCGAAGATCCTCACGGAGGCGCAGGAGGGCGACAAAATCCCGCTCCTGTACGTGTACGTGATCGTCGGTGACGGCGTGTACGGCGAGCCCATCGCGCCCGTGGTCAACGCTCGGGCGATCGCCGAGCAGAAGCCGCTGGAGCAGCAGGAGGGGAGCGAACCCTTCACGGCGGAGCTCGAAATCGAGGGGCGCGCCTTCGGCCTCGCGGTGCTCCCCATCGAGAAGCTGGGCAAGGACGTCGGCATCGCCGTGTTGCGTAGCGAGACGTGAGCGCCACGGCTGGCGTCACTGCGGACCGAGGCGGCCTACCCGGTGGACTCCGAGCAGCAGCAGGCCGAAACCGACCACGAACGCCGCGCCCGCGAGGCCGGTCCCTCCGCCGCTCGCTCCCCCGCCTGGGGTGCCCAAGGCGAGCAGGATGGCGAGGGTGGTGAGGGCCGCCCCGGTACCCACCAGCTGGCGCGCCGCGCGTTGTCGCGGCACGCTGGCGCCATGGCTGGTCCTGGGACGCTGTTCCTCGGTCGCGGAAGGCGGTTCGGCGCCAGACATGGTGGTGGGGCGAGGGTAGTCAAGCCTGGGGCTTTCCGCTAGCTGTGGACCGGGATGCGCGCTGATGTCCAGGGACGTATGACCGCGCCACGGCGATCGGCTCCCGGCGGTGGGTCGTCGCGGGGTCTCGAGCCGGGGGCGCGCGCTGCAGGGCTCTCCCTGGGGTGCGGCTCCGGCCCGGCTCTGAAGCGCATCCTTCGCCTCGCCTTGCCGCGCGGCCCGGCGCTGAGCGGCGTTGCGCTCTTCGGGTGGACGCTCGTGGTCGCCTGCGGCCCGCGGGCGATGCCCGACCCCCGTGACGCCGCCCGCGCCTACGCCCGCGCGGCGGCGGCGGGCGACGCGGACGCCCTGTACGAGATGATGACGAGCGAGGGGCGGCAGAGCCACGGGCGCGAGGGGGTGCAGCGCCTCGTCGAGGAGACGCGCCCCGAGCTCGAGCGGCGGAGCCAGAGCCTCTCGCGGGGACCGCTGGTGGCCGAGGCGCGGGCCGAGCTGGGCTACGCGGATGGTGAAGTCGCGGTGCTCGAGCTCGAGGAAGGGACCTTTCGCGTGGGCGCCGCGGCGACCTTGCCGGCGGGCGCGACGACGCCCCAGCAGGCCTTGGTGGAGCTGCGGCGCGCCCTGGCCCAGCGGAGCTACGCCACGCTCTCGCGGGCGCTCGCGGACGGCACCCGCAGGCACCTGGAGGACCAGCTGAGCTCCCTGGTGCGGTCCCTGGAAGATCCCGAGGCGGCCGACGTTTCCATCCAGGGAGATCGCGCCACGGTGACCCTGCCCGAAGGACATCTCGTGAGCCTGCGCCGAGAGCAAGGCGTCTGGAAGGTGGAGGACTTCCGGTGAGCGGGCGGAAGCTGGAGCGCAGGAGCTGGCTCCTCGGGGCCGCGACGCTGACCGGCGCGAGCCTCCTACCGCGCGAGGGGGCAGCGTTTGGGGAAGACGGGGCGTTCCACGCTCGGATCCTCTCCACGGGGGGCATGCGCCTCAGCGGCCCCCGGGAGTCCGCGCCTGGGCGCTGGGCGTGGGAGCTGGTGCGGCGCACCAGCGCGCCCGCTCGGATGAGCGCGGCGGTCGTGGCAGCGGACGCGGCGACGCTCTTCCACGAGCCCTTCGTCATTTGGGCGGGGGAGTCGGAGGTGCCGCCCCTGACCGCTCGCGAGCTGCGGGGGCTCCGCGAGTACATTCGGTTGGGAGGCGTGCTCGTGGTGGACGACGCGCGCCCGGAGGACGGCAGCTTCGGGCGTTCCGCTCGACGTGAGCTGCAGCGAGTGCTGCCCGACTCGTCCGTGGTGCCCCTCGACGCGCGCCACGTCGTCTACAAGAGCTACTACATGATCGAGCGCCCGGTGGGGCGGGTGCTCGGACCACCCCGCCTCGAGGCGATCATCCGCGGCAAGGACGCGCGGGTGCTGTTCTCGTCTCACGATCTGCTCGGCGCCCTGGCGCGGGACGGATCGACGTGGGCCTTCGAGGTGTCTCCCGGAGGCTCGGTGCAGCGACAGAACGCTATCCGCCTCGCGGTGAACCTCGCCATGTACGTCCTCTGCTCCGACTACAAGGACGATCAGGTGCACGCCCCGTGGTTGATGAGGCGTCGCGCTCGACGCCCGCGGTGAACATGGAAGGGACGTCCTGGGCCTTCAGCGAAGATCTGCCGACCTGGGCCGTGATCACCGTCGCGGCGCTCGTCGTCGGTGCGATCGCCCTGCTCCTGCTGGAGCTCCGACGCAGCGGTGCCCGCGTCCTGCCGATCCTCGTCACGGGGATCTTGGGTGTCTCGTCTTTGGGGCTCGCCGTGCTGCGCCCCGTGCGCGTGACGACCGAGGGACAGCTGGCGGGAGCGCCCGTGACGGTGCTCGTCGATCAGTCGCGGCGCCTGCTCTTGCCGGCGGGGGAGGGGACACGCTGGGATCGCGCGCGGCAGGCGCTGGAGCGGCTGCCGCGGGAGCTAGAGCACGCGCGGCTCGAGGTGCTCGGCTTCGGAGACGGAGAGCTCGTCCCGGTCCGCCCCGAGGGAGAAGGGGAAGAGCGGCGCTCCACATCGACTCATAGTGATCTCGTCGCGGCTCTCGAGCGGCTCTCGGGGCGGGCAGGAGAGCGTCCGCGTGCCATCGTCGTCGTGAGCGACGGGCGCCTGACCCGGCCCGGGCCCGGCTTCGATCCGGAGACGCTCTCCCGCGCCGCTGGGGGGCTGCCGATCCACACGGTGTCCGTGAGCGACGAGGCGCCGCGGGACGCGAGTGTCCGCGCGGTGCGCTCTACCGGCGCCGCGGTCGCGCATCAGTCGTTCCCGTTGGAGATCGAGGTCGGCTGCGATCCGCGCCTCGACTGCGCTGCGATCCCGATCACCGTGCGCGAGCTGCTCGAGGGGGAAGCGCCCGTCGAGCTGGCGTCGGGGACGGCGGACGCCAGCTCCGGGACGGCGACGATCGAGCTCGAGGTGACCTTGGAGCGCGCTGGCCCGCGGCTCGTCGAGGTGAGCCTCGAGCCTCCCGCCGGTGACGAGGTGTCCGCCAACGACACCCGCTTGCTCGACTTCCACGTCGCGCGGGATCGCGTGCGGATCCTCCACGTCGCCGGGCGCCCGACCTACGACGTGCGCGCGCTGCGCATGTTCTTGAAGGCCGACGAGAGCATCGATCTCGTGGCGTTCTTCATCCTGCGCACGTTGCAAGATCGCACCGAGGCGGACGACTCCGAGCTCGCTCTGATCCCCTTCCCGGTGGACGAGCTGTTCACGGAGCACCTGCCGAGCTTCGACGCCGTGGTCCTGCAGGACATCGACGCCGTGCAGTACAAGCTTCAGCGTCACCTGCCGGCGCTCGCCTCCTACGTGCGCGGTGGCGGCGGGCTCATCATGGTGGGCGGCCCCTCCGCCTTCGTGGGCGGCGGGTATGCGGACACGCCCCTCGAGGACGTCCTCCCCGTCCAGCTGGAGGGGGGGGACGAGCCCTTCGATCGTGGACAGTTCGTGCCCCGCTACACGGACGCGGGGCGGGCCGCGCCGATCCTGGAGCCGCTGCGCCAGCTCCTGGACGAGCGTTTGCCGCGCATGTCCGGCAGCAACACCCTCGGCGCCAGCCGCCCGGGCGCGCTCGTCCTGTGGGAACACCCGGAGCGCACCACGGATGGTCCGGGGAAGGTGCCGATGCCGCTCTTGGCCGTGGCGGAGGTCGGAGACGGGCGCTCCATCGCCCTGGGAGTGGACTCGACCCATCGCCTCGCTTTCAGCGATCTCGGCGCCCAGGCCGCCGGGCGTGGTCACGGCGCGCTCTGGGAGGGGCTGCTCGGCTGGTTGATGCGCGATCCGCGCTACGAGCCGGCGAGCATGAGCCTGTCGGGCCCGTGCATCGAGGGGGAGCCGACGCTGCTGCGCCTCACCGCGCTGCCCACCATGGAAGGCGCGGTGAGACTCGAGCTGAGCGGGCTCGGGACCGGCCAGAGCGCTGGCGGCGAGCCGCTGCGCACCCTGGAGCCGAAGGAGCGCGACGGCCGCACCTATCTGTTCGATTTGGGAGATCTCCCCGCGGGAGGCTACATCGCCCGCGCCACGCTCGGCGACGCACCCCCGACGCGCTTCGTGTTCGCCTGTGAGAAGGCGGGGGAGGCCTGGGCCGACAGCCGCCCGGACCCGCAGCGCCTCGAGCGGATCGCCACCGCGACCGGCGGCGTGGCGGCCCGCTGGGATCGCCTCGGCGAGCTACCCCAGCCGACGGTGACCCTGGTCGCCGCGCTGCGCCGAACGCGGCCGCTGCTGCCCCCTTGGGGATGGACGCTCCTCGCGTCGAGCGCCATGGGGGTGCACTGGCTGCTACGCCGCACGAGCGGGCTCTCTTGATCGTCGTCGTCGTGCGGGCCTGAGCGTGGCTGTCGTGCAGGCCTGATGGTCCCCCGCCGCGGGGGGACACGCAGGATCACCGGGCTCGCTGCCCTCACCAGGCATAGCCGCGCATGCCGAACGCGCGCAGGGCGAGGATCACCCCCACGCTGATCCAGAACGTCGCTGCACCTCCAAAGGGGGTGTGCACGAAGAGCACGTGCAGGGCGGCGCCGAGCAGCACCGCCGTCGCGTGAAACTCGGCGCGCACCAGTAGCGGCGTGCGCTGGAGCAAGGCATCGCGAAGCAAGCTGCTCCCGACGCTGCTGAGGCCGCCGAGGGCGACCGCGTTCAGGGGCCCGGCGCCGTGGGCGAGCCCGAGGTCCGTCCCCGCGACGCCGAGCGCTGCGAGACCCACCGCGTCGGCCCAGCGAAACGCGGTCCAGCGCTGGAGCAGACGCGCGCGGACGAGCAGGGACCCCGCCAGCGCCAGGGCCGCGACGGCGCCGAGGTAGGAGGGCTCGTCCATCCAGAAGACGGGCAGCCCGTCACGGGGAGCGCCCCCCCGCGCCGCTCCGTCCCGTAGGGTGCTCGCGAGGAGCAGATCCCGCAGGGTTCCTCCTCCGAGCGCGGCGATCAGAGCCAACGCCGCGACTCCGAACACGTCACGCCCTCGTCGCTGCGCCGCCAGCGCCGTCGACAACCCGAGGGCCATCGTGCCGGAGAGCTGGAGCAGGTGCAGGAGCACGGGGGCTCCTTGCGTGAGCGTGAGATCCATGGGCCGGGGAGGTGCGACTCGTCCCCCTGCTTGCCGGGAAGTCGCCGCTCCCAAACGGCCCCATCCGGGCGCGAGTGAAGTTCTCGCGCGGCCCCGGTTCAGTCGTAGTACTCGCGCCCGAGGTGGGTGATGAGGTCTTCACCCTGCATCCAGCGCAGCGTGTTCTTCAGCTTCATCAGCTGAATGAACAGATCGTGCTCGGGATAGAGCCCCGGCGCGGTCATGGGGCTCTTGAAGTAGAAGCTCAGCCACTCCTGCACACCCCGGAGACCGGCGCGCTGGGCGAGATCGAGCAACAGCGCGAGATCGAGGACGAGCGGCGCCGCCAAGATCGAGTCGCGGCAGAGGAAGTCCACCTTGATCTGCATCGGGTAACCGAGCCACCCGAAGATGTCGATGTTATCCCAACCCTCTTTTTCGTCCCCGCGGGGCGGATAGTAGTTGATGCGGACCTTGTGATAGACCTTGCCGTAGAGATCCGGGTAGACCTCGGGCTGGAGGATGTGCTCGAGCACGCCGAGCTTGCTCACCTCCTTGCTCTTGAAGTTCTCGGGATCGTCGAGGACCTCGCCGTCGCGATTGCCGAGGATGTTCGTGCTGAACCAACCGTTCAGTCCCAGCATCCGCGCCTTGAAGCCAGGTGCCAGGAGGGTCTTCATCAGGGTCTGGCCCGTCTTGAAGTCCTTTCCTGCGATCGCCACGCCACGCTCGCGGGCGAGCTCGTGTCCCGCCGGGAAGTCGAAGGTGAGGTTGGGGGCGCCGTTCGCGTAGGGGACGCCCTCCTTCAAGCACGCCCAGGCGTAGATCATCGAGCTGGTGATCGCCGGGTGGTTCTCGCGGAGCCCCTTCTCGAAGGACTCGACGGACTGATGCACGTCACTGGGCTCCACGTAGATCTCCGTGGACCCACACCAGACGGCGACGGCCCGGGAGCAGCCCTTCTCGCGCATGACGCGACGGATGTCTTCGCGCACGGCCTCGACCATGTCCGCCTTCGTGGGGGCGCTCTTCACGTGCGTGCCGTGGAGACGCTTCACGTACTCGGGGTAGAACACCGCCTGCATCGGCTTGAGCGCGGAGAGCTCCTCCTGGATCGGGCGGAGGTGGCGATCCTCGAGCACTGCGGCGTGAACCGCCGCGTCGTACGCGTTCTCGGGGAAAAGATCCCATCCCGCGAACTCGAGGCTGTCCAGGGACGCCAGCGGGACGAAATCCTTGATCATGGGGACGCGATCGTCGGTGCGTTTACCGAGACGGATCGTGCCGAGCTGTGTGAGAGAGCCAACCGGCTGTGCCAGGCCCCGTCGCGCGAGCAGACAGCCCGCGACGAACGTGGTGGCCACGGCTCCCAAGCCGGGGAGGAGAACGGCGAGCTTGCCTTCTGGTGCTTTGAGCTGAACGGGTCGTTCCATGCGGCAGCGGTGGTATCAAGGTGACGAGGGGTATGCAATCTGGCTCGATCGGGTGTATGCGGCCAGCGCGATGAGTACACGAGTAGCGGTGATTCTGGTGGCGGGTCTCGGTAGCCGTCTTTCGCCGTTGACCGACGATCGACCAAAAGCGTTGGTCGAGGTCGGAGGAGAGACGATCCTGCACCGCGCCGTCCGGCAGCTGCGCGCCCACGGTGTGCAGCGTGTCGTGCTCGCCACGGGATATCGAGGAGACGCCATCGAGCGTGTGGTGCCGGAGCTCGGCGTCGACGTCGAGCTCGTCCCGAACCCACTGTACGCGTCGACGCAGAACAGTGTTTCACTCGCTTTGTGTCGCGACGCCGTGGGCACGGAGGATTTCTTCAAGCTCGACGGGGACGTGATCTTCGACAAGGAAGTGCTCGCGCGGCTCGACCGGGCCGCGACCCCGCTCGCGGTCGCCATCGATCGCACCCGCACCGTCGACGCGGAGGCCATGAAGGTGATCGCGGACGGTGACCGCATCACCGCCTTCGGAAAGGGCATTTCGCTGGACGAGAGCGCGGGGGAGAGCATCGGCATCGAACGCATTTCGGGAGCCGCGGGGCAATCGATCTTCGCCCGGCTGACCGAGGCGTTCGCCCAGGGGCTCGTGGATCGCTACTACGAGGATCACTACGGCGACCTCATCCGAGAAGGAAAGCTGTCCGCTCAGGCGGTGGACGTGGGAGATCTCCCCTGGACGGAGGTCGACGACCACCAAGACCTCGCGGTGGCTCGCACGATCGTCGGCGTCGAGCGGGGTGGACGCTGACGGAGCGGGACCGCGCCCTGACCTCGGCGTACGGCTCGAGGTGTGGCGCCCTTGTCGGCCCGCGTATCCAAATCGCTACAGGGCGGTCGACCAACCTGTCTGCTGGGCCCCGTCCATCCGCTGGCAGTGTGATTTCGATGAGGGGGAGGGCCGCTTCGAGCCCCAGGTGCGAAGCCAGGGTAGCGGAAAGCCTGGTACTTCCCTTGCATAAGGGTGGAGTGCCTGCGGAATTTTTCCGTGGACTCCTTTCTCTTTCGACGAGGAACCCCCATCCAATCCAGCTGCTCCCTCCGCGCTGCTCCGTCGCGCTCGGCCTTCAGGGTGTTGCACCAAACGCACACTGTGACCGAGTCGTCACGGTCGAGCGGCTCTCCAGGACCGAGGCCTCTCCCCTCGAGTCAGGCAACTCAGGGTCTTTTCTGGGGATTTGCTCCTGCGGGGGCACGCATGTTACTGGGCCGCGCGAACGAGCGCGTGAACCGCGAGAAAATTCGATGACGCAAAGGGTAAGTCGAGCGATCGTGCTGGCGGCGGGAATGGGTTCCCGGTTGCGATTTGGTGGCGGAGAGCCGAAGCCCTTGCGCGAGGTGGGAGGCAAGCCGCTCCTTCTGCGCGTGCTCCAGTCGTTGAAGACGGCGGGGATCCGCGAGGTGGTGGTCGTCATCGGGTTCGAGGGCGAGGCCATCCGCCGCCGCCTCCTGCGGGAGAAGGGGCTCGACCTGCAGCTGCGCTTCGTCCGTAACGAGGACTTCGAGCGCCAGAACGGGGTCTCTCTCCTGGCCGCGGCGGACTACGTCGATCAGCCCTGCATCCTGACCATGTCCGATCACCTGTACTCACCAGAGCTGGTGCGACGGGTGATGGACGCAGCGCCCCTCGGTGATCGCAGCGTCTTGGGTGTGGACTACGACGTGGCCCGTTGCTTCGACCTGGACGACGCGACGAAGGTCCTGACTCGGCCGCTGCCGGGATCCGCTCTCACCGGCGTTGGCCGGATCGGCAAGGAGCTCACGGAGTTCGATGCCATCGACACGGGCGTGTTCCTCATCGGACCGGCCTTCGTCGAGGCGCTGCGCGCGGTCGAGGCCCTGCGGGGAGACTGCTCCCTCAGCGAGGGCGTCCGTTATCTCGCCGAGCAAGGGCGCTTCGCCGTGCACGACGTGGGCGACGTGCGTTGGATCGACGTCGACACTCCGGCCGCCATGGAGCGCGCCGAGGCGATGTTGCGGATCTTCGGCGAGGACTTCGAGGACACGCCGGGCAGCCTGCTGCCTCCTCCGCCGATCTCCCCGGACGGGGTGGAGCTCTTCGCGCCCAGCTGGGTGCGGGCCGCGACGCCCTACAACGAGGACCATTTCGCGGTGGCCGATCGGGAGCAAGGCTTGGCGCGGCTCATGGCCAACGAGAACCCCTTCGGGCCGAGCCCCCGCGTGATCCAGGCCATCGTGGAGGCCGCCACCCACGGGAATCGCTATCCGAGCGGGACGGGGCAGCTGCGCCGGCTGTTGGCGGAGCGGGACGGCCTCGGTGAGGACAACGTGATCCTCGGCGCCGGCTCGACCGAGCTGATCGACGTCATCATTCGCACTTTCGTCGCTCCGGGCGAGGAGGTGATCCTCGGGGTCCCGACCTTCAGCATGTACGAGGCGCGCACGCGGGTGTGCGGCGGCATCCCGGTGCTCGTGCCGGTCACCGAGCAGCAGGACTACGACGTCCCGGCGATCATCCGGAGCGTCAACGAGCGCTCGAAGGTGCTGTTCCTGTGCTCTCCGAACAACCCCACGGGGCGTCGCATTCCCGAGGCGGACCTGCGCCGGCTCTTGAGCTTGGGTTTGCCGACGGTGATCGACGAGGCGTACGCGGAGTTCGGGGACGGGCTGACGCAGGCGCCGCTGTTGGCGGAGTACCCCAACGCGATCGTGTTGCGGACGTTCTCCAAGGCCTACGGCATGGCCGGGATGCGCCTCGGCTACGCGCTGGCTCACGAGAACATCATTCACCTGCTGCGGCGGGTGAAGGTGCCGTGGAACGTCCCCGGGGTCACCGTGGCCGCGGCGTGCGCCATGCTCGAGGAGGAGGGCGAGTTCGCCGCGCGCATGCGGGAGATGGAGCAGCTGCGCACCGGTCTCGCCGAAGGTTTGGCCGCCATCCCTGGCCTCCGGGTGCACCCCGGGGAGGGCAACTTCGTGCTCGTCGACGTGTCGGAGTCGGGGCGTCGTGCCCCGGACATCGTCGCGGAGCTGCTGCGCCAGGGTGTGCTGATCCGCGATCTGAGCGCTCACCACGCCACCCAGAATCACGTCCGGGTCACCGTCGGGGCGCGTGCCGACAACGAGCGCTGCGTCTCGAGCTTCGCCCGGATGATGGTGGATCGCGCCGCGAAGGAGCGGCCCGCCTACGTGTCCCTCGGCGACGCCGAGTGATCCTCCCTCGAAGCACCCGTCGGGGCGCGTCGCCTCGGCGGGCGCGCGCCCTCTGACGAGGCCCGCTGGGCGGAGTGCCTCTCGGGGGCCGCTGCTCGCGGCGCATGGCTCTGCTAGCGTGGGGGCGTGCGACGAGTGAGGCGGACGCTGTTGGCGTGCGGGCTGGCCCTCGGGGGTCTCGCCTGGGGGCTCCCGAGCTGGGGCTTCAGCTGGCCTGGCGAAGCCACGCGGCTGGAGGCGCAGCTGAGCTCCGATGATGCCGCCGCGCGGCTCGGTGCGGCGCGACGTCTGGGTCGCCTGACGCCCAGGGTGGCGCGTCCTCTGATCCTGCGAGCCTTCGCGGATCCGGAGCTGGAGGTCCGTCTTGCCGCCGTCGAGGCGGCGCTGACGCTCGAGGTGAGCGACATCGGTGGCGAGGTCGTGCCCTGGCTGCGAGAGCGAGAGGCGCGCGCGCGCGTGGCCGCAGTCGAGGTGCTGACCCACGATCCCGTGGAGAGCGCGATCGGTCCCCTCGGGCGCGTCCTGGCGGACGCGGATCCGCGCGTCCGCCGTGGCGCGGCGGCGGCGCTGGGGGAGATGGGGCGGGCGCGGGCGCAGACCCGCACCGTGGACGAAGTGCGCGCGGACGCGGCGGCGCAGCTGCTCGGGCGCCTGGACGACGCCGACCCGGCGGTGCGCGGGGCGGTCATCGATAGCCTCGCGCGGTTGGGCGATCGCCGCGCGGTGTTGCCGCTCGTGGCAAAGCTCCAGGACACGGAGGTCGAGGTGCGGACCGCCGTCGTGCGCGCCCTCGGCGTGGTGGGGGACCCCCGGGCGAGCGGCGCCGTACTGATCGCCGCGCGCGACCGGGAGGGCGCGGTGCGGGTGCAGGCGGCCCGGGCGCTGAGCATGATCGGCGACGTGGGGGCCATCCCGACGCTCGTGGCCCTCGCGGAAGACTCGGGGCCCGTGGAGGTGCGGCGGGCGGCGCTCGTGGCTCTGGGCCCGCTCTGCGCCGCAGAGAGCCCGCACCGCGCGGCGGGGATCGAGGCCCTCGTGCGGGGCTTGGCGGAGCCGAGCACGACCGCGGCGGCGGAGCGCGCGTTGACGGCTCTGGGGACGGCGGCGGGAGACGCTCTGATCGCCTGTCTCGGGCGCACCACCGGGCAGGTCAGCGCCGCGTGCGCCCGTGTGTTGGCCGCAGTCCGCCCCGAGGGGGCGGCCGACGCGATCCGCAGGGCCTTGGAGCAGGGGAGCGTCTCCGCGGCGCCCGCGCTGAAGGCCGTAGGGCGGCTGGGAAGCGCGGACGCGCTCATCCTCGCTCTCGAACATCTTACACATCCGGAGCCCGCGACCCGCGCGGCAGCCCTGCGCGCGGTCGTCCAGTCGCTGCGGGCGTCCGGCGGAGATGCGCAAGCCGCTGGCCCGCTACTCGCCGCCCTGCAGGAGGGTGGCTGGTCCACACAGCAGCGACTGGAGCTCATCGAGAGCCTGGGGTGGAGCGGTGATCCCAGCGTCGGTCCGGCGCTGGCCGCGGCCTTCTCGTCGACGTCCCAGCGTGTCCAGCTCGCGACGCTGGTCGCGCTCGGGCGCGTCCCGGGGCACGGCCAGGACGCGCTGCTCCTCACCGCCCTCGACGACGCCGATGCGTCCCTGCGGCGGGCGGCGGCCCTGTCCCTGCGCAACACCGGCGCGGGGAGCGTGACTCACGAACTCCTCACACGTCTGGAGTCCCGCGCAGGGCAGGATCGGGAGGCCGTGGCGCTGGCGTTGGCGGGCCCCCTGGGGGCCAGCGGGACCCCTTCCGCGATCGAGCGGGCGCGTCGCGCGATCCCGCGGATGCCGCCGCCAGCGCGTGACTCGCTCATCGAGGCGATCGCGACCGCGCTCCCCACCGAGGCAGGGAGCCGGGCGCTGGCCGAGTTGGCGGAGGGCACCTCCGTCGGGGATCGCTCCAAGGTGGCGGAGGTGCTCGCGTTCCACGGGCAAGGGCGGTCGCTTCTCGTCGAGCTCGCTGGCGACGAGCACGCCGCCGTGCGTGCCCACGCTGCCTGGAGCCTGGGCGCACACGCCCCCGACGCGTCCACGAGGGAGGTGCTCCGCTCCCTGCTGGCGGATGCGGACGCGGCGGTGGTCACCAACGCCTACGCGAGCGTCGCTCGCTGGATCGCGAGGCAGGAAAGGGCGCAGGGCGATGCAGACGCGGAGGGAAAGCATTGGAGCGAGGCGCTCTGCGCGGGGCTCGGAGATCCCCGCGCCGCGGTGCGAGTGAACGCGATCGCGGCGCTGGGCCAGGCAGGCTCGAGCTGCGCGGGGCACCCCTGGGCGCGCCTGCTCAGGAGCGACCCCGCCGAGGAGGTGCGCGCGGCCGTCGTCCGGGTGTTGGCGGCGACGCTGCAGCGCACGGACGGGAACGAGCAGGGGATGTCCGCGGAGCACGCGTCTGCTGCCTTCGAGCTCAGGCGCTGCAGCGCCTTCGAGCTCAGCCGCCGCGTCGCGTCGAGCTGCGATGCCGCTTTGGGGCTCGGCGAGGGCTCCCTGGAGAGCCCGAAGAGCCGGGCGCGGCAGGAGACGTTGCCTCGGCTCGTTTACGTACTCGGCCGTCGAAGTGGCACCCCGGCGACGCGAGCCCCCTTCCTCGCCATGCAGTGGCTCGGAGGAGACCCAGAGGGAGGGGTGTTGCGGGGCGGGTGGACCGACCGGCGGGGGGCGTTCGGAGAGGCGCCAGGGCTGCCGGTGTCGCGTCTCGTCGAGTCCAGCCTGCTCCGAGCTGGAGCGCGCTGACCGGATCGCGAACGGCCCAAAAGACGGGAGCCCGGTGACGAGTCACACGGGGTGCGACACGCGCCGAGCTCCTTCGGTACTGGCCCCTTCGGTGCTGGCTCCTTCGGTACTGGCAGGGTCCGGCTCAGCCGCCCGCGGCGCAGCGCATGGCGCACTGCAGGTCGCCCGGCTTGCAGCCGCACTTGTTGGTGGCCGGCTTCGGCTTGGCCGGGGCGGGCGCAGCGCTGCTCGAGCTGCTCGAGCTGGAGGAACTCGACGTGGAGCTGGAGCTCGTCGAGCTCGTCTTCTTCGGGGCCGCGGCCTTCGTCGTCGTAGGCCTCGGTGCAGGCGCCGGCTTGGCAGCTGCCTGCGCCGGGGGCTCCTCTTCCTCGGCGGTCCCAGTGGCCGGCGGCTTCGCTTCGGTCTCCTCCGCCTTGGCCTCGGTCTCCTCCGCCTTCGGCTCGGGCTCGGGCGCTGGATCCGCGGTGGCGATCGTCGCCACGGGTGCCGGAGCCACGGCGGTGGACGCCGCGGCGTCGTCCTTCGACCCGCCCGTGAGCTGGATGATCAGCGTGACGGCGACGGCTGCCACGACGATTCCGCCGGCGATGAAGAGGCCCGTCTTGTTCTTCCCCTGGTTCGACGGCATCGAGATGTCCATCGCGGTGGCCACGCCACCGAGGGGCATGCCACCCCCGAGGGGGGCGACTCCGAGGGGGGCACCACCGAGCGGCGCCCCACCGAGAGGAGCGGCCCCGAGGGGGGCGGGAGGGACGCCCGGCTGAGGAGCCAGCGGAGAGTCTCCGACGGAGGCGGCAGCAGCCGTGAGCGCCTTGAGATCGATCAGACCCGAGTCCTCGGTGACTCCAGGGCTCGACGGAGCGACGCTCGGCTTGGGATTCGACGCGGCGGACGTCAACGCGCTCAGAGAGAACAGCACGGACGACTCGTTGCGTGCGCCGGTCGCGGCGCCGGCGACCGGCGCACGCGGCGCGGGCGCCGGCGTCGGCGCGCTCGTCGCGAGATCCGCGTCGTCTTCGCTTCCGGCCCGGTCGTAAGAACCGAACAGATCGGCTCCGCCGGCGGCGGTGGCTGCGGCCGCGGCGGGCTGCTGCCAGGGCGTCTCCGCCTCGTCGGCGGCTGCCTCCGCTGCGGCTGGAGGACTGCTGCCGGCCGCGGCGTGGAGCGCTTCGACGATCTCGGCGACCTGACCGAGGGGCGTCCAGTCCGCGAAACCCTCGGCCCAGACATAGGTCTCGGCGGTGATTTCCCCGGTGTTGTACGCCGCGACGACCTGATCGATGCCCATCGTCCGCTGGTCGTTGTCGCCGTAGTCGACGGTGTATTCCAGGCCACCCGCCGCGGAGCTCGCTGCCGTTTGTGCGCCAGCGCTGGAGGCCGCCTGTTCAGCGTCAGCGGACGCGCCCGTGTCAGGGCTCGCGTCACCGCCGGCGTCCGCCGCGTACACGGAGGCGGGCGACACCTTTCCATCGATCACGATGGTGGTACTGCACTTCCGGCAGCGGATCTTCGCGAGGCGATCCTGAACCTTCTCGTCCGCAATCGAGTACTTGGCTTGGCATGAGGGGCACGAAATCTTCACTGCGGCTTCTCTCTCCACCCCTCGAGGGGGCACCAAGGGGGAAAATCCGTTTGGCTGCCGGATACTAACAGGTGGGACGTCTATCCCAAGCGTTCGGTCTAGGGGGTGCGCTTTCCGTCGACGGTTCTGTTGCGGGCTCTCTCGACCGGCCGACGGTGAGCGAGTTCTTTTATCACTGTTTTCGCCCCTTGCCAGCCTCCCTGAACTTTGTCGACGAGAGGGATCGGACGATTCTTTCCGCTCGAGACCGGTCCCCTCACGCTCTCCTCTCACCACGGCGGAGGTAGGTGGAGGTCCTCCGTGATGCCAGGGTGAGCAGAATGTTGTGAGTGCAGAAAGTTCAACTGCTCCTGGAAGTCGTGAGGTGGCGCAGCGCCGCGAGACGTTCCGCCAGGGCAGGATTTTCTCCTTCCGCGTCGGAGGCCTGCTCGAGGGCCCCGAGGGCGGCGAGGAAATCCCCTCGCTCGAGGTGTTGGTCGGCGCGACCTGCGTAGAGACGCCCGGCGGGGGTCACGCAGAGCGCGCGGAGGGAGTGGTCGTCGGAGGTGGGCTCACGTCCACCGACCTCGAGCCGCAGGCGCCCCTGGGAGAGGTCGAGATCGTAGCGGGCGCGGAGCGTCGGGTCGCGAAGGACCCGGTACGCTTCGACGCCCCGCCGAAACACCTGGCTGATCTCCCTGCGGGTCTCGTCATCCGCGTCTCGGTGGCGATCGGGATGAAACGCCGCCCCGAATTGATGGAACGCGTCACGGATGGCCGCGTCGCTCGCGTGCCGTGGCACTCCCAGGATCTCGTAGTAGCTCGTGAGATCGAGCACCCGGAGCCATCGTTCGAGGTTCGCGCGGCTCGGCACGACGGCATCTTACCAGACGAGGTGGTGACCGGCGCGCGTGGTCTCGCGTATGTGGTCCTCGTTCTCCGTGAGCTCCACGACGGTGAGGTCCCTGCGTACCGAGCGTACCGACGCGCAAGCTGCCGTCCCGCGGGGGCGCAGAGAGGCGTCTCCGGAGGGGCGTCTCTCTGGAGGGCTCAGCGTACCTCGTCGATGGCGACCAGGCGGAGCTCGGCGCGGGCGCTCGCGCCCGTCTCTTTGTCGACCGCCGAGACGTGGAGCAGCCCGCTCTCGTCGAGGGCGAAGGTCACCGCGAGCACGACCTCGCCGCGGGCGGCGGAGCGGAGCCCGCTCAACGTGAGATCGCCCAGCAGGGTGTTGTCCACGAAGCGATCCGCCTGGCCCTGGCTCACCCGCACGCGCACGGTGGTTTGGCCGTCGCGCGCCGTCGTGAACTCCCGGGTGCGCTCACAGGGGACGGGCGTGTTCCGCTCGATGATCGTATCGCAGAAGCCGCCGACCACTTCGACGCCGAGCGCCAGCGGGGTGACGTCGATGAGCAGCGGCAGCTCGTGGGTGCCGTGCACCGGCGGCGCCGGGGGAGCGCTCTGCGGAGCGAGCGGGAGGGGGGCGCCGGGCCGCGCACCGATCGCGGGGGGAACGGAGGAGTGCAGCTTCGGCGCGCTGGATCGTGCGCTGGGGACCGGCGGGGGCGGAGTGAATGCGGGCGCGGTCGATGCCGGTGCGGTGGGCACGCGCGCTGTGGGCGGCGCGGCAACCGACGCCGTAGACACCGGCGCGGTGGACACCGGCGCGGTGGAGCGCGCCGCGAGGGGAGCGCCGCGTCCGGCGGCGGGCGTCGGCATCGGCGCGCGGGGCGCAGCGGGGCCGGCGGGGGCTCGCCGTGGTGCGGGCTCGTGCGTCCCGGACAGATCCTCGAAGAAGGCGGCCGCGTCCGCTCGCAGGTCGATGGGCTCGTCGATCTCGAGCTCTTCGGGCTCGAGCGGCATCGAGGTCTCGGCGGAGCTGCGCGGCGGGGGCGCGGGCGGTGCGCCTCGCAAGACGGGGGGGGGGCTCGTCGGAGGGCTCGTGCCCCCGCCGGGCGTCGTGGCGGGAGCCGCGGACGGGCTGGCTTCGAGGCGGCTCAGCAGGGAGTGTTCCGTCGTCCGCGGCGGCGCGGGCGCCGGCGCGGGGGCGCCGAGGTGCAGCAGCGTCCGTTGCCGTGGGCGGAGGGGCGGCAGATCCGTCTGCGGCGGGATGCTCGCGAGCGGCGGACGTCGCGCCCCGCTCCCCGACCAGCTCGGGAGCTCCTTGCGGGGCGGCGGGACCTGCTGGCTCGCTCGAGGGACGGGCGCCGCGGGGATCTCCACCGGGCGCCGCTTGGAGGCCTCCTTGCCGCCGAGGGCCGCGGCCTGGAGCGCTGCGCCGAGCGCGACGACCTCGTCCGGGTGAATGCGCGTGTCCGCGGGGCGCCCGAAGAACCCGGCGATCGTGCTCTGGACCAGAGGGAGCCGCGTCGAGCCACCCACGAGCAGCAGCTGATCGAAATCCCGCGCCTCCAGCCCCGCCACGCCCAGGGCCTCGCGGCACACGTCCAGCGTGCGATCCACGAGGGGACGCGCGATGGTCTCGAGCTCCGTCCGCGTGAGCTGAAACTCGAAATCGATCGGTTTGCCGAACGCTCGATGCCCCACTTCGCGCAGGGTGGTGCGCGCGACGCTCGTCGTCGTGAGCTCGATCTTGAGCTCCTCGGCCGCGGCCCGGAGGCGCTCGAAGAGCTGCGCATCCTGACCGGCGTCCAGGCGCTGCTTGCGGAGCAGCTCCTCCGCCATCCGCTCGGCGAGAAGACGATCGATGTCGTCTCCGCCGAGGAACGTGTCACCCGCGGTGGCGAGCACCTCGAACACGTTCCCGCTGAGATCGAGGAGCGTCACGTCGAAGGTGCCACCGCCGAAGTCGTACACGGCGATGCGCTCCCGCCCTCCCTTGCCGAAGCCGTAGGCGAGGGCCGCGGCCGTGGGCTCGTTGAGGATGCGCAACACCTCGAGACCCGCGACGCGCCCGGCGACCTTCGTGGCGGCCCGCTGCAGATCGTTGAAGTTGGCGGGGACGGTGATGACGCACTCACCGACGGGCTCACCGAGCCGCGCTTCGGCGATCTCCTTGACGCGCCCGAGCACGAACGCGCTGATCTCGGCGAGGGTGTACGCGTGCCCGCGGGCCTCGACGAGCGTCGACTTGCCGGGGCCCTCCTTCATCGCGAAGGGCAGCCGCTCGCGCGCCCGCTGGACGTGCTCGTTGTCCCAGCTCCGCCCGATCAGGCGCTTCACGGAGAAGATCGTGTTCTTGGCGTCGACGGTGCGCCGCTCCTTGGCGGCGGTGCCGACCAGGACCTCACCGCTGGGGTGGAACGACACCACGCTGGGCACCAGCGCCCGCTCCGCCTCGTCCTTCAGGATGACGGCGCGTCCGCCACGGGCCGCGGCGACGGCGGTGTTGGTCGTTCCGAGATCGATCCCAACGACTGTCATCCGGCGCCTCCACGGTGATGGTCGCTCGGAGGCGAAGGCGAGAGCTCCCGCTCGATGCTCGCGAGCGCCGCATCGTACCAGCGATTCAGCTGCGCGGGGAACGGCCACATCCAGCCGTAGTCGGGCCCGGTGAACCGCTGGAGGATGTGGGCGCGCAGGGCGGGGGAGCGGGCTGCCTCGAGCCCCTGGAGCTCCGCCGTCGCTCGGAGCGTCTCCGTGTACGCCTCCCACTCCAGCCGCGCGCGGCCCCAGGCCAACCCGATCGGGAAGAGGGGCAGCAGGTACAGCAGGGCCATGCCCACCATGCCGAGGCGGCGCCGTTGCCGCAGGTGGACCCGCTCGTGGCGGAGGAGGATCGTACGACCGACGTCGTCGAGTCCGCTCCACGTCGGCGGCACGTACAAGCGAAAGCCCAGCACGGTGTGATAGTGAGTGAGATAGGAGCGCTGCCGACCGAGCGTCACGAGCCGGAGCAGCACGTCGATCGCGCGGGAGAGGCGGTCGCCCTGCTTGGGTACGATGCGGAAGGCAGGAAATTCAGCCTTGATTTCGTCGATCAGGGCCTGGGAGCGTGGGTAACTCGACGGGGGTGTTCCGTTCGAGTCGCAGCGAAGCTTCGCGGAACGCTCCGGAGGATCAATCATGGGGCTCGCCAGTCGTCACGGACGAAGCGGGCGAGTCCGGCGCGGCAGCTGGCGGAGGGGGGGCATGGGCTAGCGCGAGCTCGTCCCCCTCGGCGAGCACGCGCCCGTTGACGAGGTCCCGCGCGCCGAGTGCTTTGCGCCCCTCGAGCTGCGCCTCGAGGATCTCCAGCAGACCTTCGCCGGTGCCGACGAGGACCCGCGGGCTGCGGATCAGCACCTTACCGGGTGGCTCGGAGACGTCGCGGAAGACGGCGCGAGCGCGCAAGATGCGGAGGGTGCCGCGGGGTTCGTCCCCGCGCAGGAGGGTGCCGTATGCGCCGGGGCGGGGAGAGAGGCCGCGGATGCGCCACGCCAGCTGCTCTGCGGTCTGCCGAAAATCGAGCTGACCATCCGCGCGGGTGAGTGGGGGAGCGTGGGTCGCCTCGGCGTCGTTCTGGGGGACGGCTTCGAGGTCACCGGCCACGGCGCGGGGGACGTCCAGTCGGGTCACCTCCGCGGCGAGATCCGCCAGGCGCGCGGAGAGCTCCCCGAGGGTCTCTTCTTCCTGGATGGGGAGGCTGCGCGTCGCGAAGACGGGGCCCGTGTCCAGGCCCTCCTCCATCTGCATGAGGCTGATGCCCGTCTGCGTCTCCCCCTCGATCAAGGCCCACTGGATCGGGGCGGCCCCCCGGTACTTGGGGAGGAGCGAAGCGTGAAGATTCAGGCAGCCCCGACGGGGCGTGGCGAGCACGTCCGGGGGGAGGATGCGACCGTAGGCCATCACCAAGGCCACATCCGCGTCCTGCTCCTGGAGCCAGCGCTGGAGCTCACCCGACCGGACGCGCTCGGGCTGATGGACGGGGAGGCCCAGCTCCCGGGCGGCCACCTTGACGGCCGGCGCCCGCAACCTCATACCTCGGCCAGAAGGCCGATCGGGTTGGCACACCACCCCGGGCACCTCGGCGACCTCGCAGAGGGCTCGCAGGGCAGGTACCGCAATCTCGGGGGTGCCGAAGAACACCGCTCGGAAACGCGCCGCCATCGTGGCGTTTCATAGTCGTCTCGGAGGGCGGGCGCCACTTTCGTCGGCCGACTCGGGGGGACGAAATCGTCGAGCCCCGCCGCGGGGAGGGCGCGCGAGCGTCGGCGGCCCAGGGAGGAGGCAGGGAT
>JAAZAA010000046.1 GCA_012514535.1 Myxococcales bacterium | reverse complement strand
TGGCCGCGTTGATCCACTGCTCCTGAAAGTCGATCTCGCCGTTCAGGCTCTTGAGCACCAACACCTCGTTGTCGGTGACCCACTCCTGCGCGTAGCGGTCGATGTAGGGCAGTTGGTTCCCCTCCGTGTCCACTTGGTAGAAGTAGGGGTTTCGCTCGCAAATGATCCGTGTGGCGCCCGCGCCCATTCCCACCGTGGGAATCCACGGCCACAGCTTGGGCAACTCGGCGTTCTCGTGGACGCTCGCCTTGGCCGTGAACAATGCGAACCAGGACTCAAAGCCTTCCTTTTGCACGAGGGCGGCCACGTCAGGGTTGTACTTGATGTGGAACTGCTGGAGATAGTGCTTCGGATAGCGAGTCGGGGCGCGATCGACCTGGGCCTCCTCCTTGATAAAGAGGCCATTGGGGTCCTCCAGCACCCACTTGGCGGTATAGTCGTCGACCTTTTCGACGACATAGGGGAACTTGGGCGGGATGGGGGTGATCTCGGCGTTCATCACGACGTCCTCGTAGTAGAACACGAGGTCGTCGGCGGTGAAGGGCTGGCCGTCGGACCACTTCAGGCCCTTTTTGAGGATGAACGTATACTCCCTGGCATCCTCGCTGGCCGTCCACGACTCGCAGACCCCAGGCACGACGCCGTTCCAGTCCCAGGCGAACTGCACGAGCTGGTAGTACCCGATGTTGCGCCGGATGTCGTTGCCGTTCGTCTCGACGGTGCCGCTGGTCCACTCCCCGCCGTACTTGCCTATGCTCTCAACGGGAGTGACGACGACGGGGTTCTCGGGAAGGCGCTCATCAACCGGGGGAATCTCCCCCTTGGCCACGCGCTCAGCCAGGGCGGGGGCTTCGCGGAAGCGGGAGGTGGGACCCGCGGGGGCCGCAGGCGCACCACCGGGGGCGGCGGGTGGCGGACCCGCGATGGGCTCGGGGGTGCTCGGCTGTCCTGCGCAGGCAGAGGCAACCGTGCCTGCCGTCACAAGGGCGGACACACGAAGGAACTCGCGACGCGATAGGATGCTCATGGGGCTCCTTTCAGAGACTGCGCTGTTAGGGAACTATCTACACCATGAATATCGCGTGCTCTATGGGTGTCCGGGAGGTCTCTCTTATTTGCTCCTTTCTGCGGATACCGCCCTACATGCCCGTCGCTCGGCGGTGGACCAGACGGGTATGATCACAAACCCCGCGGCGGAAGCGAGCAACGCCTCAAAGGCCCGTCACGCCGTATCCTGAACCTGAGCGATCCGACCGAGGAGTCGGGTGCAGGCGCAGCGTAGGTGTGTGTCGATCGCCGCCACGGCGCGCTCCACGTCACGCGCGGCAACGGCCGACAGTAGCACCTCGTGTTCGGATACGATGTCAGACCGATGCGCGCGTTCTGCCGAACAGGCATGGACGACCATGGCGATGGGTCCGGAGACGGCGTGCAGCAGGCGTGTGAGGTACGCGTTCCCGGCCACATCCCAAAGTCGGGCGTGCAGCTCGACGTCCCACCGCGCGAACGATTCGGTACCTTCATCCATGCAGGCGGAACGGAGACCTGCCACCAGGTCCTGAAGCTCGGCTACGTGCCCATCGGTAATGCTTGCCACCGCCAGACGCAACGCAAGCCCCTCCAAGTTGCGGCGCACGGCATAGAGGGACTCGATCTGTTCACTTCCCAGGGTGATGACATAGCGTCCGTCGCGCCGGCTCTCGATAAGCCCCTCGGTCTCCAAACGCAAAAGGGCGTCCCGTACCGGAGCACGGCTGACGCCCAT
>JAAZAA010000300.1 GCA_012514535.1 Myxococcales bacterium | reverse complement strand
GGTGCTCGTCTTCTTCCGATCGCGACGAACGGCCTGCCTTGCGGCAAACCGTTCGTCGCTCTGGAGGGACCTCAGCGCCAGCTCGGGAACGAAGGACCGGCGCCTGACGGAGATCAGGCCTTGGCGGGGGCCTTCGCGAAGCGCAGGTACGGGAGCTTGATGTCGAGGGCGCCGTACTTCGCCTGGGCCGCCTCGTTGTCGAGGCTGAGGGCCACGATGACGTCTTGCCCCGGTACCCAGTCCGCGGGGGTGGCGAGGGGCACGCCGTCGGTGGCTTGCACGGCGTCCAGGGCGCGCAGGATCTCTGCGAAGTTGCGGCCCACGGACATGGGGTACGTCATCGTGAGGCGGATCTTCTTGTCCGGACCGATGATGAAGACGGTGCGCACGGTCGCGCTGTCGGCGGGCGTGCGGCCATCGGGCAGATAGGCCTCCGCGGGCAGCATGTTGTACAGCTTGGCGACCGTGAGCGAAGTGTCATCGATGATGGGGAAGTCCGCTTGGGTGCCGGCGAAGGCCTCGATGTCGCGCTTCCACTTCGTGTGATCGTCGACGTTGTCGACGGAGATCCCCATCACCTTGGTGTTGCGCTTCGAGAACTCGGGCACGAGGCGGGCGACGGCGCCGAACTCCGTCGTGCAAACCGGCGTGAAATCCTTGGGGTGGGAGAAGAGGATGGCGTAGCCGTCGCCGATCCAATCGTGAAAGGTGATCTTTCCGGCGGTGGAGTCGGCCGTGAAGTTGGGCGCGACGTCATTGATGCGGAGTGACATAGTTCGTCCTTTCGGTGGATGAGTGCCTCGCGATCGGACCGGGCATTTCGCGGCGATGGGGCCGCGCGGCGCCGGCCGTCGGCAGATACGCTCTGGTTATGGGCGAGCGACACAGCGCGGTCAATTCCACCCGCGGTGCATGCGCCGGCGGGTGCGAGCGCACCGTGCCCGCTCTAACTACGCTAACCCAACGGTCCCGGTTTCAGGGACCGATTCGGCGCTCTTCGAGGTGCGGGCTCGTCCGCCGCTCAGCCGAAGCGGCGCAGCCGCGGGCGGTCGCGGGCCGGTCGCGGGCGAGCGCACGTTCCGGTGTGACCCGGCCCACTCCCGGCCCAACTGCGTCGGGACGCCGTGCTGCTGGCCGGCACCCCTGCCGTGACGCCCGCCGAGGCGGGGCTACGGAGTGCCCACGCGGGCGATCAGCTCACGGAGCCGGGCTCGCTGGGGCTCCTCGAGCAAGGAGCGCTCGAGGAGACGTTCCAGGGGCGCGCGGGCTTCTCGGGGGAGCCGCTCGTGCTCGAGCAGCTGCGTGAGCATGCGGTCGACCATCGGGAGCTGCTGGATGGTGTCTGCTCGAGAGAGGAGCGCCATCGGATCCCGAGAGCGCTCGTAGGCCTGGAACGCGACGGCCGCGCGGCGCCAGGTGCGGGAGGTGAGGGCCGCCTTGAGCTCGTCGGCGACCTCCGGGTGCGCGTGAGCCACGTCGTGGCGCTCGGCCCAGTCGGCCTGCTTGTCGTAGAGCTCGATGTGGCGGTCGTGGAGGTCCCAGTTGGCCCGCCAGCGGCCCCGGTAGAGGCTGCGCTTGAAGACGGGGCCCCGCGTCTCGAAGAGGTCGGCGTAGGCGCCCTCCTGGGACGCCGCCCCCTTGCCGGCGAGCTTCGCCCACAGGCTCTGCCCATCGAAGTCGTGGGGCGTCGCGCTCAGCTCGAGGGTCTCCGCCAGGGTGGGCGCGATGTCGACGAGCTCCACGGGGGCCGCGAAGCGGCGCGGCGAGACCCCGGGGACGTGGACGATCAGCGGGACATGGAGGAGCTCGTGATAGAGCACCTGCCGGTGGAACTTCCCGCCGTGCTCTCCAAACTCCTCCCCGTGATCTGCGGTGACCACCACGATCGTGCGATCGTCGATGCCGCGCTTTTCCAAGACCGCGAGTAGTTTGGAGACGTCGCGATCGGCGACCGCGATTTCGCTGTCGTAGCGATCGATGTCCTTGTCTCCGAAGTCGAACTCCGGGTGCTTCTCGTAGGGGTCGTGGGGACCTGCCAGGTGCGTCCAGAAGAAGAAGGGCTCCCGCGCCTCGCGGAGCCCCCGGATCCCGGCGTGCCTGCGCTTGCCCTTGGCGATCGTCACACGCTCGAAGCCGCGAAACATCGCGGCGCCGATCGTGAACTGCACGAACGAGCAGGTGTCGTAGCCCTTGTCCTGGAGCAACGTGGGCAGGCTCGGGATGTCGCTCCCGATGTCGAAGGCGCGGGCGAACAAGCGCGTCACCTTCGGGTGGTCGTAGTCGCGAGGCAAGTTTCCCGGATAAAGACCGGTCAGGAGCGACGGCAGCGACATCACCGTCTTCGAGGCCTGGGCGTAGGCCTGCTCGAACAGGAGGGAGCGCTCTGCCAGTGCGTCGAGGGTCGGGGTGGTCGGGCGGGAGTAGCCGTAGGTGCCGACGTGATCCGCGCGCAGGGAGTCGATGGTGATGAGCACGACGTTGTACCCGGCGCGCTGGGGCACCGGGTAGTCGGGCTCGGGGAGCGGAGGCGGCCACGCGGGTTCGACGCCATCGCAGTCCTCATCGACGCCGTTCCCCGGGTAGTCGAACTTGCCGGGACCCACGCTCGCGTCGAAATCGTCGCAATCCGGGCCACCGAAGTATGAGCTCGAGCCGTCTCCGTCGAAATCGACCCGAGCCCGCGCCGAGCTCGCGATCTTCGAGACGACCAGCGCGGAGGAGGGACCATGAACGTCCGCCCGCGTCAGCTCGAAGAAGGAGCACACGACGATCGGCGCCAGGGCGACGACCTTGGCGTCGCGAGCGATGCTCCAGCGCTTGCCGCCGAGAGGCTCGCCGGTGCGCCCCTCCCGGACGAAGGCGAGGGTCAGGGCGAGAAGGAGCCCGAAGCCGCCGGCCAAGCCGTAATGAAACTGCTCGTAGAGGCCGGGGAGCACGAAGCGGTCCGCCAGGTAACAGAGGGCTGCTCCGAGGACCGCGAGGGCGATGAGGATGACGCGCGCGAGCCCGCCGCCGCGCGCCCAGCGCCGCGCGCGAGCGACGATCAGCGTCACGCAGAGGGCCCCGACCGGGAGCGCCACGTGGGCCAGAAGGACCAGCGCGCGTTTCTTCGCGCCGAGCTCGCTCCACTGCTCGCCGACCCACTCGGACGGGATCCACAGGAAGAACAGCGCGAGGGGGAACGCCTCGAGCAGCGTCCGGGAGTGGCGGCGATCGAGCGCGGGGAAGCGCCGCAGCAGGGCTGCTCCGAGGGTCAGCCAGGCGCCGGTCAGGGCACCGAACAGGCCACCCACGACCGCCGCGATGGCGCCCGCGTAACCAAGGAAGGCCCACCGGTTGCCGTCGAAGCCTTCGCGGAGCGCCACGACGGCGTCGATCGTCCCCGCGAGCGCGCCAGCGGTGAGCCCGAGGCTCAGCGCGGCATCGAACCGTGAGCGCTCACGGACGCGGGCCGTCGAAGGGGTGTCGAGCCCCGCGAAGTCAGCTGTCGAATCGCTAGAAGAGGTCATGCCGGGTCGGGGGAGCATAGGCCGACCGGTGGTCTCGAGACCACACGAGGCGTCTCCCCATGTCCCCAGCGCATGACCATCGGGCTTCCGCTGCAGGGTCACGGCGGGGCCACGGCCGCCTGGGCGGCGCGCTTCGACGTCGGAGACGTCGTCCCGCGTCGAGGCGAGCGCCAATCGCCGTGAACCGCGCGAGGTGGCGTCACCACGGCGCGAACGGCGCAGCGCTACGTCGCCTTGGCGACGGGGGCTTGTCCCTGGTGACGCAGCCAGTCGAAGGCTTCGTCGAAGTCGCCGAACATCTCCACGGTGACGCCCTTCTTGGCGTAGATCTTCACGAGTCGCTTCATGTTGGCGGTACCCAGGACGTCGCGGGGCTGAACGAGGGCCCAATAGCGCCAGCCAGCCTTCACCGCCTGCGGCGCCCAGACCCGATCGCCCCAGTCGTGATGCGACTTCGGGACCGCTCCTCCCTTCCGATCATCGGAAATCCACTTGGTCGCGCCCCGCTCCTTCATCACCTCGAGCCCGCCCAGCAGGATCCGCTCCAGGATCTCCAAGCCCGGATAGCTGTGCATCTCGTGGTGAATGATCTTCTCGACCGGATGGTAGTAGAGAGACATCCGAGGAGTCTCGATGATCGTCTCCTTCATGCGGGACAGCATAACGTCATCCTCTCCGGGAGCCCAACGGCTGAACCCACGTCCCGTGGAATGAGGTGACGAACCAGGTGACGAATGGGGGCCGGATTGAGCGTTTGCGTAGGATGGAATCGTCGCCCTGCTTCCGGCGCTCGGTCGATGGGAGAGGGTGGTGCGAAGGGCAGGCTGGGGAGGGGCTGGGGACTATTCGGCGTTCGGGCTCCGTTGACGCCGGCTCGCGGGGAGGCGCCGCCGGGGGATGTCGGCCCGGGAAAGCTGCTGCCAAGCAGCGGGGGCCAGCGTACAATCGGCTCATGACTTGGCTTGACGGGGAGGCGCTGCGCCGGGCTCTGCTCGGCGTGTTCGGTGTCGGATCCTTGGTTGGTGCGTTCACCACCGTCTCCTGCTCGGAGGACGGCGGCGGCGCTGCCCCGCCGGGGGGACTGGGGGGGGCGCCCCTGGGCGGGGCCGGCGGCGAAGGCGGGGGAGGCCGGCCGGGGCCCGAGGAGGCGATCGGTTGCGAGAACCGCAACGGCGACGGCGCGGACGTCGTGGCTCGAGGCGCCATCGAGGAGGACACGACCTGGTCGGGCACCGTCCGTCTGGAGGGGTCGGTCACGGTGACCGGAGCCGTCCTCGAGATCGCGGAGGGCACGGACATCATCGCGGCGCCGGGAGCCGAGCTCGTCGTCGGCGAGGGCGGCGCCCTGGTGGCCGCCGGGAGCGCCAAGGCGGCGGTTCGCTTCTGCGGGGCGCGAGAGGCCGCCGGCTTCTGGAAGGGACTGCGGGTCGAAGGCTCCGCAGGGACCGGGACCGAGCTGTCCTACGTGCTGGTGGCGGACGCGGGCGAGGACGAAGGGGCGCTGCTCCTCGAAGGGGCCGCTCTGGTGAAGAACCTCAGCGTCCAGAACAGCGGCGCCGACGGCGTGCGCGCCGCGGCGTTCGCCGAGGGGAGCGCGCGCCTGAGCGTCAAGGGGGCCGAGGGCGCCGCCGTCGTGCTCACCCATGCGGCGGCGGTCAGCCCATTTCCCGTCGGCGGAAACCTGACCGGCAACGGCGACGACGCGGTGCGCCTGCGCTTCGAGACGGTGCCGGTCGACGCCACCTTCGTCGATCCCGGGGTCCCCTACGTCGTGGAGGAGAGCATCCAGGGCGGCCCCGGCGCGATCCGGATCGAGGCGGGCGCGCGGTTCCTGTTCGAGGAGGACACTGCCCTCGTCGTGGGCTTCAAGGAGGAGCAGTCGCTGACGATCGCGGGCACCGAGGAGTCCCCGGTGATCTTCGAGGGCGTCGAGCACACGCCGGGGTTCTTCCAGGGGTTGTTCCTTCGCGAAGAGACGCTCTCGAGCTCCACCCTCTCCCATCTGGTGATCCGGGACGGGAGCACGCCCCTGTCGACGAGCGCCGCCGTCCGCCTCGACGACGTCCTGTTCGAGGGCAATCAAGGCCCCGTGGCGTTCTATCCCCCCGGGCTCGCGCCGGGATCGAGTGGGGTCACCGTGCGCGGCACCGCCGGGTTCCCGCTGGCCGCGTACGGCGTCGCCGCCTACCAGCTGCCGGAGCAGATCCTCCTCGAGGACAATCAGCAGGACGTGGTGCTCCTGCGGGACAGCTCACCGAGCCCCCTGTTCGGCGATTTGACGTTGAACGAGAGCGGGACGATCCGCGACGTTGGCGTCCCGTACCTCGTCGCGGAGACGCTCGACGTCTCGGCGACGGTGACCGTCGCGGCGGGTGTGACGCTGCTCGGGCAGTGGGCAGACTCTTCTCTCCGGGTGTACGACGGCGGCGCCCTCGTCCTGGAGGGAACCGCGGATCGCCCGATCGTGCTCGGCCCGCCCGATCGCACCTTCACGCGGCCGGCGAGCTTCATCACCGTCGAGGCGACGGCGAGCGAGGAGGACACCCGCCTGTCCCACGTCGCCCTCTCTGGAGCCGAGACGTGCCTCACCCTGCACTGCCCCGTGCAGGTCGCCGACTCGTCCTTCGCCGACTGCTCCCTGTACGCGATCCGCGGGAACACCACCAATCCCCCTGGGCACACGGCGGGCGACTACACCGCGCTCATGAGCGGGAACACCTTCGACAGCGCCAGTAACGGCGCCGACGAGAGCTACGGGGCGTTCTGAAAGCCGGGCGCTGGGGCCGAGCACCAGGGCGGGCTCGGCGGAGGCAGCTCCGACCCCTCGCTTGCCTCCACGTCGCCAGAGCCTTCGCGCGCGACATCGTCGATGCCCTGACCTTGCCCGGCAGGAGTGCATTCACCAATCTCCTCACAAAGCTCACCCCCGTCCTGCTAGCGCTCGCTCGCGAAGAGAAGACGTCACGCTCACGAAGGCGAATTTCCCTCGAACTCGGAGCGTGCTTAAGAGATCGGGGATGGTTTGACCCCAGCTCACGACTTCCCGTTCGTGTCCTGGCAGGCTTATCGGCATCGCCTTCAACCATAGGGGACCAGGAACGTCTTGTCGGGGAGAACGGTCTGGCCAGTCGCGCCGAGAATCGCACGTTGGTTTCCGTGAGCGTGCCACCCCTCCACCCCTCCTCGGAGGTTGAAGTAGCTGAAGTCCAGCTCCCATTGCTCGCCCGAGCGACGGAGCTCGGGATCTTTGCAATACTGGCGAAAGAGGCGAGGGCCATCGTTGGGGCTCAGATGAGTCCACAGGTGAAGGGCGCTCTCTTCGTTCGAGAAGAATGCTCCACTGCCTACCCAGCCGCCGAGACCCATCAATACGTTCCTCGAGGTCCACGGCAGATCGAGCCCTTCGGGGAGGTTCACGCCTTCCGTGCTGAGAATCGAGTTCAACATGATCATGTTGGAACTGCTCCTGTTCAGCTGGCTGAGGTCGCTGACCGGTTCGAAGGGATAGGGGACTCCTTTCTCATCTACCGAGATCAGGAGCTTCCTTCGTTCGGCGTTCATCGCCATGTAGAAGGAATGTCTCTTCGCCCACGGAAACTTCGAAGTGGTCAGGTCGACGGGCTCAGCGTTGGTCGCAGACGCTCCAAAGAAATCTGCAGCAGCTTGTTTGGCGATTCTCGAGGGTTCCATCGGATTCTCCTCCCTACGTTGTCACGGCCCAGCCGCTATAGCCACGGTCATTGAACTGCTGCTCCGACATCGTCGTTTGAGCTCCTCCTGGATCTCGCACGCGAACCGCGCGTGACCCGTCGGGATTCGAGGTAACTCCGTCGCAAACCATGAAGTGGCCGCTGCCGTCCGGATTGTTGACGTGAACGATGGCTGGGTTCCCGCATGCGGTTGCTGCTTGCAAGTCTCCAACCGACTGCGAGTGTCGAAGCGTTGCCGATGGAACGCCGTTCGCGTGGAGCACGGCTTCTAGGTTGTCCATTCGTGTGCCGTTTACCGGATCATAACCGTTGGGCATGCCCGATGATTGTTGCCGCAGCGCGGCCTCGCCAGGATCTTGCCCCGTGTGATCGTTAATCACCATCCGAGAGGACGCCATTCCGCATGACATGGGCTCCTCTTGGGTAAAGAGGGTCCCTCTCGGCGCCCCTGAACCACCGCCGCCACCGCCGGCTCCTCCAGTGGGACCGCCGCCGCTGCCGCCAGGGCCGGGGCCAGGAGCGGCCTGGTTCGGAGCAGGGGGTGCCGCGCCACCACCACCGCCGCCACCGCCACCACCGCCACCGCCGCCACCGCCACCACCGCCACCACCGCCTCCGGCGCCTGGCCCCTGCTTGTTCATCTGTCAGGGACTGCCGGTGATGCAGGTCATGCCGAGCTCGGTGATGACGGTGGGAGCCCCCATGAGCGGGAAGCAGGGCCCGCTGTTGTTGAGGCTGACGACCTCCTTGAGGGTGCC
>JAAZAA010000299.1 GCA_012514535.1 Myxococcales bacterium | reverse complement strand
GCGGCCGCGCTCAATCCGCGCGATGTCGGGGCAGCCCTGTGCGATGTTCGGCGCCTCCGGCGGCCCAGGAGTCAGGGGGCGTCATTTTCGGGGCCAGAGTGGCGAAGAGAGCGGCCAAGGGCGCTTGCGACTCCCAGATCGTGAACTCGCTCATGTTGACGGCCGTGCGCGCGTCCACGTGGTGCAGGCCCATCGGCTGCTCGTCGAAGGGCGGGTGGAAGGCTGCCTTCAGCGGTGCGTACCAGGAGGGACCGGGGAAGGCGTCGACGGGGCCATACACGGGGATGCCGGGCATCGGAGGCATGCCCTTGTCCTTGATGAAGGCGAGGGAGTCCGTGTGCAGGGGTTCCTGGGGCGAGACGCTGCCGAGGCCAGTGACGTAAACCATGCCGCCTGGGTTCCCGCCGAGGACGTAGTCGGCGGCGATGCTCAGGGCGTCGAAGTAGTCTTGCGCCTCCTGCTGGCTCGGTGAGGCGACGGTGAGCGCCTGGAAAATGGGATCCGCGTGGCGCCCCGTCGTCACGGAGTTCCCCCAATCGGGGCGACTGTCCCCTGGGCGAGCGTTGCGCATGGCGTGCTCCGACTCGAGGAAGCGACGGGCGGTCGCGCCTGCCTTCTCGGCGAGGCCCTCGCGCATCGAGCCGACGATCCCCTTGTCGGCGCCAGACGCCTCCATGTATCCGGTCACGTAGTCGGCGAGCACCGGCGCGTTGCCGCGGAAGGAGCCCGGGTAGATGTGCGCCCACGTCTTCATGCGATCGCCGACGCGGTCACCGCCGAGCTCCGCCCAGAGGTCCTCGAAGGCTTGCAGATAGCTGGACTCCGACGTGGCGCGGGCCAGCTCGCTCGTGGCGTAGAGGAGGAACTCCGCGGGAGCGCCGGACGTCTTCGCCCACGCGTAAGCGCGCTTGGCCCGCTCGAGCAGCTCCGCCGCTCGCTCCGCGTCGTAGGGGGCCACCAGGTGAGAGGCCTGGGCGAAGAGCGCCGCGACGTAGGCGGTGTGCCAGGGCTCGGGATCGAAGGTCCAGTAGGAGAGCTCGTCCTGGTCGGCGTAGTAGTAGCCACGAGGATGGTGGCTCGACTCCACGCCGGCTCGGACGCTTCCGTCCTCGTTCTGCAGGTCCTCCCAGCCCTTGACGCTCCAGAGGGCTTCGTCGAGCAGATCCGGGATGTCGTTGCCGCTCTCGGGGATGTGGAGCTGCCCGTCCCCCAAGGCCGCGCGGTTCGTCTCGAAGGCACGCATCAGGTACTGGGCGACGACGACGTGGAAGGGGCGAATGTCGAAGTCCCCCGCGTCGTGATGGCCGCCGAGGATCGCGCGCTCGTTCGTCTTCGGCGTCGATTCGGGGAACATCTCGTCGGTGTACTTGCGGCCTTCGACGAAGTAGGCGCTGCAGTGGTCCGGACCGCGGCTCCAGTCCGTGAAGCGCTCGTCCAGATCGCCGCACCAGCGGTTCAGGTACATGCCTCGAGCGACGACGTAGAAGGCCTTGAGGGCCGCCTCCTCGCTCACGGCCGTGGGGTACGAGACCCCCACGCCCGGCACATGCACCCTGTAGCGGACACCCTCTGCGGGAGGCAGCGCGGAGAGATCGATCTCCTGAACGGGTCCGCCCGCCTCGGCATCGGCGTCGGACCGCGGGCGAATGGAGGCTCCTTCGAGCACGGTGCGCCTGGGACGCAGGGGATTGCGCGCGTCCGCCAGGACGAGGGCCTCGCTCCCGAGCGCTCGAGGATCGAGCGGACCGCCGTCTCCCAGGTCCGCGTGGAGGTACGCGTAGCGCTTGCTGGCGCGCGGGTTGTAACCGACCTGGTTGACCTTGATCGTCGGGCTCTCCAGGTAGCGATCACTGAAGGGCACGAGGACGTCGAGCTGCGTGTCCACGTCACCCTCGTGCTCGATCCGCAAGAGGTCGCGGGATCCGATGGGTTCACTCAGCACGAGGAAGACGTGGTCGTCGACGTCGACGACCTTGTCCGTGCCCCACTGTTCGAAGCCCACGGGGTAACTCGGCTGTCCGACGGGCAGACTGCGGCGGTGGACGCGCTCGACGGGAAGCTCGCTGCCGTCGGCGCGGGTGATCCGCCAGGTCCCACCCTGCCACGCCGCGCCGCGAGCCCCCTGCAGCGCTCCGCCATCGAACTGGGTCTCACGGGTCTCCAAGACCAGCTGGAGGACGTGGGGGGCGAGGGCGTGCACGGAGCGCAGCGGCGTGTCCAGGTCCTGACGGGGACCGCCCTCCGTGCGGGCATGGGCGACGCCCCACTGCTCTCCCTGCGGCGTCGCGGCGACGACGCGGACGAACAGATCGGTGCTCGCCGCGATCCCCTCGATCACGTGGCTCCGGGCCGCGCCATCCAGGCGAGCGATCTCGTGCTCCACGGGCAGGGTGTCCCGATCGCCCTTTGGCTCGGGCCCGACGAAGAGGCGGATCTCGGTGGCTCCCTCGATCTTCCAGGAGAGCTCGACCCGCGAAGACGTCACCTTCTCCACGGTGAGCGGAATGTCACCGAGGTCGATGCCCGCGTCCGGATCGGACTCGGAGCCGCTGGCCTCGATGGTGGCGGTGTCGCGCCCTTCGGGCATGGGATCGACGTACAGATCTGCCTCGTCCGCGCCGCTCGTGGACGTGCAGCCCGCGGCGCTCGACACCGAGAGGGCCGTGGCCGCCAGAACGGCGTGGGGACGCGCGCCGCGGGGGAGGCGAAACCGGAGGGGATTCGTCATGCCGCGCCCTGCTGCAGAGTTCGCGCCAACTCCCACAGGGACCCACGTCGGGGGGCGCGCATGAACGTGGCGTGAGTCGATGGTGGTTGGAGGTCCTACCCGCAGAAAGAGGCGGATGGTGCTCTCCGTCGGCGACGGGCGCGTCCACGACCTGGCCCAAGGGTGTCGTTCGGGAGAGGCTCGCGGCAGCGGACAATCGTCCGCGCGTCCTCTGTTCGTCGGCGGGCAGCTGTCCGGCGGCGAGGCGGACGCACGACGACGTTGGGCCAGCGCGCGGTAGCCGTGGTGCTCAGGAGTGTTTCCCGCCTGCCGAAAGCCTGGCAAGGTGGTCGCCGCGAGGGTCATGGGTGCTCACTCCTCCTCTCCGGATCCAAGGGTTCCCGGTGATGTCTCCGGACCCAGGCAGCAGCGAGGGAAGTCCCTCGCCCCAGGGGGCGCGGGAGAGCGCGAGACTCCCCGAGCGGAGGGAGGAGCCTGGATCCCGCATCCGGACCTCGTGACGCACGCCCGTCGGCTCCCTGGATGGCGGCGGTCCTTTCCGTTCCTGCTTCCCGGGGCCGGGGTCTTTGTCTTGGGGGCCCTGGTCGGCGCTTATTTCGGTGTGCCCACGGCGCTCCTGAACGCGGTCGCGGTGATGCTGACCCTGGCGCACCTGTGGCCGAGTTGGCGCGCGCGGGAAATCGCCGAGTTCTGGACACCAGCCGAGCGCTATGTCGCGTTCGAGCTCGGGCCCGGCGGGCTCCGAGTGAGCTCGCCGGGGGCCGTTCGTGAGGTCCCGTGGGAGGGGATCGAGCGCGTCTCCCGGTCGAGCGACGGGTGGTTTCTCTGGTTCCGGAACGAGGCGCCCCTGTGGATGCCGCGGAGCGCCTTCGGAGAGGCGCAAGGTGAGGTCATCGACGCGATGTTCGCGAGGCTCCCGACGGAGAGTGTGGGCAAGTGGCTGCCGTGGCTCTGGGCCGTCGCAGCGGGAGGCGGTGTGGCAGGGACTGCGCTCTGGTATCTCTCCGCCTAGGGTAGGCGACTGCGGATTCCTTGCGTTCCTGGTCCAGCTCGATGAATGCTGGCCCCGTGAGTCTCCAGAGGTCCTTCGACAAGAGCGCGGGTCGAGCTTCGGCCGGTCGCATGGAACGACGCTTCCGTCTGTGGATGTCCGTGACCGCGTTGCTCGCCATCGGAGGGCTGGCCGTGGGCGGCGCGCTGGCTCAGGACGGCGACGGCTCGAAGACGTCCCAGCCCACCCAGGGCGAGGTCACGGCACCCCCCCAAAAAAGCGGGACGACCAGCGAGGCGGGGCAGCCGAAGACGCCCACGGCGGCTCCGAAGGCGCCGACGACGAGTCAGCCCGCGTCCACCTCCGGAGCGACGCAGGAGCCTCCGAAAGCCAGCGCCTCACCCGCAGCCCGAGAGCCGTCGAAGTCCGAGGCCTCGACTCCGAGCACGTCGCCGCCGGCCGGCGCGCCCCCGAAGGCCAGCGCCGCCCCCAAGGCCAGTGAGCCTCCGAAGGCCACCGCGGCGCCCTCTGCGCCGGAAACGGCGCCCCAGGAGCCTTCCGCTGCGCCATCGACTCCTTCTCCGGTGGCTCCGGCAACGGCCTCCGCCGCGCCTGCGTCGCCGACCAGCGCTCCCCCTACGCGGCCCGAAGACGCCGCCGCGGACGCGCCCAAGACGCCTCCCGCGGAAGCCCCCGCTGCCGCCGCCGAGGCGTCGAAGTCGCCGCCCGCTGCGTCTGCCGCTCCGGCCAAGGAGCCCCCCGCGGAGGCTGCTGCTCCCGAAGAGGAGGCCCCGAAGCCCGAGCCGGTCGCCGTCCGCATCGGAGGAAAGAACGTCTACCTGGTGCGGGTGGCCCAGGGCACGGTGAGCATCGAAGACCGCGCGCGCAGCGCGGAGCAGGCGATCCGCAAGGCGGTGGAGACGGAGAAGCCGGAGTCCGTTCGCGTCGAGAGTCTGGGTGACGCGACCGTGGTGTACGCGGGGACCCTCCCGCTCCTGCGCCTCACCGCCGAGGACGCCATCGCCGCGGGGGACGCGTCCCTTGGTGTCCACGCGGATCGGGTCGCCTCCGAGCTCCGCGACGTGATCCGCGCCGAACAAAAGAGGAGCGCGATCGCGACGACGATCTTCTCCTTCTCCCTGGCGGCGCTGCTGACCCTGGCCGCCCTGCTGCTGCTCCGCAAGACGAGCGAGATCACGGAGCGCGTTCGCGCTTGGGTCGCAGCACACCGGGAGAGAATCCCCGGCATCCGCCTCCAGTCGGTGGAGGTCGTGGACGCAGCCACGATCCGGAGCGCGGTCGCCCTCGGGGTCGAGGTGCTCAAGTGGGTGCTCCGGGTGGGCCTCGTCTACCTGTGGCTGCTGCTGACCCTGAGCCTGTTCGAGTCCACGCGGGAGTATACGCAAGATCTCACGGGGATCGTGCTGACGCCCCTGTCGAGCTTGATGGCTCGCATCGCCAAGTCCCTCCCGGTGGTGGTCGTGGCGCTCATCGCCATCGCGGTCATCGCGGTGCTGGTGCGGTTCGTCGACCTCTTCTTCGCGGGGGTCGCGCGGGGGGAGACGAAGCTCCGGTGGCTGGCTCCGGACCTCGCCGCGCCGACGAGCATCCTGCTCCGGGTCGCCATCGTGCTCGGCGCCGTCGTGTTCGCGGCGCCGGTCGTGACCGGAGACGACGAGGGCGCTCTCGGCAAGATCGGGGTCATCGCCCTGGCGGCGCTGGGGCTCTCGGGCACCCCGCTGCTCGCGTCGGCCATCGCCGGGACGGGAATCCTGTTCGGGCGCCGGCTGCGGATCGGCGACTTCGTGGAGTTCGGTGGGCGCTCGGGGCGCGTCGTCGCCCTGAGCCTCCTGGAGGTGCGGCTGGAGGACTCGGAAGGCCTGGAGGTGAGGGTGCCGCACTTACTGTCGTTCCTCCACAGCACGCGCATCGTCGGGACGCGGCCGCGGACGAACCTCGAGCTCTGCGTCGCGGATCACAGCGAGCGGACGGCCGAGCTCTTGAGGGAAGCCGCGTCCAAGGTCGGCGAGCGGGTCAAGGTGGAGGTGCTCGCGGTCGAGGCCACCTTCGTCCGCTACAGGATCAGCGTGGCCAGCGGCCGCCCCGACGTGCGCAACGCGTTGTTCTTCGCGCTGATGGAGGCCCTGCGGGAAGCGGGCGTGTCCCTGAGCAGTGAACGTCAGCCTTCGATGGCCGGCGTCGCCTGACTGCTGGGCGGCGCGTGACTGCTGGGCGGCACCTGACTGGTGGGCGGCGCAGTGGTGGTCGCCCGGGAGCCGGGAACGCGCGCGGGGTTCGGCTCCAGGGCGAGTCGGGCCGCGACGCGTCCCGCGATCAGCTTACCGATGTTGAGGGACGCCGTCGCGGCCGGAGAAGGTGCGTTGACGACGCTGAGCACGTGCTCGCTCTCGTGGAGGAGGAAGTCGTCCACCAGGGATCCATCCGGGGCCACGGCCTGGGCGCGGATCCCCGCGGGCGCGGGGATCAGGTGTTCGCTCCGAATCTCCGGGAGCAGGCGTTGCAAGGCCGCCACGAAGGCGGCCTTGCTGACGGAGCGGTGCACCTCTCCCAGACCGACGCGCCAGTAGCGGGCGGAGAGCCGTAGGAACCCCGGGTAGGTGAGGGCCTCGAGCAGGTCTTCGGGGTTCACCTCGTACTTCTGGTAGGCCTCGCGCCCCAGAGCGAGCACCGCGTTGGGGCCGCACTCCACGGACCCGTCGATCATGCGGGTGAAATGGACGCCCAGAAACGGGAACTCCGGCCGTGGCACGGGATAGATGAGGTTCCGGACCAGGGCGCGGGCCTCCGGCAGTACCTGGTAGTACTCACCCCGAAACGGCACGATGCGCAGCTTCGGAGCGGGTCCGCCCAACGCTGCGAGGCGATCCGACTGCAGCCCGCCGCAGTTGACGACGAAGCGAGCGCAGAAGTCGCCGGCCGTCGTCGTGACACGGACGCGCTCTCGCCCCCCCTCCCGGATCGCCTCGAGGCAGCGGACCTCCGCCCCGAACACGATGCGGTTCCCCGGATGCTCGTCGATGCGCTCCCGGAGACGCCGGCACACCGCGCGATAGTCCACGATGCCCGCCTCCGGGACATGAATGGCTCGCACGCCGCGCGCGTGGGGTTCGAGCGCTCGCAGCTCCGGCGGATCGATGAGCTTGCAGGAGACGCCGTTCTGGATGCCTCGCTGGTAGATGTTCTCCAGGGCCGTGAGCTCGCCCTCCACGGTGGCGACGATCACCTTGCCGCAGATCTCGTAGGGAATCCCCTCGGCCGCACAGAACACCTCCATCGCCTTCTTGCCCTGGCGGCAGTTCTCGGCCTTGAGGGAGCCCGGCTTGTAGTAGATGCCGGAGTGGAGCACTCCCGAGTTGCGACCCGTTTGGTGGTGCGCCTCTCCCGCCTCCTTCTCGAGCAGGGCGATGCGAAGGCCGTGATAGCGATGGGCTAGCTGGTAGGCGGTCGCCAGACCGACGATCCCCGCCCCGACGACGACGACATCCGCTTCTTTCATGAGGAGCTCGATGGGGAAACGGCCGCCGCCGGGCTCCCCTGAACCTCTGCGCTCATCGGTCGTGCGTGCCTGGGGCAGGGGAGCGGGGGAGCGCGGCCTCCCCGTCGGCCGCGGCACGCAGGATCTCCTCCGTACGGCTGGTACCGATGCGGTTGGCGCCCAGCTCCTGGAACTCGAGCAGCGCCGCCAAGGTGCCGATCCCTCCGGAGGCCTTGACGGAGACGCTGGCTGGGCAGTTCTCCCGCAGCAGCCGGACGTCCTCCGGCGTGGCGCCGCCGCTGCCGAAGCCGGTGGAGGTCTTGACCCAGTCGACGCCCGCCGCGCTGCCGATCTCGCAGAGCCGCACCTTTTGCTCGCGGTTCAGGTAGCAGGTCTCGAAGATGAGCTTCAGGCGAGCGCCGCCGTCGTGACACGTCCGTGTCAGCGCGCGGACCTCTTCCTCGACCTGAGCCCAGGCGCCCGAGAGCACGAGGGAGACGTTCACCACCGCGTCGAGCTCCGTCGCTCCTTGCTCCAGCGCGAGCTCCGACTCGCGCACCTTCGCCCACAAGGTCTGCCCGCCATGGGGGAAGCCGATCACCGTGCTGGTGCACGTGGGAGAGCCCCGCAGCAAGGCGGCCGCGCGGGGCACGAAATGGGGAAGCACACAGACGCTGGCGGCGCCGACGCGTCGCCCGAGCAAGCAGCCTGCCTCGAGGTCGGCGAGGGTGGCCGTCGGGCGCAGCACGGAGTGATCGATGAGGGCGGCGATGGCGGCGGTGGACATGATGTATCCCCTATACCGCGCCGGAGGGCCCTGGGTGACGAACTCCGTGGGGCATGACAGATTTGGAGGTATGGCCCCTCTTACGGAAGACGAGCTCGGGGTTCTGCGCCAGGCGCGCCGCGTCTTGGAGCGCGCCCGCGATGCTCCTCCGACGACCCACCCGTCGCTCACGTACGAGCTCGCCACCGCCCTCTGGGACGCCGCTCGCCGGATGGAGACCCTCGAGGAGCGTCGTCGACGCCTGCGCACGGCGCGCCTCGTGCAAGACCCGAGAGCCCAGCGCTTCACGGTGGCGCTGACGGACCGGGCGTGCAGGCGCCCCTCTCCGGAGCGGTTGGTCGCCGTCGTCGAGCACCTCGAGGAGCGGCTGGGGATCCCGGACGCGCTGGAGGGCTGGCAGAAGTTCGGCCTGCGCGCCTTGCCCCGTCTCGGCGCCGTGTTCCCGGGGTGGGCGGCGCTCGCGGTCGAGCGCGCCGTCGCCGAGGAGGCCTCTGCGTATCTCGTGCGCGGCCGGGCTGAGCTCGAGGCGATCCTCCGCCGGGAAGGCGCCGGTGAGCTGCAGGTGAACCTCAACCGCTTGGGTGAGGAGGTGGTGGGCGAGGAGCAGGCGGCGCGCCACGGGCGTCGCTACGAAGAGCTCGCGGGCCGTCCGGACGTGACGACCCTCAGCGTGAAGGTCTCGGCCCTCTCCAGCCAGACGAGCCTGTACGCCTTCGAGGAGTCCCTGGCAGTCCTTCGGGAGCGCTTGCGGCGCATCTACCGGGCGGCCGCAGCGGCGCGGCCACCGAAGCTCGTGTACCTCGACATGGAAGCCTACCGGGACGTCGAGCTCACCTCGACCTTGTTCATGAGCCTGCTCGAAGAGCCTGAGCTGCTCGGGGTGAAGGCGGGGCTGGTGCTCCAGGCGTATCTTCCGGACGCGGTGATCTGGCAGCGGCGGTTGCTCGAGTTCGCTCGCAGACGTCTCGACCTCGGTGGCGCGCCGGTGCGTCTCAGGCTCGTGAAGGGAGCGAACGCGAACCTCGAGCGGGTCGAGTCGTCTCTGCGCGGTTGGCCCTCGCCCGTGCACCGGGCCAAGGCCGAGGTGGACGCGCAGTTCAAGCACATGCTCCGCGTCGCCTGTGAGGACTCGGCCCTGGAGGTGGCGTCCGTCGGAGTCGGGAGCCACAACCTGTTCGACATCGCTTACGCGTTGATTCTGCGGGAGCGCGCGCAGGATCCGGAGCGCGTCCAGATCGAAATGCTCTATGGCATGGCCGAGCCGCTGCGGCGGGCGGTGCAGGGCGTGAGCGGCCAGGTGCTCCTCTACGTGCCTGCGGTGGAGCCCGAGGATTTTCCGAGCGCGGTGGCTTACCTGGTGCGCCGCTTCGACGAGAACGCCGCCGAAGAGAACTTTCTGCGACACGGCTTCGCCATGGCGGTGGGCGACGCGAGCTTCGAGATCCAGCGTCAGCGCTTCGAACGGGCCTTCTCCGCTCACGTGGAGCAGCCGCCCTTCCGGGCGGCGGTGCGCGGGGCCGCGCGGGAGGCGAACGAGGAGACCCAGGCCGCCACCGCGGGCGGCTTCGTCAACGAACCCGACACGGACCCCTCGCGGCCCGGAGATCGCGCATTTTTGCGGGAGTGTCTCGTCCCCGGGGCGGCGTTGGAGCGGGTACCCCTGAGCCTGGGGGATGGTGAACGTTGGGACGGACCCACGACCGCCGGGTTCGATCCTTCGCGGCCCGGCGTGGTCCCCTACGTGGCGCGGAGGGCGACGGAGGAGGAGATCGAAGAAGCGCTCACCCAGGGGCGCCATGGCGCCGCCTGCTGGGGCGCCGTGCCTCTGGAGGAGCGGGTCCTCACCCTACGCCGCGCGGCGGTCGAGCTCCGTCGAGCGCGGCAGGAGCTCATCCGCGCGCTCGTCCTCGATGGCGGCAAACGACTGGAGGAGGCAGACGCGGAGGTGAGCGAGGCGATCGACTTCGCCGAGTACTACGCGGCCACCGCCGAAGAGCTGGAGCGCGAGTACGAGACGGCGCCCTGGGGGCTGGTGCTCGTCACCCCGCCCTGGAACTTCCCCCTGGCCATCCCTCTGGGAGGGGCGCTCGCCGCCCTGGCGGCGGGGAACGCCGTGTTGCTCAAGCCAGCGGGGGAGACGCCGCTCATCGCGTACCTCGGCGCGCAGGCGCTGTGGCGCGCCGGGGTCCCGAGAGCCGTGTTGCAGTTCGTCCCGTGTCACGAGTCCGTGGGCTCGAGGCTCGTCGTGGACCCGCGCGTGGACGCAGTGATCTTGACCGGGGCGACGGACACGGCGCGGCTGTTTCGCCGCCTGCGACCGGGGATCCGCCTGTTCGCGGAGACCGGGGGCAAGAACGCGATGATCGTCAGCGCCGTCTCCGACCGGGAGCTCGCCGTCCGCGACGCGGTGCGGTCGGCGTTCGCGCACGCCGGTCAGAAGTGTAGCGCGCTGAGCCTGCTCATCGTCGAGCGTGAGCTGCATGACGACCCCGCGTTTCTGCGTCAGCTCCGCGACGCCGCCGCGAGCCTCCCCATGGGATCCGCTTGGGATCCGCGCTCCTTCGTCACGCCCTTGATCCGACCTCCCGCGGGGCCCTTGGCGCGCGGCCTGGAGCTGGAGGCAGGCGAGCGTTGGCTCCTCGAGCCCTCGCGCTCCGCGGAGAACCCCCATCTCCTCGGTCCAGGGATCAAGCTGGGCGTCACGCCCGGCAGCCACGTCTATTGCACGGAGCTCTTCGGTCCGCTGCTCGCCGTGCTGGCCGCGGAGGATCTTTCCCACGCGCTCCGGCTCGCCAACGGCACCGCTTACGGCCTCACTGCCGGCTTCCACGGCCTCGACGAACGTGAGCAAGCGCTGTTCGTCGAGGGCATGCGGGCCGGTAACCTGTACGTGAACCGGACGACGACGGGGGCCATCGTCGGGCGGCAGCCCTTCGGTGGATGGAAGGGCTCGAGCTTCGGCCCCGGGGCGAAGGCGGGGGGCCCCAATTATGTGCAGCAGCTGTGCCGAGTGCTGCGCCCCCGCGCGCAGCGGGGGACGTCCTCGGGACCGGGCGCCGAGGTGGACGGGGACCGGGGTGTATCCGTCGGCGTGTCGACCGTGGTCTCGTCCCTCGTCCAGTCTTTGGCGCGCGCCGAACGTGAGCGCTTTGCGGCGCGGCAGCAGAGTTACCTGGAAGCGTTCCAGCGTTTGGCTCCCGCCGAGCATCTACAAGCGCACCTGCTGGGAGAGGCGAACTGGTTCCGCTACCGGCCGTGCGACGTCGCGGTGGTGCTCGGGCGCGCCGCCCAGGGGGTGGACGTGGCGAGCCTCCTGCTCGTCGACGAGCTCCTCGCGGGGGCGCTGCGCTTCTTCGTCGTGGGCCCCGAGGTGAGCCCGTGGCACCCGTGGCTCGCCCGGGCGCGGCGGGTGTCGACCCTCGAGGAGCTCCCCGTGTCCTGGGAGGGCAGGGTGCCGGCGCGCGTGCGTCTCATCGGCTGCGAGGGCGAGGACGCGTGGCGGGTGTTCGGGGCGGCGGACGCCCACATCGAGGCGGAGCCGGTCTCGGATTGGGGGCGCGTCGAACTGCTCCGCTATTTGGTGGAGCAGTCCATCTGTATCCATCACCATCGCTATGGAAACGTGGGCCTCGCCGAGCTGAGTCCCCGCCCTCGCGGCCTGCGAGGAGGGACCCGCCCGAGCCCTCGAGGGGACGTCAGCGGAGGCGTCGGCACGTGAAACAGGGCCCTGATTGACATTTTTCAGCCCGAAATAGGGCCAAAATGCCGCTCATGGCGAGATTTCTGGACACGAACGGGGATTTTCGCGGTAGTCACAGGCAACCCATGCTTTCTGCGACTGCCCCCACTACGGCGCAAGGCGCGGAGCTTTCTGCCGCTGCCCGCTCCGTCTCCACCGTCGAGGACGAAGTGGCCCGCTTCGAGCAGGCCCTCCGAGATCTCGAGCTCTGTGACGCCAGCTCCGTCACGCTCACCCAGTGCGCCACTCCCGCGCGCGAGGCGGCGCTGGTGCGCGAGCTCTCCAAGCGGGCTCGGGATCGGGGGTGGGTGACGGCGCGGCTCTCCCTCGAGGAGATGAGCCTGGCGGCGCTGCACGAGCTGGTGGCCGTGCTCCTGGACGCGTTGGTACCCGCCCGGGAGACGCGCGTCGCCGGCATCTTGGGGTTGCTCGACGAGTTCCATGCGCGGCATGGCCGCAAGTCCCTGGACCGCTTCGACGAGGCCACGGGGGAGTTCGACGCGAGCGGCGATCTGACGGCCCTCTGCCGCGCCTACCTGGCGGCCGAGGACGACGCCCATCGCGAGGTGCGGGCCTTCGACGCGTGGGCACGCGGCGTCGAGCTCAAGGGGCGCGCCGTCGCCGAGGTCCGCTCGGTGCTCGGACCTCATACGGCGCAGCGGGTGTTCGGCGAGCTGACGCGGCTGGTGCGGGCCCTGGGATACAAGGGACTGCTCGTCCTCCTTCACGACGGCGGCGCGCTGACCCTGCGCACCCAGCGTCAACGTGAGAAGTCCTACACGGTGCTCCGGGAGCTGGTCGACAACTTCGACTCGGGGCGCGGCGCGGTGTGCACGCGCATCGTCATCACCGGGGACGAGCGGCTCTTCCAGGGGCCGCGCTCGATCCGCACGCTGACGCCTTTGTTGACGCGCCTGGAGGTCCCCTCGCCGGCGGAGCCCCCGCCTCCGCACCGGGCCTGGACACAGCTCATCAAGGATCCTTACGAGTACGTGCACCGTCGGCCCCGCTCTCCGGAGCTGACCCGGCCGGTCACACTCCGCTCCCTGGTGCGGGTCTCCCAAGGGCTGCCGCCGACGGAGGCGGTGACGTCGATGAGCGTGGGCCACGAGCGCATCGATCGCGTCGTCGACCGGCTCTTCGCGCACTCGGAGATGGCGGGCAGCGTGTTCCAGGTCCTCGTCGGGGACTACGGCAGCGGGAAGACCCACCTGCTCATGCACCTCGCGGAGCGGGCTCTGTCCCAGGGGCACCCGGTCTTCTGGTTGAACCTCGAACGCATGAACCTCGATCTGGGGAACCCGCAGCGCCACCTGTCGCGGCTGCTGGATCACTCCGTGCTCCCGAAGCGGGGCCGCCCCAGCGCCCTGCAGCGCGCGTCCGTCTGGACCCGCTCACCGGCGAAGCTCCGCGCCCTGCGGACGACCCTCGAGGAGATCGCGCTCGGGACGAGCGCAGAGGCGATCGCCGCCAAGAAGGCGCTGCTCATCGCCGATGCCGCGAAAGATCCGGGCAAGGCCCTGGAGAACTTCCTCCGCGCCGAGGACCTCGCCCGCAAGAGCTCCGGGACCTCTTACCGGCAGGACGCGTACCGGCGGCTGTTGCTGTGGCTCGAGCTGCTGGCGCGCCTCGAGGGATGCTCCGGGCCGGTGCTCCTGATCGACGAGGCGGAGAACCTCTACACCACGGGGCTGAGCCAGGCAGCACGCCGCTCGGCGCTGCGCACGCTCTCGTTCTACTGTGGGGGCTCGCTCCCGGGTGCCTGTGTGGTGTTGGCGATGACTCCTCCCGCTTACGCGGAGCTCCGCAAGGAAGCGAACACGCTCCTCCGGGAGCTGAAGGAGCTCGCGTCGACCCTGGACGGGGAGGATCCGGCCTTGTTCAGGCGACGGCTGAGCCGCCTCGAGCCCGAGGTGGTGCCGCCCTTCTCCCGCGGGATGCGGCTCGAGCTGATCGATCGCGTCGTCAGCGCCCATCGCGCCGTGCGCGGGCCCGTGGAGATCGAGCAGTGGCCGGAGATCGCCCGCGCTGCGGCGCGGGAGGCCCGTTCGCCCCGGGAGCTGGTGCGGCGGCTGATGGACGAGCTCGAATCCGCCTGGTGGGCCGGGGCCTGAGCGAGAGCCCTCAGCGAGCTCCCTCAGCGAGGGGCCCGAGCGGCTCGAGGAGCGCGGGCTCCCCTCGTCACGCGACGCGGGGAGCCACGGGTTGGGGATCGCTGCGCCCCTCATCGCGGAAATGGCGCCAGCCAGCGCGGGCGCCGTGCCACTCTCCGAGGAGCATGGGCCAGCGATAGGCCGGTAGACGCCACGCCTCCGTGAAGGCTCCCATGCGGGCGAGGCGCCAGGTGTCGCGCAGGCAGCGCCTGGTCCAGGGCAGCACGACGCCGCCGAGGGCCGAGCTACTGGGGGCCGTGTCGCGGATGCAGGCCAGGGCCGCGGCGTCGCCGAAGTGACGTCGGTAGAGCTCGTCTGCCCCATAGTTGTGGCTGTGCTCGACGACGGCCTCGGGGACGTAGCGGAGGCGCCAGCCTTGGAGCTGCGCGCGGTGGCTCCACACGTAGTCTTCGGAGAAGGTGAGGGCGCCGTCGAAGCGGTTCCCTTCCCAGGCGCTGCGTCGGACCATGCTGCACACGAGGCTCATCTTGTCGGCGAAGCTCCCGAGCTCGTGCCGGTTGTCGAAGGCCGTGAAGTAGTCGAGCCGCGTCATCGGGGTCGCGTCGGGACGTACGATCTGTCGACAAAAGGCGCCGGCGCAGCGCTCGTCGGCGACGATGGCGTCCGCGAGCAGGCGCAGCACACGGCGGCTCATCATGATCGCGTCGCTGTTGACGTAGGCGACGAGCTCCGTCTCCGCCCACTCCGTGCCTTGGTTGAGCACCGTCGCCGAGTGGTAGCTGCCGGGCTCGAGGTGCACGATGCGGTCGTAGCCATGTCGCTCGAAGATCTCCTTCGAGCCGTCGGTGCTCGCGCTCTCGAAGACGAACAGCCGCGTCGTCACGCCCTCCTGGGCGTCCAGGGCGCCCAGGGTATGGGGGAGGAGGCGCGCGTCGTTGTAGCTGCGCATGACGACGGTGATCGGGTGAAGCGGCTCAACCATAGCGACTCCAGAGACGGAGGAAGGGCTCGGGACCGTGGACGAGCGCGGTGAACCCGGCTCGATCGCCGGACAGCTCGGCGGCGATCGCTCGTCGTAGTCGCTCCCGTGGGTAGGCCCAGGGCCGCAAGCTCAGCCAACGAGCCGCGGGGACGTGGCGAACCGTGGCGAGCAGACCTACGGTGGGGCGGCGAGGGGAGGCGGCGCGCTCGAGCAGGAGCGGTACGTAGAGCTCCGTGAGCTCGTCGAGGTGGGCTCGTTGGCTTCGACGGTCGAGTGGGGCGCCGGGAGCGAGCTTGTAGGCGACGGCGTCCCGGTAGGCGTCCGCCCAGGCCGGGTGCTCGGTCGCCCGGGCCTCGAAGCGGCGCAGGCGAGTGCAGACGAGGTGGTGGTAATCGCCGCGATCCGCCAGCCACACGTCACCCAAAGCGAGCCACGCCTTCTGGAGCTGGCGCGTGACGAACGCGTCCGGATCTTCTCCCTCCGCGAGGGCGCAGGGCTCCCCCCGCAGCACCCAGCGCGCGAAGGTGAGTCCCGCCGCGCGGTTCATCAGGAGGCGCCCCCACTCGGTCGGATGCACCTGGGAGAGCTGCCGCCGCACGAGGGGATCGAGGGTGCGCGCGTCGCCCCAGAGCACGTGGTGGCCGCGGCCCAGCTCGTACCAGGTCAGAGCGGGCGGCAGGCGGCGCACGCGAGCTCGGTGCACGGGCAGGATGTCGACGTGGAGGCCAGTGAGGCGCGCGTGCTTCGCCTCCACCGCGCGGAGCGCCTGCGAGAGAGCCCGCGGCCTTGTCCAGCCTCCCGCCGCCGGAGGGCCGGCGCGGTGGACGAGCAAGAGATCGTAGTCGTTGTGGGGGGCTTCGCGCCCGTCTCTCGTCCGCGCGGCGCCTCCCTCGCCGCGCCCGTAGCCGCCGCCGAGCACGAGACAGTCGAGCCACCGACGGGGGAGCGCGCTCAGGAGGTCGTCTCGTACCGCCCCGAGCTGAGCCGCGATCGTCCGCTCGAGTCGTTCGCTGCCGTGGACCGTGAATCGGGACATGGCGTTCGCAGGGAGTGTTCAGGCGAGTTGCGCGGCTCGCGGGCGCTCCTGGGAGGTGCTGCGCTCTGCCACGTCGCGTAGGACGTCGAGGACGACCGCGAAGTTTCGCTCCTCGTCGCACCAGGTCGCTGCCTGTTCACGCCCGGCCTGCCCCAGGCGGCGTGCGAGCTCAGGGTCGGCGAGGAGGGCGTCGATGCGTTCGGCGAGGCGCGCGCGGTCGAAGACCGGCACCAGGTAGCCGTTGACGCCGTCCTTCAGCCACTCGGAGATCCCGCCGACGTCGAACCCCACCACGGGCAGACCATGCCGGAGCATCTCGATGCCGACGGCCCCCAGCGGCTCCGGCCACACGGAGGGCACGACCCCCACGCGAGCGCCCGAAAGCGTGCGGTGCAGCTCGTCCTGGGGCACCCAGCCCGGCAGCGTCACTCGATCTTCCAGGCGGAGCTCACGGACGAGCGCTTCGCAACGGCCCTTGTAGGAGCCGTCCCCGACGATGCTGCAGCGCCACCCAGGCGTGCGCAGGAGAGCGAGCGCCTGCAGCAGCACGTCGACCCCCTTGCCCCGGAGGATCTGCCCGGCGAACACGACCAGCGGCTCCCGATAGGTCGCCTGGTGGTCCGCGGCGGCGTCTCGTACGGCGGGCCACAAGGTCGTGATGCGAGCCTCGTCGAAGCCGTGGAGGAGCAGCTCGCGCTTCAAGTAATCGCTGACCGTCACGTGGTGGTCGAAGCGACGGCTGAGCTCGATCTCCTTCAGCTTGTCTCCGGGCCACGCCAGGCGCAGCCGCTGCCCTTCCCGCACCACGCCGCAGAGGGCGCCGCACACCCAACCAGCGCGGCGCGTGCAGATCTCCCGGTTCCAGGGCAGGTAGCGGTGGCGGCGCTGACAGTAAATGTCGTGGTCGTGCACCATGCGCACGAGCGGGGAGGCCTCCTCCACGAGGTGCTCGAGCACCGCGAGGTCGTCCAGTTTGTGGACGAAGGTGACGTCCGCGCCCCAAGCCAGGGCGCTCGGCAGTTCGCCTTCCTTCCAGCACCAGCACCGCTCGAAGCAGTCGCGGAAGCGCTCGTGTCCCTTGCCGGTCAGCTCGCCATGGACGAGCCCCAGCTCGACGCCGCGCGCTCGCAGGCCCTCGCCGAGCCTGCGGACGGTGGACTCGGCGCCGCCGAGGTCGCCGAGGCGCTGGTGCACGAACAAGACCCTCACTCTGCTGCCGCCTCCTGTGGTGGTGAGCTCCTCCTGGAAACGACCGCGCGGCGGCAGGATTGATACAGGCCTTCGGCGGTGCGAGCCCAGGTGCGGGTTCGGGCGAGCTCCGGCCCGCGCCGCGCGCACTGCGCTCGGTATTCGTCATCGAAGGCGACGCGGTTGAGCGCGTCGGCGATGGAGTCGACGCTGAACGGATCGCAGAGCGCGCCCAGATCGCCGACCACCTCGGGCAAGGCCCCCGTGTTGGACGCGCACACCGGCCTCCCCGCGGCGAGCGCCTCGAGCGCCGGCAGCCCGAACCCCTCACAGAGGCCGACCATGACGACGCCGTCCGCGCCGGCGACGAGCGGCGCGATCGCGTTGTCGTCGACGTAACCGCAGAGCTTCACGTGCGCCCCGAGGCCGTGGGTCGTGATCGCGTCGGAGATGGCCGCGCGAGCCCCCCAGTCGGCGCCGACGAGGACCAGCTGGTGCGAGGTGCTGGCGCGGGAGCGGGCGAAGGCGCGCAGCAGCCGCAGGTGGTTCTTGGCGGGCAGCTCCAGCCGCGCGGGATAGAGCAGGTAGGGGGAGGCGAGCCCGAGGGCCCGCCGCACCTCGAGCACGGCGGGATCGTCAGGGGCGCGCGGTGCGAAGCGCGTCGCGTCGACGCCGTTGGGCACGACGTCGACGAGGTCGCGCTCCACCCCGAGGGCGTCGACGAGGTCCGTGCGCGTGGCCTCGCTGATCGCCACGAGCCGTGACGCTCGTCGGAGCAAGGACCAGAGGCCATAGCGGACATAGGCCATGCGCAAGGCGTCGTACTTGCCCGGGACGTGCAGCTGGGCCAGGTCGTGCACCACCGCGACCGAGGGGCCTCCGTTGAAGGCTCCGAAGCGTCGGTTGGCCGCCGAGTAGAGGATCACGTCCTCCGCGGTCAGCTTCGCGGCGCGACCGGCGGCCGCCAGGTACCAGAGCGCGCTCGGTCCCGGCGAGGCGGCCCAACGCGGCGCGGTGAGTGTCTGGATGCCGACGAGCGCGGCGGCATAGGACTCGAGCTCCGACGCGGAGCCGAGCGCCACGAGCTCGACACCCTCCTTGTCGGTGATGACTCGGAGCTCGGGCAGCACCGCGTTGACGTAGCTGCCAAGCCCTGACTTGCCGGCGTCGGTTCCCCCCAAAGTGAATACGATCCGCACCTGACTAACCTCCGGTCCTTGGGACGCCGTAGTGACGTGAGCAGACGTCGGCTCGATGGCTCGGGATAAGGCGCCGCTCGGAATCGCCCGAGCCCTCCTCGGCTCGTGGAGTCGTGCCCATCGGCCGCGAGGAAGCACCGCGTGCAATGTCGAAAGCCGATGATTCGGAAGCCCCGAGCGGTCCCGCGACGACGCCGAGTAGTGACTCGAAGCGTCTCGGGCTGAAACGCATCGTCGTCAACACGGTGACGAGCCAGGTGGATCGGGCGGTCGACGCCGTCGTGTTCCTCGTCCTCATTCCCTTCGTCGTCCATACGGTCGGGAAGGAGGAATGGGGCCTCTGGAGCTTGATTTGGGCCGTGGTGAGCCTGTTTACCCTGATCGATCTCGGCTTCGGGACGTCCGTGGTGAAGTACGTGGCCGACGCTCGGGGGAAGCGCGATCCGGCCAGGCTCCGTCGCGTGATCTGCACGCTGTTCTGGGTCTTCGTCGCCCAGTCGACCGTCCTGGCGGTCGTCTCGTTCTCCCTCTACCAGAACTTCGACTCCCTGTTCGAGCTGCCGCACCAGCTCCGGCCCATCGCCGAGGTCGTGTTCTTGGTGGCTGCGTCGGGGTTCTTGTTGAAGCTGCCTCTGGCGATGTTTCGCGGCGTGCTCGTGGGGGACCAGAAGACGTGGCTGGCGAACGGATACCACATCGGGACGAACCTCGTTTACTTCAGCGCGGTGCTCCTGATCCTCCCCATGAGCCCGAGCCTGCGGACGTTCGCGTGGCTGAACTGGATCGCCACGTTGCTGCCGGCACTGCTGGTGGCGGTGCACTGCGCCACGACGATGCGCCGCGAGGTGAGCATCGCTCCCAGGTACTTCGATTGGAGCGTGCTGCGGGAGATCTGGGGTTTTTCCTTCTACCTCATGCTGATCCAGATCGCCGCGCTCGTCGGCTCACGGGTGGACACCTTCGTGGTGAAGAGCGCGCTGCCTCTGACGGCGGTCGCGGTCTACGCCATCGGACTCCGGGTGACCGACGAGGCCAGAACCTTCTGCATTCAGATCACGCGCACCCTGACGCCGGTGGTGGCGGAGCTCCACAGCGCCGGTGCTCAGGAGCGGCTGGTGCGCGTGTGGCTCACCGGGACACGGTTCACCGTGGCGTTCGCCACGCCGTTGCTCATCGGCTGCGCCGTGCTGGCGCGCCCTCTGGTGCTGGCGTGGATGGGGCCCGAGTTCGAAGAGACGATCGTCCCCATGCAGCTGCTCCTACTCGCGAGCCTGGGGTCGTTGGTCCACGGGAACTCGCAGAGTCAGCTCAGCATGTGCGGAGATCAGCGGTTCCTCGCCCTCGCGATGATCCTGGGGCAGATCTTGAACCTGGGGCTGTCCATGGGGCTCGTGGTGGAGTTCGGCCTCATCGGCGTGGCGGCGGCTTCCCTCGTGGGACCGCTCGCCACCGACGTGTGCCTCGTCCAGCCGCGGATGCGGGGGCGCTTCGGGGTCGGGCTGCCCGCCTTCTATCGGCAGACCTTGCTCCCCAGCGTCCTCCCGTGCCTGGCGATGGTCGCGGTGCAGCACTCTCTGCGGCAGGTGTGGCTCGTGGACGCCCTGTGGGAGGTGGCGCTCCTCGAGGCGATCAACGTCGTCGTGTTCTGGGTGGCGTTCTGGTGGCTCGGGGTCGCGCCCGAGGAGCGGCAGTATGTGGTGGCTCGCCTGCGAGGACGTTTCCAGCGCGCGATGGCACGCTGAGCTCAGTGAGCTCACCGGGAGCCAACTCACCGGGAGCCGGGATCGGCGCTCTGACTCGCTGACCCCAGCGACTGGCTCGGCGTACCCGCCCCCGCGATGAGCCGCGAGGTGTTCATCGTTTGGGGGTTGGGCCGCGCCGCCGCCTCCAGGAGGACCTCCTCGATACGACGGACGTAGTCGCGCACGTCGAACTTGGCCTTGACCTCCGTCAGAGCCTGCGACGCGAGCCGTCGACGCCGCGCCGGGTCCGCCAGCGCGCGCAGGCGATCCGCCAGCTCGAGGTCGCTCTCGGGTCGGTAGGTGAGGCAGTTTTCGTCGTGTCGGAAGAAGTCGGCTTGGCCACCCACCGGCGTCCCGACGACGGGACATCCGGAGGCCATCGCCTCGAGGGGCGTCGTCGCGAAGGGCTCTGGCCAGATGGACGAGAACACGAACACGTCGTGGCTGCGGTACATCCGCGCCGCCTCCTGCGGCGTGACGCGCCCCCGGAAGATCACACGGTCCTTGAGCTCGCTGCCGTCCACCATGGCGCGGAGACGCGCCTTGTAGGCCTCGTCCCCGCTGTCGCCGCAGACCGTCAAGCGATACCCAGGATGCCCCGGGGGTTCGTGGCGCACGAGGCGCTCGAGGGCGCGCAGCACGACGTGCGCTCCCTTGTCCTCGATCAGCGTGCCGACGAACAGGAGGCGATGGGCCGGACCGTCGGCGACCGCGGGCTCGTCGACCGCGAAGCGGGAGAGGTCCACGCCTTGCCGGATGTAGCCGGCCTCGTCGTCCGCGATTGGCTCGAGCACTCCTTGGCGGATGAGCTCGTCGCGGATGAAGCGCGAGATCGCGATCGGATACCGGAAGCTCAGCCCGTCCAGGTGTGCCCAGGGCGCCCAGCGGCGGAGCCCCTGGCGGCGCCTGTACGCCAGGAGGGACAGATCGGTGATGTCCCAGACGAGCGGGAGCTGGGCGCGCTGCGCGGCGTGGGCAGGGCCGAGGAAGGTGCGCTTGGTGTCGCTCACATAGACCACGTCGGGCGTGAACTCTTCGATGATCCGGAGCGTGGTGGCGTAGTTGAGGGCGCTGACCACGAGCTCTCGCGCGAGATACAGTCTGCGGTCCGTGATGGGCCGCGGATACGGCACGGCCTGGACGAGCTCCCGGGTGATCCACGGCTCCGGGGGAGCGTGGACGTCGTGCGGCGGAGCGCTCGTGAGGACGCGCACCTCGTGCTGCGACCGGAGGCGTTCCAGGATTTCGCGCAGGCGAACTTCGTTGCCTCCCAACACGTAGGGTGGGAAGAGATTGCAGACGCTCAGGATGCGCATACTGGTGGAGCGTGGTAGAATGGAAGGTTGGGGTGCCGTCGAATCCTGCGCTCGAGGACCGTCACGGACCCAGGCGTGGTGGAGCCGTCGGGCGTGACGCCGCGGCCCGTGTGGCGCGGGTCACGTCGCGAGCGAGATCGCTCCAGTGCTGACCCACCCAGCTGCCGACGTAGCCACACAGGCGTGCCTTCTCCCCCAGGGGGACATCCGCTTTGTGCACGAGCCGCAGGTTGCCGAGCATGACGTTCCAGGCGGGCAGCACGATGCGGCCGGCGCTGCGCATGTCGCTCCAGTAGGTGCGCGCCACGTCCTTGCCGCGGAGCTTGGTGATCGACTGCTCCGGGTGGCTCCGAGGATGGAACAGGTAGTCCGGGATCTCGTGGAAGGGTCCCAGCAGGGCCACCTCCTGGAGGAGCGTGCGATCCGCCCCCCAGAAGGTGTCGAAGAGATCCGTCTGCGCCAACGCCTCCCTCCGGAACACGCCGAAAATCTCGTAACAGCGGTGCCACGAGAGCAGGAGCTCGCGGAAGCGCACTCCGGCGTCCTCCGAGTCCGTCTGGAGGTGCACGTCATAGCGCTCGATGGTGCGACCGTGGGCGTCGATGACCTCGGCGCGGGGGTAGACGAGAGTCACCCGCGGGTGGGTGTCCAGCACGTCGACGCAGCGCTCCAGGAAGGTCGGAGCGAGCATGTCGTCGTGCGCGGCCCACTTGAAATAGCGACCCCGGGCCTGGCCCACCAGGAGATTGTAGTTGGGCTGGGCGCCGAGGTTCGCGGGTTGCCTGAGGTACAGCACCCGGCCGTCCTGGGAGGCGTACTGCTCGCAGATGTCCGCGGTCCGGTCCGTCGACGCGTTGTCGGAGATGATCAGCTCGAAGTCCTCGAAGGTCTGGGCGAGGATGGAGCGTAAGGCCGACTCCAGGAAGTTCTCTCCGTTGAACACGGGGATGCCGATGCTGACCTTGGGCGCGTTCTTCATCGTGGCTCCTGTGTCCGCAGGGAACGGCGTCGGCGTCGGCTCGTGGCCGGCGACGTATCAGGATGATCGTCCGAGGGGCTCAGGGAGCTCGCCTCGAGGCGTCCTCGCGCCGGGGAAGACGAGGCCGAGGCCCGAGCGAGTCATCACGGACCGGGCAAGGCGCATCGAACGAGAAGCCTCCGTGCGGCTGCGGGCCGGATCGCCCGTCACCCGCTGAGACGCCGAGTCTCCGGGGCCGGTTCGTCCGGTCGTTCCACCGGGACGTGACTCGACGACGAGTGCTCGTGGTGTTCGTAGACGCCTTCGGTCCGCGTCAGCTCGAGCGGTTCGGCAGTCGCCTCGCCTACTTGGGGCACCGCAAGCAGCTCGAGGGGGTGTTGGGCTACACGTCCGGCGCGCTGCCGACGGTGCTCACCGGCGCGGAGCCCGCGGTCCACGGCCGTATGTGCCTCTTCAGCGAGCACCGTCCCGGTGAGGCGCACCTGCTCGCGCCGCTGCGGTGGATGGGGTTGCTGCCGCGCGTGCTCCACGAGCGCCGGCGCTTTCGCGCGCTCGTGGAGCGCTGGCTCGCGTTCCGCCATGGGCTCAGCGGCTATGTCGCGCTCCACAAGGTGCCTCCGGAGCACTTCCGCTGGCTCGATCTGCCCGAGCGGGAGGATCTCTTCGAGGCACCCGCGATCGGCGGCGCGCCCACGTTCTTGAGCCGCGCGAGGGAAGCCGGGCTCTCGGTGTACGCGAGCCCCTGGCGCGTGGCGGAGCCGGCGCGATGGCGAGGGGCACTGGAGACGCTCGGGCGGAGCCGGCCGGATCTCGCGTTCCTCTACTGCGCGGAGCTCGACGCCATCCTGCACCGGGAGGGCAACCACGGTCCCAGCGCGGAGGACGCGATGGATCGCATCGCGGCCCGCGTGGCCAGCGCTCGGGAGCGCCTGGCGGACGACGGAAGTGAGCTCACGACCTTCGTGGTGGGGGACCACGGTATGGCCGACATCCGCTCGACCATCGACCCGCGCCCCACGCTCGGTGCCCTGTCCGCGCTCCGCGTCTTCGTCGACAGCACGATGCTGCGCTGCTGGGGCGCGTCGCAGGACCTCGCGCGCGCGCGCAGCCTGATCGAGCGCCGAGGCTGGCCCGGCAAGTGGTTGGATCGTGACGACCTCCGGGAGGCGAAGGCTCCGACCGGCGACGGGCGCTACGGAGACGCTCTGTTCCTCCTGGACGAGGGCGTCATGTTCGCGCCGAGCTTCCTCGGCGGAGCCGCGGCGGGCATGCACGGCTACGACCTGCGCGCCGCCTCGTGCTTCGCAGGGCTCGCCTCCGATCGCCCTCTGCCGGCCACGTGTCGAGCCCTGAGTGATCTGGCTCCCCTGGTGACGAAGTCCCTGGGACTCACGAACTGACGAGGAACCGATGCGAACGATCGCGCACATCCCGCGCCGCCTGACGCCGCGGTCCTGGGGAGGCACCGAACGCGTCCTGTCGCAAACTCTGCCCCTGCTGAGACGCGCGGGTCTCGAGCAGCGCGTGCTCACGACCCGGGCGCTCGACGACGAGCCCATCGGGGACGTCGGGGGTGTCCCCGTCGCGCGCTTCACCTACGGCTACCCGGAGTGGCCTCTGAGCGCGGAGCGGCGCGAGCGCTACGACCGCTGCGGGGGCAACCTGGTGAGCTTCCCGCTGGCACGGCGCCTCATGCACCTCAGGGACCTGGCGCTCGTCCACTGCCATACGGGCAACCGGCTCGCCGCGCAGTGTCTGCAGGTGGCGCGCCGGCGAGGGGTCCCGTTCGTCGTGACGTTGCACGGCGGCCATTTCGCGGTGCCCGAGGACGAGCGGCGCCGGTGGCAGCAGCGACGCGGGGCGAGCGCCGCAGCCGCGGAGGGGTCCGACTGGACCATCCCTTGGGGCAAGGTGCTCTCCTTGATGTGGGGCACGCGCACGCTCCTCGAGCGCGCCGACGCGGTGGTGTGCGTGGGGATCGAGGAGTTCGAGGTGGCCCGCGCCCAGCTGCGAGGATCGCGCGTGGTGCTCCTCCCCGGGGGCGTCGACCCGGACGTGTTCGCAGCCGGGTCGCCCGAGCGCGGTCGCCGCTTGCTCGGGATCCCCGCGGACGCGCGCCTCATGATCTGTGTGGCGCGGCTCGATCCGCAGAAGGATCAGGAGACCCTCGTCCGCGCGTGGCTCTCCCTCGAAGACCCCAGCTGTTATCTGGCCCTCGTCGGTCCAGAGACGGAGCCCGGGTACGCGGCGCTGTGCCGCCAACTGGCGGGCGCGGCGGCGGATCGCATCCGGATCGTCGAGAGCTTGGCGTCCGAGAAGGTCCCCGACGTGCTCGCCGCGGCGCAGGTGGCGGTGCTCCCGAGTCGGCACGAGCCCTTCGGGCTCAGCTGCCTCGAGGCGTGGGCAGCGCGGAGGTGTCTGGTCGCGGCCGACGTCGGCGGGCCCCGCTGGCTGTTGCGGGACGGCACCGCCGGGCGGCTCTTTCCTCCAGGTGATCACGAAGCGCTGCGCGCGCTGTTGCGAGAGCTGCTCGACGACGACACGCAGCGGGAGCGCCTGGCGAGAGCCGGAGCGCGGCGCGCGCAGGAGGAGTTCACCTGGGAACGACGCGCCGAGGGGTTGCTCTCGCTCTACCGCGCGCTCGGCGTGCGTTGGACGAGCCCCCTCGTGATGTCGCCGACGCCGCGGAGCGGAGGCGCGCCGCGCTTGCTCGGGGAGGGAACACCATGAGCTCGATCACCTTGCAGGGACCGCCGTCCAGCCGTAGCTCGTCGTCCTTCGGAGCAGAGCTCGCGCTCGACCGCAGGATCCCGATCTTCGACCTCCAGATCACCGACGCCACCTACTCCGAGGCGGCGCACCTCCTGGAAGGCCTCCTCTTGCGCCGCGATCGGGCGCGAGCCGCGCACTTCGTCAACGCCCACACCCTGAACCACGCCAACGGCGACACCGCCTACCGGCAGGTGCTGGGGCGGGCGGAGCACCTCTTCGGAGACGGGACCGGGGTCCGCTGGGCCGTGCGCGCCCTGCACGGCGTGCAGCTCCGCGCCAACCTGAACGGCACGGACCTGGTGCCCTACTTCATGCGGCGCGCCGCGCGGCGCAGGCCGCGGGTGTTCCTGCTGGGGACGCGGGAGGAGGTGCTGCGCGGGGCCGCAACGGCCGTGGAGCGAGAGTTCGACGGGTGGTCGGTCGCCGGGCTCCACCATGGGTTCTTCGGCGACGCGGAGGATCGCCGCGTCCTGGACCTCGTCAACGCGTCCCAGGCCGACCTGCTGCTCGTGGCGATGGGGAACCCACGCCAGGAGACCTGGATCGACAGGCACCTGGAGCGCCTGGACGTACCCCTCGCGATGGGGGTGGGAGCCCTGTTCGACTACTGGGCGGGGGCGGAGCGCCGCGCGCCGCTCTGGATGCAGCGGGCGGGGATGGAGTGGGTCTACCGCATGCTCTTTCAGCAGGGGAAGCTCACCCGTTATCTGTTTGGAAACCCCGAGTTCCTGTGGCACGTCGCCCGCGCGAAGTGGCGTTTCGGTTGAGGACGAGGTCGGGCACCTCACGGCCGCGTGTGGGGCGGGAGCGGGCTCTTGTGCTCGGGCTGGCCCGGCGCGAGTTCGGGCCAGGGGGACGCGCCTTCGGGGAGGAGCGCGGCGAACAGCAGCGCGGCCGGTGCCTGGGTCTCCCACACGCTGAACTCGTTCGTGTTCACCGCGTGAGCGGCGTCGATGTACCGGAGCGCGCGGGGCTGCTCCTCGAAGGGGGGGTAAAAGCCGGCGACGAGAGGGCGGTAGTAGTCGGCGCCCGGCATGTGTTCCACCGGCCCGTACACCACGAGCCCCGGGATCGGCGGGAGTCCGCGCGTCGCTTGGAAGGCGAGGGAGTCGAGGTGGAGCGGCTGCGTCGGAGATCGACTCCCGAGCCCGGTGACGTAGGAGAGGCTGGCCGGGTTGCATCCCAGCATCGCGTCCGCGGCGAGGCTGAGCGCGTCGAAGTAGCGGCGTCGCTCGGGCTCGATCAGCGGCCCCAGCTGCAAGAGCTGATAGACCCCGTCGAGATAGCGTCCCTGGCTCGTCTCCATGCCCCAGTCGGCGCGTGCGCCGGGGGGGCGCGCGCTCCGGTGGGGCTGGGGAGACTCCAGGAGGCTCTTGGTGGCGCGATCCGCCCAGCGGCGGAGCTCGCCGATCGTGGTCTGGCGGATGGAGGGTGAAGCGGGCGCCCCTTCGAGGTAGGCGACGACGAAGTCGACCATCGCGGGGTGTTGCGACTCGAAGGAGCCAGGGTAGATCTTCGCCGCCGGTTGCAGGTGGTCGAACAGACCGCGTCCATGGACGTTCACCGCGCGCCACCGCTCCTCGAACTCGCGACGGAGCTGGGGATCGCGCGTGGCGCGGGAGAGCTCGCCGACCGCGTAGGCGAGGTACGTGTCAGGGGCGCCCTGGCGCCGCGCGTAGTCGAGGGCCCGCCGGGCGGCCTCCTGCAGGCGCTCGGCGCGGCTCCCGTCGAAGGGGCCCACCAGGTGCGCGGCTTGTGCGAACAGTCCCGCGACGTAGGCGGTGTGTGCCGCGTCCGAGTCGTAGGCGAAGTAGGGGAGGCGGTCTTCGTGGGCGAAGTAGTAGCCGGGCGGGTGCCGGGTGCTCTCTACCCCGCGGCGAACGCTCCCGTCGGGCTTCTGTAGGTACTCCCAGGCGCCGACGCTCCACAGGGCCTCGTCCAGCAGATCCGGGATGCCGTTCTTGCTCTCGGGGATGCCGAGCTGTCCGTCCGTGAACTTGGTCGCGCCGCCGAGCTCGAAGGCGCGGAGGAGCATCTGCCCGACCAGCACGTGCATCGGGCGGATGTCGAAGTCGCCAGCGTCGTGGTGCCCACCGCGGAGCGGTCGAGGCGAAGTCCGCTCCGTGTCCTCCGGGAAGAACCCCTGGCGTCGCCCGCCCACGAAGTAGGCAGAGCAGTGATCGCTCGGCCGGGACCACTCGGTGGACTCCGGCCGCAGATCGCCGCACCAGCGATTGTGGAAGAGGCCGCGGAGAATCGTGGAGTAGGCCTTGAAGCTGGCCTGCTTGCTGACGGCGGTGGGGAAGGAGACGCCGACCCCGGGCACGCGGACGCGATAGCGCACGCCTTCCGCTGGCGGTACGGCGGCGAGATCGATCTGCGCGACCGGTCCACCGACGTCGTCTTGCGACCCCGGGCGACGGCGGATGTGCAGCACATGATCCGTGGGCGCGCGCGGTTCGAGCGCCTTCGTCGGCTCGACGAGGAGGTGCGCGTGGGGAGGGAGCTTGTCGAGCGCCAGGGCGCCGCCGTCGCCGAGCCAGGCGTAGATGTAGGCCCAGCGCCGGGTCGCCAAGGGGTTGTAGCCGACCTGGTTCACCTGGATGGCTGGTGTCTCCAGGTAGCGATCGCTGAAGGGGAGGAGGACATCCAGTGCGGTGACGTTCGATCCTCGATGCCGGATGCGTAGGAGGTCGCGTTCGCCGATCGGCGTGGCGAGCCGCAGGTAGATGCGGTGCTCGAGGCGGACCGTCGTGCGGCCGTGTCGATCGTAGCCGATGGGGAGATCCTCGATGCCGGCGACGACCGTGTGCCGCATTGCCCGTCGCACGGCGATCGGGGTGCCGTCGGCCCGCTCGAGCTCCCAGGTGCCGCCCTGCCAGCGCTCGCCGGTGTCGCCGGACAGCTTGCCGTTGGAGAAGTCGAGCCCGCTCTGCCGGAGGACGACGGTCAGGACGTCGGGAGCGACCGCGTAGGCGCTCGACAGCGCTCCGCCGCGCGTGGCCTCCGCGTGGGGCAGGCGCAGGTGCACGGTGCCCCAAGGGACCTCGGCGTCGTCGACGCGCGCCCGCACCTGGACGAAGGCGTGCGTGTTGGGCGCCAGGGGGCCCACGCGGTACCGTGCGGCGCGCTCGAGCACGGCGACGAGGCGACCGCCCCTCAGGAGCCCGTCGGCGTCCGGCGGCTCCGGGCCCAGGTGGACCTCGTATCCGCTCGCGTGTTCGACGGGGTCCCAGCGGAGCGTGAACCCACCGCTGTCGATCTCCTCGACCCGGACGGGGAGCGCACCACGGACATGGGCGACGCCCCGCACCTGGCCATCGAGGACCCTGGTGGCGGGCAGCGCCTCGTGCGTCGCGAGGGAAGGAGCACCGCCCCGGGCCCGGCGCTCGACCTCGCTGCACGTGCAGGACCAAGCCAGGCAGGACAAGGCGAGGCAGAAATAAGCCAGGCAGGACGGCGCGCGGCCAGGTAGCACGAGGCGCGGCACGGCCCTTGCGCAAAGCGCCCCTGCCGTCGACCCGCCGACGCGGCGGAGCGTCGGCGGACGGTTCTCTCGTCGAAGCATCCTAGCGACGATGAACGGCCAGGAGCGCTTCGAGTTTGCTGACGATCAGGTCCAGGGCCACTCGGTTGTGGCCGCCCTCGGGGATGATCACGTCCGCCCAGCGCTTGCTGGGCTCCACGAACTGGAGATGCATCGGCCGGACCGTGGCGAAGTACTGCTCGCGGACCTGCTCGAAGGTGCGGCCGCGGCGCTGCAGGTCTCGCTCGATGCGCCGGAGGATGCGAATGTCGGCGTCCGTGTCGACGTAAATCTTCGCGTCGAAGCAATCGCGCAGCTCCTGATCGACGAACAGGAGGATCCCCTCCACCACGATGACCGGAGCCGGCTCGACGCGCCGCGTCTCGGCGAGCCGCAGGTGGGAGGCAAAGTCGTACTGGGGCGCCTCGATGGGGCGCCCGGCGCGGAGCTCACCGAGATGCTTCCGCAGAAGCTCGTTGTCCAGCGAGTCGGGATGATCGAAGTTGAGCTGATCCCGTTCCTCGAGGGAAAGCTCCGGGCGATGTTTGTAGTAGGCGTCGTGCTGCAACATGGCCACGCTGCCCTCCGGGAGGGCGTCGCGCAGACGCTTGGCGATCGTCGTCTTGCCGGAGCCGGTGCCGCCCACGACGCCGACGAAGTAGGGGCGGGGCGCGCTCTCTCCCGGGGTAATCCATCGAGTCATAGGACGGACCGTAGGTAGCGGAACGCCTCACGCGTCCCTGCGCAGACGACGGCGACGAAGAACATGCCGAGCCCTCCCAGGGTGCTTCGCTGCGCCGTCGCGGTGATCATATCGGGGTGTACCGGAGTAGGAGGGGTGAGCAGGTCGTAGCGCCCGCGCATCGATTCGCGCTCCATCTTGAGCTGAATGCGGCTCGCGCGCAGCTTCTGATACAAGCGATCGTGCAGATCCTTCGTGGACGCATAGTTTCGTGTCAGCGTCGAGAGGCGCGCCTCTGCCTCGGGGAGCTGACTGACCCGGCCCTCCAGCTGCCCCAGGCGCTGATCGACCTGCTCTAGCTCGGTCGTGGCGACCCGCAGAGCCACCTCCAAGTCTCGCACGCGTTCGCGGACGGCCACGTAGCCCTCGTTCGAGCGGCGCTCGATGTCCGTGGACTCCGCCGTGATGGTCGAGTCACGCAGCTGGGCCAGCTCCCGCGCTTGCTGTCGGAGCCGCTTGACCTGGGGGTGCTGCTCGCCGAGCCCGGCGGCCTTGGCCTCGGTGAGCTGCTTTTCCACGTCTTGGAGGGACGTGGCGTAGGACCCGGCAGATGAGACCCGCCCCTGGAGGAGCGCATCTCCGCTGTTCAGCCGCTTCCTGTTCAGGGCGAGTTCGAGCTGGAGGCGCTCCACCTGCGCGCGTAGGTCGTCGCGCCGGGTCTGGAGCGGGCCGAGGGCGGCGTACTGCTCCGCGCCCCCCTCCGTCCCCACGACGCCGGGGTGCTCCTTCTTGAAGGCGGCGAGCTCCTCTTCGGTCCTGCGGAGCTCTTGCCCGCTGCGCTCGACCTGCTCCTCGAGGAGCGACACCTGAGCCTGCAGTACCTGCAGCGTCTTGCCGAACTCGCGCTCCAGATAGACCTCGAGGTGGCGGGTCAGGAACGTCTTCGCGTGCTCGGCGTCCGCCTCCTGGTACTCGCCCCGCCACACGAGCTCCTGCTTGTCGAGGGGTTGGAAGCTCACGCGGCGCTGGATCGCCAGGGCCGCTCCGGGGTGGGGTTCTGCGCCCAGACGGGTGAGGGTCTCCTTGATCAGGCGCGTGCTCGTGAAGGACTTCTCCGCCGCCACGAAGAACGTCGTGGCTCGCTCCTGGTCGACGGGGTTGGCGCGGCCGTCCCGGCTCAGGCTGATCTCGAAATAGGCTGCCCCGAGGGGCGGCTTGATCAGGGCGTGCAGGGCTCCGGCGGACGCGCCGACGGCGGTCATCACCGCCAAGAACGTCCCGTAGCGCTTGAGGTAACCGAGCCCAGTCCGGACGTAGATGACCCAGTCCGTGCCGTTCGTCGCCCCGCTGCCGTAAGCGTTCGGGTCCCGGGGGCCCCACGAAGTGAGGCGAGCGTCGCGGTACCGGACGAGATCCTGGCGGGGCGCCTGCCCGGGCGGAGGCGGCGGCTGGAGATCGAGCGGGACCGTGGCGTTGCGCTCTCGCCTGGTGCCCCTGCACAGGAAGCGCAGCGCCGTTTGGCCGATGCGGATCGTGTCGCCGTGGGTGAGGAGGGTCGGCCCCTCGAGGCGCTCCCCGTTCAGATGGGTCCCGTTGGTCGAGCCGAGGTCGACGAGCAGGTAGCCGTCGTCGTGCCAGAGGATCTTCGCGTGGCGTTGTGATGCGCTGGGATCGCGCACCTTGCCGCCCACGTCTTCGCTCCGCCCGAGGACCGTCTCCACCGAGCCCAAGCGGATCAGCCGGCCCGTCTCCGGTCCCCCGACCACGACGAGCTGCGCCGAGGGCAGCGCAGGGCGTGGCGCGTCCTGGCCTCCTCCGTTGGCTGACGCTTCCTCCCCTCGTCCGTCGGGGGAGGCGAGCTCCTCGGTGCCGGCCTGGCCAGCGTGCCTCGGCTCCGACGGAGGCGCGCCGAGAGCGTCGTCCAAGCTCTGCTCCAGTGTGGGCTCGGAGCCTCGTGGTTGCTCGTGTTCCCCTGCGCTCATGGCAGCCTTTCGAGAGGCAGCAAGCGGGCCGTACCAGTCGCCGCGGACGACCACGGCGCTGGCCTCGTGAACGGCGTCACCGCGGGCGGTTCTCCGCGACGCCGCGGCCGGGAGGACCTGGTCGTCCCGAGAACTCCCCAACGGACACTGCTTTGATTGCTCGACCGAATCATCCCGATTCGAGACGCGCCGAGGCGCTCGAGGTGCCGCTGGCACTTCAGGCTCCCGGCGAAAACGCCCCCGCACCGGGGAACGGACGGCGAGCGGATCGGGAGAGGGTCCTTCTGGGGTCGCCCCTCGCGGTGTTGCGCGACGCGTCGAGTCGGGGCGCGACGGGCCAGGTCGTCTTCCACACCCCCGCGGGGCTCGCGGAGGTGTGGCTGCGAACGGGCGTCATCGTCGACGCGTCTCTCGCGGGCTCTGCGGGGGAGCGCGCGTTGTTACACCTCCTCTCCTATCCCGCGGCGCGCTGGCGCGAGCAGACCGGAGTGAGCCACGGACGCCAGTCCTTGCACGCCTCGCTCCCCGAGCTCGAGGAGAAGGTGCAGGCGCGGCGTCGTCAGTGGTCCGAGCTGCTGGCGCGCGTGCCCCCGCTGTCGGCGGTCCTCGAGCCGTGCTCGGCTCCCGCCGGAGTGACGCTCGACGGAGCGCGCGGCGCCGTGCACGCGCTGATCGACGGCGAGAGGCCCCTGTACGCGCTCATCGATCAGAGCGGGCTGGATCCGGTGGTGGTGTTGAGCAGCGTCGTGCAGCTCCTCGACGCCGGGGTGGTGATCTGGCCGGAGGCCCCCTCCCGTTCGCCCTCCGACGTCACGGAGGACCCCGGTAGCGACCGGGACCTCGAAGAGCTCGCGGCGTTGGAGGCGACGACCTCGTCGCCCGTCGAGCCTCCCCGCCGGGCGCAGGACGTCAGCCCGAGCGAGCCGACGCTGCCGCCCCGATCCTCCACCCCCGCGGCAGCGGAGGGAGCGGGCGGAGAGCGATCCGCTTCCTCGAGGCCACGTCCCGTCGTCGGGCGCTACGAGATCCTGAGCCGGTTGGGGCGCGGGGGCATGGCCACCGTGTACGCGTGCCGGGTGCGCGGCGAGGGAGGCTTCTCGCGCCTGTTCGCGATGAAGGTGCTCCGGGAACACCTCTGCCAGAACCCGGAGGCAGTGCGCCTGCTCCTGCGCGAGGCCCGGCTCACCGGGCGTCTCCACCACCCGAACGTCGTCAGCGTCGTCGACGTGGGGAGCAGCCGCGGGCAGCCCTATCTCGTGATGGAGTTCGTCGCGGGGTGCAGCGTCGCCGACCTGCTCGCAGCCGAGGCCAGGGGGACCCTCCTGATCGATCCTTCGATCGCCGCCGCCATCGGCGTCGAAGCCCTGGCAGGGCTGCACGCCGCGCACACCTTGGGGGACGACCAGGGCCGCCTGCTCGGTCTCGTGCACCAGGACGTTTCTCCGGACAACCTGCTCGTCGGCTTCGACGGCGTGACGCGGGTGACGGACTTCGGGGTCGCGCACGTCAGCGACAACTGGGCGGGCGACGGGCGCGCTCGCGGCAAGCCCCAGTACCTGGCCCCCGAGCGCATCGCCACGGGGGAGGTCGATCACCGCGCCGACATCTTCGCCTTGGGCGTCGTGCTCTACCGGCTGTTGACGGGGCTGCAGCTCTTCGATGGGGACACCGCCGAGGAGATCATGCAGCAGGTGCTCTACGAGCCCATCGCTCCTCCCAGCACCGTGGGGCGCCGTCCTCACCCCGCCTTCGACCCCGTGTGCCTGCGTGCCCTCGAGCGCGATCGGGAGCGTCGTTATCAGTCTGCCGAACATTTCCGCGCGGACCTCCTGCGTACCGCCGTGCTCCTCGACCAGCTCGCGCTGCCCAGCGAAGTGGCCGAGGCCGCCCGCATCGGGGCAAAATCTCTGCCCCCTGGCGAGTCTCCCGGCGTTGCCGGTCCCGGCATGCTGGATCCCGTCTTGGAGGATGCCGGTCTGGACCCTGCCGGTCTGGATCCTGGTGGTTTGGACCCTGCTGGTCTGGACCCTGCCGACCGCGCCGCGCTGGGGTGGGGCAGGTTGGACCTCGGCGCCGCGGGCGAGCTGCGAGCACCGAGACCAGGCAGCCGGGCGATCGTCCTCGCGAGGCCAGGCAGGCGCCCCGATCGCCGAGTGGACCCGTGGGAGACCCAGGTCTTGCCGTCGACCCGCGCATCCAAACCCCCGCCCGTGTGGGCGGTCGCGCTCTTCCTGGTGCTCGTCCTCGGGCTGGCGCTCGCCCTGGACGCGTTCAGCGGCTCCACGCCGCCGCCGTCACCGCTGCCCGATGACGCCCGAAGAGGGCCCAGCCAAGATCAACCGGACCCCTCCGAGCTGCGCATCCGGATCGACGAGGACGAGCCCCTCTTCGTGCCCCTCGACGAGGGGCTCGATCCCATCGAGGGCCTCGAACCCCTCGAAGGTCCTCCCCCCGGCGTCACGCCAGAAGAACCGATGGACTGAGGCCCAAACCCGCCAGGCGCTGCCGGATCTCTCGCTCGTACACCGGGTTGAGGACCACGACTACGTCGGGTCGGTACTGGACGAGGAACTCGGGAGGGACGATGCGGGCCCCGGTGCCGGCGACGAACATGCCGTGCTTCCTCGGGTTCAGGTCGACGACGTATGGGACCACGTCCGCTCGGGCCACGAGGTTCGCGAAGGTGTTGCCCTTGGAGCCGGCGCCCCACGCGACCACCCGCCGTTGCTGCGTCGCGAGCTCCGCGACGGTCGCGCGCCACGCGGCGATCTTGGCGCCGTGATGGCAGACGAAGTCCGAGACGAGGCGTCGCAGGAGCGGATCGGGTGGGCGGCGCGACATCGCCGCGGACGTCTCTGCCCGGGCGTGGGCGCACAGAAACTGCCCGTCGAAGGCCTCCTGGATCAGCTCCACGACGAAGCCACTCCGCTCGAGCGCGGTGCGCAGGGAGTCCGGGGTGAAATACCCGCAGTGCTCGTAGATGATGTCCCACACCCCGCCATCACGGAGGGTGTAGAGGGCGTTCGGCACCTCGACGTAGAAGGCGGCCCCCTCCCGTACGTTGTCCCGAATTTCCCGCAGGAACGCGATGGGATCGCCGACGTGCTCCAGCACGTGCCGCGTGTACACGAAATCCGGATCGAGGGCGGCGTGGCGCGGCCCGAAGGTATCCGTCTCGATGCGCACGTTGGCAGGGAGTCCGTCGGGGCGACCCGCATGGCTGACGTCGAAGCCGAAGCCCTCGTTCCTGCCCTCTCGGCAGAGGGTCAGCAGGAACTCCCCGTTGCCGCACCCCACCTCCACGATGCGCTTCCCACGCAGGGCGTGCCTCGCGACGAGCTCCTCGGCGAGGCGCTCCGCGAAGTCCCGAAACTGTCCCGAGCAGTGCAGTGAGTTCTCGTACTCGGGGCCGTAGCGCAGGAGCCGCTCGTCGAAGCACACGTTGTATACGTGGCCGCAATCCTCGCAGTAGCCCAGCTTGACGTTCGCCTTCGTCGTGGACACCGCTGCCGCGCGCGTGCGGCAGAGTTGATTGCAGAACACGGGCACGGCGCCGGTGTCCGCGACGATGACGACTCGGTTGCTCGCACAAACCGTGCAAGTCGATTCTCTCATGTAGTCAGCACCTCGGGTTGCAGACCCCTCGACGTCAAAGTGTCCCGAATTTCGCGGGTGTAGACCGGGTTCATGACGATCACGGTGTCGGGTCGATACTCCTCCAGGAACTCCGGACCCACGATCTCCTGCCCCGTCCTCGCCATGAAGTGACCCTGGCGATGGGGGTTGATGTCCACCACGTACTCGATCGAGCCCTTCGACGGACCCGCGGCGCGGCCCAGGTCGCCGAGCGTGGTCAAGAACGACACGCCCTTCGAACCAGAGCCCCAGATCACGACCTTCTTCCCATCGCGCCCGTGGCGTTCGAGGAGCCCCCTCCAGTGAGACGTCTGCGCTTCGAGCCGCCTCGTGAAGTCGCGGACGAGGCAGCGCAAGCGCTTGAGATCGTTCTCTTGCGGGAGCGGGGTCCGGTGCAGACCGCTGGCTGGTCGAGCCTCGATCATCAAGTACTGGTTCTCGTACTCCCGCGCCAGGTCGAGGACCTCGAAGCCGGTTCGCCGGAACAGCCGCCCCAACGATCCCATCGAGTAGTACGAACAGTGCTCGTAGTAGACGTCCCAGAACGCGGTCTCTTCGAGGATCCGTTCCACGTCCGGCACCTGGAAGAACACGACCGTCCGAGGATCGTCGCCGACCGCGCGCCGCACCGTCCCCATGAACTCGGCGGCTGGCTGGATGTGCTCGAGCGTCATCTTGCAGCACACGAAGTCACCCCGCTCGCCGGCGTAGCGTTCGTCGTAGAAGTCGGAGATGAACTTCGCGCGTGTGCGCCCTTGACGTAGGTCTCGCTCCGGCACGTACGCCGGATCGAAGCCGAGCCCTTCGTTACCGCCGATCTCGCAGAGCAGGTTGAGGAACTCTCCCTTGCCGCAGCCGATCTCGATGAGCCGCTTGTTGCGGAGCTCGTAGCGCTCGACGAGGCGCGCTGCCAGCTCCTCGTGCCACCGATTGAACGTCGGCGAAAAGGCCTGCGTGGGATCGTAGCGGTCCGAGTACTCCAAGAGCTCGGAGCGAAAGGCCGTATTGTACACGAACCCGCAGTCGGCGCAGAACCCGAGGGCGATGTCCCCCGTGGGGAAGCTCAGCGCCTCCTCGCGGGTCGGGAGCTGCAGGACACTGTTCACCGGGACGCGAGTGACCTCGTAGAAGACGTCGACGCGACGCCCTCCGCAACAGGGACAGGTCATGTAACGTGGCTCAGACACGGTTCTCTCCTTCGAGGCGGCGTGGGGAGCTCCGAGCGCGCAGGACGGCGGCTGGGCGGCCCCCACGGATCAGTGCACGCGGACCTCGGGCACCGGGATGATGAAGCGACCGCCGCGGCCTCGGTAGCCGTCCTGCTGACGCATGATCTCTTCCGCGAAGTTCCAGGCCAGGATGAGGACGAAGTCCGGGCGGTCCTCGAGGAGCTGCGCGGGGTCCAGGATCGGGAGCTTGTTCCCGCTCATGAAGCGACCCTGCTTGTACGGGTTCAGGTCGACGAGGTAGTCGAGGTGCTCCCGGTCGATGCCGCAGAAGCTCATCAGCGTGCAGGCCTTGGCCGCGGCGGCGTAGCCGACGATGCGCTTGCCTTCGCCGCGCAGGTGGCCGAGGGCCTCTCGGAGCTCTTCCCGCAGGGAGCGGACCTTCTCCGCGAATTGCCTGTAGAAGTCGATGCGGGTCACCCCACGTCGTGCTTCCTCCTCGAGCAGATCGCGTACACGCGGTCGCACGTCTGTCGTGTGCTCGACGAAGAGGCGCAGCGATCCACCGTGGATGGGGGTGCGCTCGACGTCGTTCAGGGACAGGCCGTGCCGTGCGAACAGCTTGGTGAGCGCCGTCACCGAGAAGTAGCAGAGGTGTTGATGGTAGATCGTGTCGAACTCGCAGTGGTCCAGCAGGTCCATCAGGTACGGGCACTCGAGGACGGCGACCCCTCCCGGCTCGAGCAGCGTCGCGATCCCCTCCACGAACCCGTTCAGGTCCGCGACGTGGGCGAGCACGTTGTTCGCGAGGAAGACGTCCGCCGACTTGCCGTCCGCGCGCAGCTGGCGGGCCAGCTCGACGGTGAAGAAGGTGTTGAGGGTGGGTATGCCCCGGGCCTGGGCCGCACGAGCCGGATCCCGGGCGGGGTCGATGCCGAGCACCGGCACCCCACGCTCGGCGAAGTTGACCAGCATGTAACCGTCGTTGCTCGCGGCCTCGACGACCAGGGTATCCGGACCGAGCTGCCGTGACTCGAGGAGGTGCAGCGCGCTGGCTCGGAAGTGCGCGAGGAGGCTCGGCGAGACCGAGGAGAAGTACGGGTAGTCTCCGCCAAACAACACCGCTGGGTGGACCGTCTCCGTGATCTGCACGAGGGTGCAATGGGGACAGAAGACGACCTCGAGCGGTACGCGCGGCTCCGGGGCGTCGAGCTGTTCCTGCGTGAGCAGGCGGTCGGCGAGCGGAGTACTCCCCAGATCGAGGAAGGGCACGAACCCGGACTTCCCACAGGCACGGCAGTGGGTGATCGTCTCGGAGATGCGCGCCGGCCCCGAAGTGCTCAGCATGTTCATGACAAGTCCTTTCCCGTGTGACGCAGCTCCTGGTCGATGATCCCTTCGGCGATCAGGGTGCGGATGTGGTCGATGCGCTTGTAACGTTTGCCCTCGAACTCATCGAGGGACAGGCCCGTGCGCACGTAGGCGTCGAGGAGCTCCTCGGCTCCGTGCGGGACCCGCCATTTCGTGTGGAACTCGGGGAGCTCGCGCGGCAGGAGAGAGCAGTCTACTCGGTAGTTTCGGATGTCGGGCGAGGCGCCGTCCGCGAAGCTCAGCTCCGATCCGGCGACGACCTCGCGCACGATGCCGGCGACCTCCCGGATGCGGAAGTTCTCTCCGGGCACGCCGACGTTGAAGGCGCGCTTGTGGACGCGCTCCTTGGGGGCGCCGAGCACCGCGAGGAACGCGCGCGAGATGTCCTCGATGTGGACCAGGGGTCGCCACGGCGATCCGTCGCTCTTCAAATGGACCTTGCCGGTGGTGTGCGCCCAGGCGACCAGGTTGTTGAGCACGAGATCGAAGCGGAGCCGAGGTGAGACGCCGTAGGCCGTCGCGTTCCGCAGGTACACCGGGGTGAACGTCGGATCGGCCAGGCGCGAGAGCTCCTGCTCCAACAGCACCTTCGACTTCCCGTAAGGCGTGACGGGGTTGAGCGGGGACTCCTCGGTCAGGATGTCGTCCCCTGCGGCCCCGTAGTTGCTGCAGGACGAGGAGAACACGAAGCGCGAGACTCCGGCCTTCTTCGCGAGCTCTGCGAGGCGCACCGACGCGTGATAGTTGATCTCGTAGGTGAGCTGCGGGTCGAGATCGCCGAGCGGGTCGTTCGACAGGCCTGCCAGGTGGACCACGGCGTCGAACCCTTGCACGTCAGACAGCTCGCAGTCCCGGATGTCCTTGATGGTCTCGGGGATCGGGCGCGGCTCCTCCCCGAAGGTGCAGCGCTTGAACAGGTCGGAGTCGTATCCGTGCACCTCGTGTCCAGCGTCTCGAAGCATCGGCGCCAACACGGTGCCGATGTATCCCTTGTGTCCTGTGAGTAGCACTCTCATGATCGTGGCCGTCTGACTGTCGTGAGCCGTTGCGTGTGCGTTGTGTGATACGTGAGTCTCCTTGTTGGAGGCTCACGACCGCGACGAGTGGGTGGGCTGCGAACTCTGACATACGTCAGACTCGCGCCGCGCGGATGCGGGCGCCTCTCTGGCGTCCGGCGCTGCTCTCAATCCCAGATGCGCCAGGGGGCTTTCCCGGAGGACCAGAGCTCCTCCAAGAGCTTCCGCTCCCGCAGCGTATCCATGCATTGCCAGAAATCCGTGTGCTTGTAGGCCATGAGCTGGCCGTCGCGGGCGAGATTCATCATGGGCTCGTAGTCCCACTGCGTCTCGTCGCCCTCGATGTAATCGAACACCTGCGGCTCGAGCACGAAGAACGCGCCGTTGATCCAGCCCTGCTTCGTCTGCGGCTTCTCGGAGAACTCGGAGACGACGTCGCCGTCCAGCTCCAGGTGACCGAAGCGAGCGACCGGATGCACCGCGGTCAAGGTGGCGAGCTTCCCGTGAGAGCGGTGGAACTCGAGGAGCTTGCGGATGTCGACGTTGGACACCCCGTCACCCCAGGTGAGCATGAATGTCTCGTTGCCGACGTAGTCACGGAGCCGCTTGATGCGCCCGCCCGTCGCGGTCGACATCCCCGTGTCGACGAGCTGCACGCGCCAGTCGAGGGGCTCGGCGCCCTCGTGGTTGATCACCCTGCGCTCCCGCAGATCGACCGTGAGGCTGCTACCGTTCAAAGAGCAGTAGTCCACGAAGTACTTCTTGATGATCTCGCCCTTGTAACCGAGGGCGATCACGAAGTCCTTGTGCCCGAAGTAGTGATAGTGGCGCATGATGTGCCAGAGGATCGGTCGGCCACCGATCTCCACCATGGGCTTGGGCTTCTCGACCGTCTCCTCGGAGAGGCGGCTGCCCACCCCTCCCGCAAGAATCGCGACTTTCATGGACTCCTCCGCTGTCCGTCTCGACGCCGAGCGCCGCGCGATGCCGTCGGCACAGGCCGCGGGAGCTGCGACGTAGACACATGATTCGGAAACGGTTTCTCCCGGGCCAGCACGCAGGACGCCCGTCCTTTCGAGACACTCACGAGGAGGAGCGCCCCAGGTCGAGACGACGGCGGCCTCGTCCCGGACCTGGAGGGCCGCTGCACTTTTTTGGGACGCCAGCGTGGCCGTACACCACCGGCGAGGACGCGACATGACGCAAGGTGGAGAACGGCTCAGCCGACGCGGGAGGCTCGGTGGGCTTCGGCGCCTTTCGGGGTGGGCGGTGGCGCTCGCGGTCGCCAGCGCGTGCAGCGGGTGCGGTTCGTCGTTGCCCTACGTGTGGGTGCAGGACGTGGTGCCACCGAAGGCGCCGAGCGCGGACGCGCCGATTCAAGCGGGGGACACGATCACGGTGTTCGTGCAGGAGCAGGAGGGGCTCTCGGGAGACTTCCTGGTGGGGGCGGATGGATCGTACGTGCAGCCCATCCTCGGAGCGGTCCACGTGGCCGGAAGGACGCCCGACCAGGTCCAGCGCCACCTGACCGAGCGCCTACGCGGCATCCTGGCGGAGCCCCTCGTCAGCGTGGCCGTGGCGACACGTCGACCGATTCGGATCGGGGTGATCGGCGAGGTGCTGCAACCGGGATACTTCGAGCTTGGCGTGGATGAGGGCATCCTGTCCGGGCTGGCGCGGGCCGGGGGGCTCAACGATTTCGCCGACGAGGACGAGATCTTCGTGATCCGTCGGCACCCGGAGCTGCAGAGAATCCGGGTGCGCTACCGGGAGTTGATGCGCCCGGAACACGCGGCGGCGCGCTTCCGGCTACTCGACGGTGACACGATCGTCGTGGAGTAGTGCATGTCGGCGGCGGCAGCTTTGGTGCTGGCGATGACCTTCAGCGCCGAGCGCAGCGTTCAGGCTGCCGCCGGCGGGCGCGTGGAGGTGCTCGCTGGTGCGGTGCCGGACGACCCGCTGCGCCCGTCCCGGGCACAGATGGCGGTGGCGGTGGTGCCCGTGGTGGGTCTCCATGTGCAGCGACAACGCTACGAGTTCACCGGACTCTATCGACCGCGGGTCTTCATGAGGATCCCGAATCGGTTGGATCTGAAGCGGCCGCTCCTGCTGCACCAGGGCAGCCTGGAACATCGGCTATCCTGGTCGCGGCAGACCGTTTGGCAGAACCGGCTCCACCTGAGCATCGGGGAGGTCGACTACGCCTTGAGCGCGTTCGTTTTCGACCCCGCCCAGCCCACGGTGCCGACGGACGAGGTCACGCCTCTCGTCCGCGGTCAGGCGAGCTCGACCCTGACGCACGCGGTGAGCCGGCGCACGGCCACCGGCGTCACGCTGTTCGGCGCCTACAACGCCCCCCTGTACGACGAGGACGAGACCGGCTTTCGGACCTCGGCGCGCGTGGAGATCGAGCCGTTCGTCGGCTACCAGCTGGACCGGAGGAACGAGCTGACGTTCCTCACCACCGCAGGGTTCTCCTGGTTCAGCCTCGGGATCGGCGAGACGGGGGTGATCGGCACCCCGGAGGCCGACTCGGGGGCGACCACGTTCGCCTTGGTGGCGCCGACCCTGCGCCTACGTCATCAGTTCTCGCGGACCACACAAGGGTCCATCAGCGGGGGCGTCGGCTATCTGCAGGTGGTGCAGGGTTCCGAGATGCTCGGAGCTCGGCAAGGGGAGGTCGAGGTGGCGCCGACGGCCGGAGTCGAGGTCCAGAACGAGACCTGGCGGAGCCACGGTCGCTCCCTGGTCACGGGAGCCTTCGCGCAGTACCGCTGGTTCTTCGATCCGATCCTGGGGCGGCCGGTGCGACGGCTCGGCGCGGGCGTGATGGCGGCGCTCGAGCTGCCCCCGGATTGGGCAGTGCGCCCGACAGTCACCTACTTCACGACCATCGGCAACGACGACTTCGAACCCCCGGAGTTCGTGAGCGTGCGGCGCTTCGATCAGAGCATGCTGCGCATCGATTTCCCCGTGACCTACGAGGTCTCGCGGTACATTGGGCTCGAGTTCGGGGCGCGCTCGAACCTGCGAGGGCCGGCCATCGGCTCCGGCGGCGGGTTCTCGCGCGTCGAGGTGTGGGCCTACGGGGCTCTCCGCTTCGTGTTCGATCCGAAGGACGTGGAGGCCGGATGGTCGCGTTGACGTCAGGGGGTCTGCCGGCGCTGGACGATCCAGGTGGGCTGGGAGTAGCAGCGGGCGGCGCCGTCCGCGGAGACGGCCTCGACGCGCACGTAGGAGTCACCGATCTGGGGCGAGTAGCTGGCTCGGGCGGTGCTCCGAGCCTCATGGAGCACCTCTCCGCCGCGCCCGACGAAGCGGACGCTGCGCAGGACCGTGTTCGAAGAGAAATGGATTCCGCCGTCGCGCAGCTCGAGCGCGGGCCGACGGATCGGGCCATGCCGGACGCCCTTCACGGCGCAGGCGAAGAAGTTGCAGCGTCGGACGGCCTCGAACAGCTCGTCCCGGGTTGGGCGCGGTCCGGCGACGTCCACGACCTGATAGCCGAGCGTCAGCTTGTAATCCTCATCATGGATGTCGCCACCGGCGGAGAGGCAGGTGTACTTCCCGGCGCTCAGGCGGGCGTCGACGAAGGCGGCGTTCGCGTCGGGGTCCGTGCTGCCGCTCAGGATCTCCAGCGCCCACAAATGCTCATCCACCGCCTTCACCGCCTCCAGGCTGGGGGAGTAGCGGCTCGGGTGCGCCAAGACGGCGAGCCCACCGGCGCGGGCGATGGCCGAGGACGCGCCCTGGACGTCGAGCTCGTAGACACCGAAGGGCCGCTTCGCTGGATCGGCGAGGGCGCCGTCGGGGAGGAGGGCCAGCACATGGGGGGATTGCCGAGCCTCGAGGCGCTTCGTGTAGATCTCGACCCCGAACATGTGTTGAACCCCAGGCACGTCGGGATCCGGGGCGACGAAGTCGTGCGCAGTGATCCAGACGAAATGGTGGCGGTGGTCGGGCCCGAGCCCCATCAGGCGGCGCTGCTGAGCGGCGGCGTCGATGCCGGAGTGGTCCGGAGCGCAGTGGGTGTGGCCGCTGCCGCGGATCTGGTGGGCGAGGCGGCGGTGGGGACTGCGCAGCTCGAGGGGCCCCGCGCGGAGCGTCGCGGCGTGGCGGAGCGCGAAATGCTCCCCGCTGGGGCTCGCGGCTTGCTCGGCGGAGGCGGGCCCGGGGGAGGCGTCGTGGCGCGGCGGCTCACCCTCGGCGCGCAGAGCTGGAGGCGGAGCCGGTGTCGTCCGAGAGCGTCGCTCCGCCGGCTCACAGCCCGCCAGCTGCGCTGCGAGCAGGACGGCGACGAGGGGCACGAGCGTCCGTTCGCGGTTCACTGGGTGGCTCCCGTCGAGGTCATGAACGCTCAGGACGGACCGGAGGCGCGGCCGTGAAGTATGCGGTCTTGTTCGTGGCTCTGTGCGCGGTGATCCCCCTGGGCTGGATGCTGCGGGGGAAAGAGCGCGTCCTCGAGCGGGCGGCGCTCGTGATGGGGCTCTTGCCGTGGACGCCGCTCGTCACGGTGAACCTCGTCTCCCACGAGACCTACAGGGGGGCCGACCGCGGCTTCGAGTTCACGCACATCGACCTGTTCGCGTGGGTACTGCTGTTCGCGCTGCCCCGTCCGAGTGAGCCGATGCCCTTCCGCAAGGTGCAGATCCTCTACTTCTTTGCCGGTGCGCTCACCCTGGTCGGCTCGGTAGTCCCGCTCTACACGGCGTTCACCCTGTGGAAGCTGCTGCGCATGTTCGTCTTCGTCGCGGTGATGTGGCGCGTGTGCGCCACGCCGACCCGCATGGTGAAGGTCCTCGACGGCCTCGCGTTGGGCCTCATCTTTCAGGCGCTCTACTGCGTGAAGCTGCGCTACCTCGACGGGTACCATCAGATCGCGGGCGTCTTCTCGCACCAGAACTCGCTGGGCATGGCGGTCAACATCGTGCTCCCGCTACAGCTGGCGCGCTTCATGAGCACGGGCTCACGACTCTCCGGCGGCGCGGTCGCGGCAGGCTGCGTGTGCGTCATCTTCTCCCTGTCACGGGGGAGCCTCGTCATGCTCATCACGGGGCTGTCGATGGTGTACCTCGCATCCATGCTGCGGGGGGTGACGACAAGGAAGGTCTTGATCACATGCGCCGGCTTCGCGGGGGCGGGCGCCGTCCTCGTCAAATCCTTCGACACGATCATGCGCCGCTTCGAGAGCGCGCCCGAGGCCTCTGCAGAAGCGCGGCAGAAGTTCGAGCTCGTCGCCCAGATGATGCTCGACGAGCACCCCCTCGGCGTGGGGCTGAACATGTACTCGTGGGAGATCCGAACGGTGTACGGACCCCGGCTGGCGTTGCCGGAGTCCGAGGCGGGGGTGGCTCACCACATCTATTGGCTCACGGTGGCGGAGGCCGGCTACTTCGGCATCTTCGCGTACCTCTTGCTCCTGGCGGTCGTCCTGTGGGCGTCTCTGCGGGCGCTCGCGGCGGGTTGGAGGGACTATCGGGGGCAGCTCGCCGCTGGCTGCGTCGCGGGCCTCTCCGTCATGTACTTGCAGGGGGTGTTGGAGTGGATCGCGCGCCAGACCGTTCAGTCGTACCTCTTTTGGATCGTCGCCGTCTTCGGGTACGCGCTGCTGCAGGACATCCGGCGGCACCCGTATCGGGAGCGAGAGGCCGCCTTCGGCGCGTTCTTCACCAACCGCGGGTAAGTCGGCCTCAAGCCATGGCCACCGCGTGCACGCCAGGCGCCCAAGGCGCCGCGGAACTCCGCAGCAGGCGAGGGAGCACGGTCACCGCGCGGGCGCGGTGAATCCACCCGGATCCGAGCTGCAAATGGAGCCAACGACGTTTGTGATACTCCCAGTAGAAGCGGTGGGTGCGCGCGTCGCTGCCGGAGAGATCGAGCCTGCTGCGCAGGGCCTGCGCGAGATCGGCACGGAAGCGCGCCGACAGGTGCAGCAAGTTCGCGCAGGTGACCTCGAGGTTGTAGACGTCGTCGAGGGGGTGGCTCTCGGGGTTGGCGTTCGCGAAGTCGATCAGCCCGACCTGCGCGCCGTCCAGGATCAGGTTCGCGAAGACGAGGTCACCGTGGCTCAACGACGTGGGCTCTCCCGCTGCTCCGAGCTCTTCGTAGAGGGAGCGCGCTGAGGCCTCGTAGCCTGCAAAGAGCGCCCCGAGCACCGGCGTCCTCTCCAGGCTGCGCGACGTATGGACGAGGTACTCCTCCAGGAATGGCGCGGGGGGACGGTCACTGGACGTTCGCGCGCGCAGGTGCGCCAGGAGCTCGCCGACGCGCTCGAGGGCCGCGCGGCAGCGCCGCTGCTCCCCGGTGTCGTCCCCGCGTTTGCGGAGCACCTCACTCATGAGCTCACCTTCGATGAAGGTGAGGCAGAGGCTCCCCGTCTCCTCGTTGATCCCTCGGATCTCCGAGGGGAGCAATCCCGGGACAGCGTCGCACAGCTGGGTGTAGACCCGGTGCGCGCGGGCCTCACGAGCACACAGGGCACGCGCCTGAGGCTTGTACTGCTTGACCACGACGGCCTCGCCGGCCGCTCGAGCGGCGTAGATCCAACAAGTGCGGTTCTCACGCAGCAGCGAGAGTGAATCCAGCTGCAAGTCCAGCCGGCCCTCGAGCTTTGCCCAGCGCTGTTCGAGCGGTGATCCCATGCCCCTCGTGGTCCCCTTCCGTGACGAAACCTTCTCCAATGTGACATTTCGAAGGACGCGGTCGAGCCCCATCGAGGGTCGGCTCGAGCGCCGTTTCGAGTACGCCCTTCGGGCGTCGCCGGCTCAGAGCAGCTGACGGAGACGGCGACGCAACACGCTGCGCAGCACGGTTGGCGCGCAGGTGAACGCCTGGACGCGGCCGAAGCGCAGGCTGTCCATGGGCTGGAGCCAGCGTGGGGTGTTCGGGGCGAGGCGGGTCCCCCCCACCCAGGTTCCGTTCTTGCTATCCACGTCGCTCACGGACACGCCATCGGCGCCAACGTGGATCTCGGCGTGGAGCTGGGAGACGGAGTCGTCGCGGAGGACGAGGGCGTTGTCACGGGAGCGTCCGATCCCGAGCGGCCCTGCTCCGGGACGTAGGGGAAAGACGTAGTGAGTCGACGCGTCGAGCTCGGCGAGCAAGCTCGCGTGGTCTGCTTCCGCGTCTCGAGCCTGGTCGCGCTGCACCGCCGGCACTTCGGCCGTCACCACGCCGAAGCCCGCGCCGCTGGTGCTCGGGCCGCCCACGCCCGGCTGCGTCAGACCGCGCCGAACGCACTGATCGAGGGCCGCGGTGAAGCCAGGTACGGTCCGATCGGGGACGCGCAGGAGCAGCAACAGGGGGCCGAAGGGCTCGTCGAGCAGGCGAGGAGGGGGGAGCTGGAGGAGCTCGTCCACGAACTCCTGGGGCAACAGCCCGGGGGTGAGGAGGACCACTTCTCCGTAAAATACGACAATCCTGGGTCGGTTCCCAGGGGTGAGCTTCGAGGGTGTTCGCGGGGGGCCCGTCCCATGGGCCCCCCGGAACCGAGTGCGGTCCTTCCGAAGTCTTCCCGTAGCGACACCGGGAGCGCGCGGGCTCAGTCGTCCTCCGGGAGCTCCTCATCGTCGGAGTCGTCGTCGCCGGTCTCCTCGTTCGTCGGAGCATCCGGGGCGGGGGGTTCGTCCTCGTCCGTGTCGTCGGGATCCGTGTCGTCCGGATCCGTGTCATCGGGATCCGCGTCGTCGGGATCCGCGTCGTCGTCGGGATCCGCGTCGTCCTTCGAGTCGTCGTCCGGGCGCTGCTTGCCGCCGTCACCCGGGTCACCCTTCTCGTCATCGGGGTCCGGGAGCGTGAAGTCGACGTCTGGCAGGTCGGAGACGTCCGCGTTGCGGAAGTAGTCGATGATCGCCGTGAAGGCCGGGCTGTCCACCCCGTGGGCGTTGCCCGCGAACACACCGATCTCGTTCACCTCCAGCGGCTGCGAGAAGGCGGAGGCGACCTTCCAGTCGTCTTCTCCCGCCGAATACTGCAGGGTCCAGAAATCACCGGTCCGCAGCACGCGCAGGCGGTCGGGGATCTCTCCTTTGATCGACTCGTTCATGCGCACGCGCGCGATGTTGCCGTCGATGTACGCTGCATAGACGCGCACGGACACGCCGTCGTGGTGCATGTCGAGCCGGACGAACTTGTCATCAGCTTCCTGCGCGACGATCCCTTGGATCTGGAAACGCTTCTCCGGGACGGACAAGAAGCGGGCCTCCACCCCGAAGTTCTTGTTCTCCACGCTCTGCAGCAGCCGCGGGGCCTGGTTCTCGTTGCCGCGCCAGAGATCGTGGGGAACCCCGCCGGGGATGGAAATTTGGATCGTCCCGTCCGCGATGGTGAGCTCCGACGTCCCGCGCGGATCGAAGAAGCGCCAGTGCTTCTGCAGCTCGTCGTCCTCGAACTCGTCGTCCACCCCGACTTCGGTGAAGCCGCTCTGCACGTCGATGTCGAAGCCTTGGCTCGAGCTGCGCCCCGCGACTTCGAGCCTGAGCTCGACGGGGTGAAGCCCAGCATCTTTCGGCCCTGGCACTCCCCGCAGCAGGGCAGACCCGTCCCCGTGATCGGTGAAGGTGAGCCAACGAGGGAGCGCGGGGCTCGTCAGGATGCGAGGTACGTCCCCCTTGCCCTTCGTGGTCACGGTGTAGGCGTACTCCTCACCAACGAAGGCGATCGTCAGCGGCGAGCTGGTGAAATCTCCATCGTCGTCCGAGTCCGAACAAGCCACCATCATCGCGCCCAGTGGAACGAGCGCGAGGCAAACACCGAGCTGAGTGGTCGAAATCATCTAGCGTTCCCCTTCCTTGTGGCAACGACCGCTCGGGGCGGGCGCGCCAGAGATACGGACGAAATCAGTAGGCGTTCGTGCGCGCCTTCGGGCTGAACACCGTCATGAAGATGATCCAGATGTCGAGCCCGAGTCGCCAGTTGCGGATGTACTCGAGGTCGTGCTGGACACGCATGCGCATCTTGTCGAGCGCGTCCGTCTCCCCGCGCCAGCCGTTCACTTGCGCCCAACCAGTGATGCCCGGCTTCACCTTGTGGCGGAGCATGTAGCCGTCGATCACTCTCCTGTACTCCTCGTTGTGGGCGACGGCGTGCGGCCGCGGCCCGACGATGGACATCTCGCCCGTGATGACCTGGAAAAACTGAGGCAGCTCGTCGAGCGAGGTGCGCCTCAGGAACAGACCGAGGCGCGTGATCCGTGCGTCGTCTCGGCTGGCCTGCTTGACCTCGTCCCCGTCCTCACAAACGGTCATCGTGCGAAACTTGAGAACGCGAATCTCCTTCCCGTTCAGCCCGTAGCGGCGTTGCCGGAAGAACACCGGACCCGGGCTCGTCAACTTGATGGCGATCGCGACCACGAGCATGGGCAGCGCGGTGAGCATGAGAATGATGGTCCCCAGAACGAGATCCTCGACCCGCTTGGCCCAGCCGCCGAGGCCGTTGAACGGCGTGTCGTTGAGGCTGACCACCGGCAGATGCCCGACGGTGGACCACTCCGAGTGCAGCAAGCTCAACCCGAAGAAGTCTGCGATGACGTAGACGGTGGTCGTCGTGTCTCCGAGCTTGCGCAGGATGGACGCGATGCGCGTCTCGGCCCGAAGCGGCAAGCTGATGTAGACGAGGTCGATCTTGCCCGCGCGGGCGTCGTCGACGAGCTGGTCGAGATCGCCGCGGAACGGCCCGCCGATGTGCTCCATCGGGGTGCGCCGCGCCGCCGCGCGATCGTCGTAGACCCCGTAGAGGCGCATGCCGGCGCTCGGGTCGCGCTCGATGTGATCGAGCAAGGCGCCCGCGGAGGCGGTGCAGCCCGCGATCGCGACGGACTTGTTGTTGTAGCCACGTCGGCGCAGTTCGGCGAGCAGGCTGCGCATGGCCGCCCGCCAGACCACGAGCGCGGTCGGCGTCACGATGAACCACACCACCGTGCCGATGCGAGAGAACTCCTCGCTCGTCTCCGTGAGGAACGCGGTGAACAGCAAGATGGGGGTCGCCAGGAACCAGGTCGCGACCGTGTGCTGCAGCTCGTGCCGGAGCGCGACGCCACGCCAGGAGCGATAGAGCCCGTTGGTCTCCGCGACGATCAGGAAGATGACGACGGTGAGGACGAGCGCGAGCGTGTTGTAAACGTTCCAAGACTGCGGGCGGAGTCCCTCCACCAACCAGTAGGTCGCAGCGATCAGGCAGCCGTCACTGATGCGCTGAGCGCTGGACACCGCCGTGGTGTGAGACATCAGGGGCCCGTAGTTCTGCTGGCCCAGTCGAGTCATGGCACCTCGTTCGGGGTGGGGGATGGAAGACGGCCCACCCGTCCCTCCGGCCAATGCAAGGGCGCTGCCAACGCCATGTCCTCGGCTCGCGTCCAAAATCAGCGCGTTTCCACGCATGGACGCCCCCGGGAACGTCGCTGGTGCGTCCCGCTCGGAGACGCCTGAGCCGATGCGCCGGCCGGAAACGAGAACGGCGACCGCTCCGTGAGGGAGGGTCGCCGTCGTTCGCTCGAGGTCGCTGACTCGTTCTTGCGGGGCGCCGTGAAGCGCCCGCGGTTCACTGCTCGAGGTACGCCTTGAGGGACCGCGAGCGGCGGGAGCTCTTGAGCTTCTGCAGCGCCTTGGCCTCGATCTGCCGGATGCGCTCGCGGGTGACGTTGAACTCCTTGCCGATCTCTTCGAGGGTGTGCTCGCTCTTCTCCCCGATGCCGAAGCGCTTCTGGAGGACGCGCTGCTCGCGCACGCTCAAGGAGTTCAGGAGCTCGCGCGTCTGCTTGTTGAGGTCATTCGACATCAGGCTATCGGAGGGACTGGGCGCCTTCTGGTCTTCCACGAAGTCGCCCAAGGTACAGTCCCCGTCCTCGCCGCGCGGGGTCTCGAGGCTCAAGGGCTCCTTCACGATGCGGAGCAGGCTCCGGACCTTGGAAACGGGAATATCGAGGCGCTGCGCGAGTTCTTCGGGTGTGGGTTCGCGGCCGAGCTCCTGCACCAAGTCGTGGGCGGTCCGGTGCATCTTGTTCATGGTCTCCACCATGTGCACCGGGATGCGGATGGTGCGCGCCTGGTCGGCGATCGCACGAGTGATGGCCTGGCGGATCCACCAGGTCGCGTACGTGCTGAACTTGTACCCGCGCCGATACTCGAACTTGTCGGCGGCGATCATCACGCCGATGTTGCCCTCCTGGATGAGGTCGAGCAGCTGCAGGCCACGGTTCGTGTAGCGCTTGGCGATGGAGACGACGAGCCGCAGGTTCGCCTCGACCAAGGCGGCCTTGGCCTGCTGCGCCCGTCGCTCGCCGCGGCTGACCTCGAGGGAGAGGCGCCGCAGCGTCTCGTGCTCCTCCTGCGAGACGTCGCTGTCGGGGCCGGGCTCGATGAGCGCCTTGGCCTTCAGCTTCTGCGCCATCTTGTCGATGGTCCGCTTGTTGAGGTTGAGCTCGAGCAGCAGCTTCTCGAGCTCGGCTTGGGCCTTCGTCTGGCGGGCATCCGCGGGCTGCCCGTTGAGCAGGGAGCCTCGTCGCTTGGCGACGCGCTTGATCTTGTCGATCTGCTCGACCAGGTGGTTGGCGGCGGCCTCCTCGTCGAAGCTGTCGTCGTCGGCTTCGACGTTCAGGAGCTCGCGGGCCCGGACACGGTTCTCTTGGAGCAGCTCACTCGTTCGGGTCAGCTCGTCGATGATGACGGGGCTGGAGAACAGCGCGTCCCGAACGGCGTTGGTCCCTTCTTCGATGCGCTTGGCCAGCTCGACCTCGCCCTCGCGGGTGAGGAGCGGCACGGTGCCCATCTTCCGAAGATAGACGCGAAGCGGATCGTTGGAGTTCGGCTCGAGGGGAGGGGGAGTGAGCGAGTCGGATGCCATGAAGTACCCTGTTGGGGCGCGATGAGCGCTACGCAGTGGGGTGGTCGGCGCCTGCCAGGCCGTGCCGCACGCGGGGGCGCGTGTTCGGCGTTACGCTGAGCCAAGGCTCGGCGCCGGGGATCATCGATTCACAATTGGATAAGTTCGAGGGTTTCGGGGACTGTCCAGAGGAGCTGCCCTGAGAACGTTCGGGGTGAGGACCCTAGCATGGGGCCCTGTTCCGGGCGGACAATAAGACGATTTCGCGGAGAGTTGGTCCGTTTTCGGAGAAATCCGCTAGGCGGTCTCGGTCAGGGTGGTGAGGGAGCGCCGCACGACGCGCGCTGCGGAAAGACCAGACGCGCTGAGGTCGCTGCGGGGGCGCACACATAATCCACCGGGACGCCCGGCGCTACCCGCGCGAGCCTGAATCTCGCCCCGAGGTCAAGTGGTGGAAAAACATCAATAGTTTCGCGGGTTTGGTGGTCCGCCGGAAACGGTGGAGGTCCCAGAGCGAGCGAGCTGCGCCCCGGCCACCCCCGGGGAGACGCAGGGTCCCGACGGTGGGTGCCCCCGGGAAATTCGCTAGCGCTGTAGCGTCAGAGGGGCGGCGGCGCCGAAATTCCCCGAGCCACCCACGGACGAGGACGCGCCGTCGGACCTCAGGGCACGGCGGCGCGGGGACCACCGGGGGGAGCACCGGCGACGTCGGCCCCCCCGTCCGCGCCAGGGTCCTCCCCTGCGCGGCGAGTGAGATGGGTGCCGCTGTCACCGGGCTCCGGAGCGTCGCGGAAGCGGTAGCCGACTCCGCGCACCGTCTCGACGTACTCCCGGGCGGCGCCGAGCTTCTCGCGGAGCCGCTTCACATGGGCGTCGACGGTGCGCGTCGAGATGTGAGCGTTCATGCCCCAGACGTGCTCCAGGAGGGCGGCTCGCGTCTGGACCCGGTTCCTTCGCTCGAACAACGTCACGAGCAGCCGGAACTCCAGGGCCGTCAGGGGCACCTCCGTGTCGTTCACCCAGATCCTGTGCGCGTCTCGGTCGATCCCGAGGCGACCGAACTCGACGAAGGACGTGCGCTCCGGGGCCGTGGACCGAGAGCGCTGCAGCAGGGCGCGGACCCGGAGCAGCAGCTCACGGACGCTGAAGGGCTTCGTCACGTAGTCGTCCGCCCCCAGCTCGAAGCCGACCACTCGATCGATCTCCTCTCCCCGGGCGCTCAGCATCAGGACGGGGGTGTTGCGCGTCTGGGTGGCGCTCCGTAGGGCGCGGCACAGCTCGGTGCCCGAGAGGTCGGGCAGCATCAGATCCAAGATGACGAGGTCGGGGCGCTTCGTGAGCGCCAGCTCGAGTCCCGCGCGCCCGCGCGTCGCCGGCAAGACCTCATGGCCGGCCTGCCGCAGGTTGAACTCGAGGACGTCGATGATGTCCTGCTCGTCGTCGACGATGACGATGGTCCCCATACCCAGCGTCGATACTCGGGCCACATGACGGTTCCGTGACCGATCGATGAAGCTCCCGCAAGAATCGGGTCACCTGGATTTTCCGGAGACGCCACGGGTTCGTCACGAAGCGTCTCCAGTCTCTCGCCCAACGAAGCGGCTGACACGGGCCGGGCGCTCCTCGGTCACGAAGTCGTCATCGTTCGGCACGATCGATTTTCGCGCAGGTCACGGGAACGTCAAGGCGGTCCTCGACACTGCACGGAGCGGCCCGGTGCCGCCCAGAGAGTGAATCAAGGCAAGGCGATGTCCCGACATCCAAACCATCCAACATCATCTCGACCATGGGTCGGCCGCGCGCTGCGCGGGGCGCTCCTCGTCGGTGGACTCACCGTGGCGGCGCCCGCCGTCGGCGATCAGGTCGTCGATCTCGGTCGCCGCCTCGCCGCCCTGCGCGGCGAGGTCGAGGAGCTTTCGGCAGAGCTCTCGCGCAAGGACAACGACCTGAGGGATCAGGTGAGGTCTCTGGCGCGCCAGAAGTCGGACCTGAAGCTCGAGCTCCAGAAGGAGCAGGTGCGCCTCCAGAAGATCCGGTCGGCGATCGCCCAAAAGAAGAAGGTCATCGCCGAGGAGCAGCAGGGGGACGAGGCCCTGAAGCCTCTCTACGCGGAGAGCCTCGCGGAGCTCCGGGCTTATGTGGAGCGTTCGCTGCCCTTCCGGAGGGGAGAGCGCCTGGCGGAGCTCGACAAGATCGACGATCAGCTGAGCTCAGGGTTGCTCACGCCGCCGCGGGCGCTGGCGCGCCTGTGGACCTTCGCCGAGGACGAGCTGCGACTCGCGCGGGAGAGCGGAATGTACCGCCAGTCGATCGAGCTCGCTGGCGAGGAGCTCCTGGCGGACGTGGTCCGCGTCGGCATGGTCATGCTCTTCTTCAAGACGAGCGACGGCTCCGTCGGGTACGCCGCTCGCAGTGACGGAAATTGGGAGTACCGCAGGCTCGAGAAGCGTGAGGACCAGCGGCTCGTCGAGGCCCTGTTCGAGAGTCAGAAGAAGCAGATCCGTATCGGCTACTTCGAGCTCCCGAACGCGTTGCCCCCGGAGGCGAAGTGATGCGCACGCTGACGATGGTGCTGGTGACGTCGTTCACGCTGTTGGGAGCCACCTGGGCCACCGCCCAGGACCAGGCCGCGCTGGACGCGGCCTACAAGCGGGAGTTCGCCTTCCTCGAAGCCGAACGCAGCGCCCTGGAGCAGCGGATCCGAGACCTGGACGCGCGCGCCGCCAAGACCGTCGCGGAGGCGGAGGAGGAGCTCGCGACGCTCCAGGGGAAGGTGATGGGCGCTGCCCTCGAGGCCGATCGCCTCGCGGACCAGCTCATGCAGACGGAGACCCAGGCCGAGACCGCCCAAGAAGGAGGCGACGTTCTCGCGGGAATGCTGACCCAGGCCGCCGCCGCGCTCGAGCGGGGCGGCGAGAAGCTCCCGGTGGCGCAGGAGGGCGAGACCGCCGTGGTCGAGCAGGTGCGCTTCGCCTTCCGCAAGGTCGTGGAGCTGCTCGAGCGCCAGGGGAGCGTGCGTCGGGAGGAGGGAGAGTTCTTCTCTGCCACGGGGCGCCAGGTGCGCGGGACGATCCTGCGCGTCGGCAACATCGCCAGCTACGGGGTGAGCGACCAGGTCGCTGGCGCGCTGGCTCCCGCTGGAGACGGGCAGCTGAAGGTGTGGCCCGAGAACGCGACCGCGGAAACGGCCATCGCGCTGGCAAACGGCGCGAGCCCGGAGCGTTTGAAGCTCTTTCTCTACGAGGCACTCGACAAGGGAGTCGAGGCTCGCCAGGAGAAGACGGCGCTGGACGTCGTGAAGGCGGGGGGGCCGATCGGCTGGGTAATCGTCGTGCTCGGCTTCGCCGCGCTCGTGATGATCGCGCTGCGCGGCCTGTTCCTCTGGCGTGCCGCGAGCAACACGGATCGGCTCGTGGACGAGATCATCCCGAAGCTGCGGGTGGGGGACGTGGCGGGCGCGCTCGCGGTGTGCGGCAACGCGAAGAGCGCGGCAGGCCGCGTACTCACGGCGACCCTGAAGCACATCGATCGCCCCCGCGACCACCTGGAGGACGTGATCTCCGAGAGCGTCCTCCACGAACAACCTCACCTCGATCGCTTCGGCTCGGCGATCCTCGTGTGCGCCGCGGTGGGGCCGCTCCTGGGCTTGCTGGGGACCGTGACGGGCATGATCGCCACCTTCGACGTCATCACCGAGTTCGGCACCGGGAACCCGAAGTTGCTGTCGGGCGGCATCTCCGAGGCGCTGATCACGACGGAGCTCGGCCTCATCGTCGCCATCCCGGCCCTGCTCGTCGGCAACCTGCTGACCGGCTGGGCAGAGAACATCAAGGACGCCATGGACAAGTCCGCGCTGCGCGTCACGAACATCGCGACGGGCGTCGCCCTGAGCACGCCGCCGCCGCCCCCTGTCCCCTCCTCGGAGCTGCCAGGGAGTCTCGTGGAGGTCTCGTGATGGGACCGGTGCGCTCGTTGCTCGACTACGTGCACAGCGGCGGCTTCATCATGTGGCCGCTCGTCATCGGCACGTTCGTGCTGTGGTACGCGCTGGGGTATCGGCTCCTGACCCTGCGACGTGGCAGCCCCAGGAGTGTGCGCGTGCTCGTCGAGCGATACCGGAACGGCCAGCTGCGGGAGCCGCGCGGGGTCATCGACGCCGCGGTCATCCGGGGGCTCGAGCTCGCGCGGGGTGTGGATCTGCACCGCGTCGATCTCCGGCGCGTCCTCGACGACGCGTTCGCGGACGTCGAGGGGCAGCTCGGGCGAGGGCGCATCCTGATCGCCAGCGTCGTGGCGGTCGCGCCGCTGGCGGGGCTCCTCGGGACGGTCACGGGCATGATCGAGACCTTCGACTCCCTGGCGGACATGTCGTTGTTCTCCCAATCCGGTGGCATCGCTGGGGGGATTTCGCAAGCGCTGTTCACCACGCAGATGGGCTTGAGCGTCGCCGTGCCCGGGCTGATCGTCGGGCGGTTCCTCGACCGCCGCCAAGCGAACCTCGTCCGCGAGCTGGAGCAGCTCAAGGACATCTTGTGCACGGAGCCGTCGTGCTCCGGAGAACCACGAGTGGGGAATCCATGAGACGTCGCAGGAAGACCGAGGAGGTAGGGAGCATCGACATCTCACCCCTCATCGACATGGTGTTCATTCTGCTCATTTTCTTCATGGTCTCGACGACCTTCGTCAAGGACATGAAGGTCGACATCGAACGCCCCGGGGCAGCCAGCGCGGAGCGCGCCTCCGGGAAGGCGCTCCGCGTCAACATCGACTCGAGCTCCAACATCTACGTCGATGGAACCCCCGTGCGGCCATGGATGGTCCAGAGCCGCGTCCGTGAGTTCCTCGAGAGCGGTGCCTCCTCCCAGGTGCTGGTGATCACCGACCGGCGCGTGACGGCCGAGCGGCTCGTCGAGGTCGTGGACCAGTGCCGCCTCGCGGGAGCGGTGGAGGTGGGCGTGGCTACGGAGAAGGAAGCCGGCTGACGAAAGGGAGGCCCACCGTGGTGAACTTCAGACGACATCTGTGTGGCTTGGCGAGCATGGTGCTGGGCGGGTCGACCGCTTTGGCCTCGGTGTTCGCGATGAACTCGTTGGCTCCGCCGCCTCCTGGTGAGGAGAAGTCCCCGAGCGCCGAGTTCGCGGTCGCGAAGGAACCTCCACCGAAAAAGGAGAAGCCGAAGCCTCGAAAGCGGCGGGAGGTGAAGACGTCCGCGGCGCCACGGGCGCCGACGCCTCAGCTGGCGAACGCCATCGGCGGCATCGATTTCTCGCTACCTGGGTTGGCCGTGGCGGACTTCGGCTCCCTCGGCGACCAGCTGCTCGGAGACACGACCAAGCACACCACGATGACCGCGGAGGTCGTCGACGAGCTCCCCAAGCCGCGGCGGCGCACCGCGCCTGCGTATCCGGACAAGGCCCGACAGCGCGGCATCACCGGGTACGTCAAGTTGAAGATCCTGCTCGGCGCGAACGGGGAGATCGGCCGTGTTCGCGTCGTGGAGGCGAAGCCGCGCGGCGTCTTCGAGGAGGCGGCCCTCGCCGCCGTGCGCCAGTGGGAGTTCGAACCCGCCGTGTACCAGGGAAGCCCGGTCGAGACCTGGATGGATCAAGTCGTCCGGTTCGAGCTGAACTGAGGGATGTGCTATGATGGATAGAATACGCCCTCGCGCAGACGACGGTGCCGACGAGTCGCCGGGACAGGCGTCGGAGGTTCAGTCGTTGGCTGGACGACAGTCGATCGAGCGACCATCGACGGGGCGGAGGTCGGCGGAGCGGCTGGCGGCAAGGCGAGGCCGTCGACGGCGGCCCGGAGTCGTCTTGCTGGCGCTCGCTGCGGCCGCGTTCGTCGTCGCGGAGGGCCCGGCCGATGCCAAGGACGAGAAGCAGGAAGAGGCGGAGGACCGAGAGGAGATCGACCATCTCGCGCTCGCAGCGAAGCTGGTCAAGGACGGTCACTTCGATCGCGCTCGCGTCGTCCTCGATCAGGTCGACCCGCAGCAGCCGGAACTCGATCTGCCCCGATACCATACCTTGCGGGGGCTCATCGCCCTCGACGGGCGGCAGTACGACGCGGCGCGAAAGAGCTTCGAGCGCGCCATCGCGGCGGGGCAGCAGCAGCCCGCCGTGTTCCTCTACCTCGCTCAGGCGCACTTCGGGGAGAAGAGCTACGCCAAGGTGCTCGAGGCGCTGGCCCGCGCCGGCAGCGCCGGCTCCGACGTCCCCGGGACGTTCATGATGCGAGCTCAAAGTCACTGGGAGCTCGAGCAGCCGGCGCAGGCGCTGGCGGCGCTGGTCGCCGGTCAGAAGGCGTTCCCCAAAGAGGCCGAGTTCGGCCGCGTCCACATCCTCTACCTCATCGAACTCGGTCTGTTCCAGGAGGTGGCCCGGGTCGGCGCGGCGTATCTCGCGCGCCCTGGGGTCACGGCGGACGACTACGCCGCCGTCGCCGAGGGGCTGCGGCGGGCCAAGCAGCTGGAGAAGGCTCGCGACGTCTTGGAGGCCGCGCACCTGGTCTTCCCCGAAGACGAGAAGCTGACAGTGCTCCTGGCCCACGTGTACCTCGACGAGGACCGTCCCCTCGTGGCGGCCCTGCTGTTCGAAGACGCCGCGCGCCGAAACCCCAAGTACGCGCTGGAGGCGGCTGAGCTGTACTTGCGGGCTGGACGCCTCGAACGGGCGCTCACCCTCAACGCGCGCGTCGCCGATCAGGCACGCAAGATGAAGCAGCGCCTGAGCATCCTCATCGAGCTCGAGCGCTACGAGACGATCGTGGCGATGGCGCCCCGGCTCGAGCGCCTCGGCCTGCTTCAGGACGACAGCGTGCGCTACGCGCTCGCCTATGGGTACTTCCGTAGCGGCGAGCTGCGAGAAGCAGAGCTGCAGCTGCAGCACATCCGCGAACCACGTCTCTTCGAGAGCGCGGTCCAGCTGCGGCGCGCGATGGAATCGTGCGCGCAGGCCGGCTGGGAGTGCCTCTGAGCACCCCGACCCGTTGGCCTCTGCCTTGCCGAGAAGTCGCCCGCCCGTCACGGAGTTGCCATCCGGGACGGGCAAAGAGAGGGCGCGAGCACGAGCTCTGCAGCGAGCGCGCGAGAGCCGCGCTTGGGAAATGATGAGGAGCAACCAATGAACCGAACGATTTCACTTCTGTCTTTGATCGCGGCGACGACCTGCGTCGTCGCGTGCGGTGATGACGAGAACGGCGGCGACGGCGGCAACACGGGCGGCGCCAGCTCGGGCGGCGCCAGCTCGGGCGGCAGCGCCGGGGACGACGGGAGCGGCGGTAGCGGCAACGACTCGGGCTCCGGCTCTGGAGGCCGCATGAACTCAGGCGAGTGCGATCTCTCCCGCGGCGACAAGGAGGAGGCCGTCATCCCGCAGAACCCGGATATGACGTTGACGAGCGACAAGGTCTGGCTGCTCGACGGCCTGACCTACGTCGAAGAAGGCAGCACGCTCACCATCGAGCCTTGCACGAGGATCGAGGGACAGCCGGAAGGGGCCAACGGCAACAGCGTGCTGGTGGTCTCCCGCGGCGCGAAGATCATCGCCGCGGGAGAGCCGGACGCTCCCATCTTGTTCACGAGCTGGGCCGAGGAGGGGGAGCGTCGCCCGGGCGACTGGGGCGGCATCGTGATCCTCGGGCGCGCTCCGAACAACCAAGGCAGCGTCAACATCGAGGGACTGGATCCGGACCCGAAGTACCAGCACGGCGGCGACGATCCGGACGACGACAGCGGCGTGATCAAGTACGTGCGCATCGAGTTCCCGGGCGTGGAGATCGCGCCGGACAACGAGATCAACGGCATCACGTTCGGGAGCGTCGGCAGGGGAACCGAGGTCCATCACGTCATGGTGTCGAACGCCCTCGACGACGCGTTCGAGTGGTTCGGCGGCACGGTGAACGCCCACCATCTGATCGCCCACAACGCCGACGACGACATGTTCGACGCGGATCAGGGCTACAACGGGGAGCTCCACACGCTCTTCGGCCGCCTGACGAGGACGGACGTGGACTCCCGCGACCCCAACGGCTGGGAGTGCGACAACAACAGCAGCAACCCCGACCTCGAGCCGGTCACGAACGTGACGTCGAGCAAGGTCACCCTCTGCGGGCCCGGCGAGGGCCTGGCGACGACGTCGAACGGCGCCGTGTTCCGCCGCGGGGTGACGGGGACCTTCACGGATCAGGTGTTCCTCGGCTGGCACAACGGGGTGAGCCTGCGCGATCCGGCAGGGACGGCGGAGGAGCCGCGGGTGCTCCTCACGGACTCGACGTTCTTCGAGAACCACGTGAACGTCATCGGGACGGTCCATGACAGCAGTGATCCTCCCCTCGACCCGGTGGAGTGGTTCGAGTTCGAGGAGCGCGGCAACGAGGTGCCGGACGAGCCGCCCTTCGAGCTCTCGGACTGTCTCGCCGCGGACGGCCCCGGCTCGGCAGTGACGGGCTCCGGCCTGGGCGCCTTCAAGGACGAGGCGGACTGGATGCAGGGCCTGTGGGTCGACTGGAGCGTGGACTGACAGAAAGACCCGGGCCGACCTGCCGCCGCGAGCTCGCGATGAGCTGGCGGTGGCAGGGCCTCCGTGCCCGCATCGGGGTGTGTCGATCCCCCCGCGGAACCCGAAGAGTCGGGGCGAAGCAGTCGAAAGTTATGCGAACGATCCGATGGTTGCGGTCGGGGATGATCCGCGTGGGCGTCGTCTCGGTGACCCTGTTCTCGGCGCCGTCTGCGCTGTCTCGAGAAGCGGTGCCCGAGGAGGTCCAGGAAGTGGCGGCAAAGGAGGCGGCCCAGGAGGCGACACCTCAAGAAGCGACGGGTCACGAAGGACCAGGGGCGCCGGAGGCAGGACACCAGGGGACGACGCAGCTCCACGTCCTGGTGTTCGTGGGAGCGACGCCAGCCGCTGACGTGTCGGTGACGCTGGAGCACGGCGCGGTGAGTGTGGCGCACGGCGCGATGGTGGCGGCTCGGACCAACGAGAACGGCAGCGCGGAGCTCGTGAGCGCGACGGAGGGCGTCCGGGAAGCCGCGTCGCGTGTCGCTCGCGTCGGCCTCACCGTCCCCCGAGCGTTGGTGCCCGAGGCTCCGGGGACCGGAGCGCTCCGATTGGACCTGGGGCAGATCCGGCTCGTCGCGGGGCAGACCGCCGAGCTCGTGGCCACGCTGCGGCTCGACGGGACGGTGGAGTCGCTCCTCGTCGAAGGGGCGGAGGCCAGCGAAGCTCGGGAGGCCCGCCAGGAAGCACCGGACGAGCCGAGTGAAGCCATCGGGACGCTGGTGGGCGTCGTGCGGGCGCTGGAGGCCAAGGCGCCCGTCGCCGGGGCCAAGGTGTACGTTCGGGGAGCGCCCGTGGAGGCCGTTACGGACGAGCAGGGGCGCTTTCGGGTCGAGCTGCCGGAGGGCACGTGGGATCTGTCCGTCATCCACACGGACTACTCGACGGAGTCGCGCTCGGAGGTCGTCGTCGACGCCGCTCGCACTCGGGAGATCGAGATCGAGCTCGCGCCGTCCTCCGTGGCCCTGGACGACTTCGTCGTCACCGCGCCGCACATCGAGGGCAGCGTGGCGGCCTACATGGACGAGCGGCGGGAGTCTGCCTCCCTGACCGACGCCATCACCTCGGAGGACATCTCGCGGACGCCCGCGGGCGACGCCGCAGGCGCCGCGCAGCGGGTCGTGGGGGTCACGATCGTCGACGGCCGCTTCGTCTATGTGCGGGGCTTGGGTGAGCGGTACACGAACGCGTTGGTGAACGGATCGACCCTGCCGAGCCCGGAGCCGGACAGGGCGACGGTCCCGCTCGATCTCTTCCCGACGCAGACGATCCGGTCCATCGACATCGCCAAGACGTTCACCCCCGACATGCCCGCGGATTTCGCTGGCGGCTCGGTGCGCATCGAGACGATCACCGTGCCGGAGCGTCTGCTCTTCAACTTCTCCCTAAAGGCAGGTTGGAACAGCCAGGCCACCTTCCGCCATCGCCTCTCCTACGACGGGGGGAGCACGGACTGGCTGGGGATCGACGACGGGCACCGGGCGCTGCCCGATGAGGTCCCCCGGGACTACGCGCTCGCCCCCGGGCAGAGGACCCCCGAGGGCGACCGGATCGGGCGCGGAGACATCGATGGGTTGGGTCCCGCCTTCGACAACCCGATGAACACGACGCGGGCGTTCACCCCACCCCATCACGGCGGGACCGTCATGCTGGGCAATGGCTGGGACTTGGGCAGGGGCGCGCGCCTGGGGGCCGTAGGTGCTCTGACCTACGGGCGCAAGTACACCGTCCGTGACGAGCTCATCCGAGAGTTCATCCCGACCGGTGAAGGAGGCAGCGACGCGCTGAGCGTCTCGATCGATGCCCGGCGCCGCCTGGGGCGCGAGTCGGTCCGTTGGGGGAGCTTCGGGATCATCGGTCTCGAGCTCGGGGAGCACCACGCGATCAACCTGCTCGCGATGCGCAGTCAGCTCGCCGACGACACCACCTCGGTGTTCCGTGGCTATCTGGCGAACAACGACGGCACCGTCGGTAACTCGCGTTTGGACTTCACGAGCCGGACCCTCGACTTCGCCCAGCTCCGCGGCGTCCACGCCTTCCCGGAGCTGCACGACGCGGAGCTCGATTGGCGGCTGTCCTTGGCGAAGGCCTCCATGAGCCAGCCGGACATGCGCGACGCCGTGTACTTCCGCGGCGCTCAGTCCGATACCTTCGCGTTCTTGGGGGGCGCGACCAGCGGCCGTCACTTCTACGCGGACATGGACGAGAACGCGCAGGCGGTGTTCGTCGACTGGACCCAGCCCATCCTCCGCGGGGAGCTGCCGACGAAGCTGAAGGTGGGCGGCGCGGTGAACACCAGGGAGCGCATCTTCGGGGCGCGTCGCTTCTCCTTTCGCACGGCGCGCGGGGCGGACGACGGGGTGTTCACCTGCGGCCCGGAGTTCGACTCCGCGCGCTGCCCCGGAGACCTCTTCGTTCGTGAGCACTTGGGGGGCTCTCCGCTGGAGCTCCTCGAAGACACGAACCTGAAGTCCGACGCGTACTCGGCGGAGACCGGCATCTACGCCGGCTACCTGATGGGCGACAGCCAACTCACCGAGCGGTGGCGGCTCATCGGTGGGGCGCGCCTGGAGAGCACCCGCATCTTCCTGGCTCCCTACGATCAGTTCGCGCGTCGCGAGATCGACGGCGACCGGGCGGAGCTCGAGAGCGTGGACGTGCTCCCGAGCCTGTCCGTCGTCTACGCCTTGTCGGAGTCCCTCGAGCTCCGTGGCGCGGTCAGCCGGACCTTGGCGCGTCCGCAGCTGCGGGAGCTCGCGAGCTTCACCTTCCAGGACTACTACGGCGGCGCCCTGGTGGCAGGCGATCCGAACCTGAGGATCACGAAGGTCGTCAACGCGGATCTGAGGGCCGACTACTTCCCGTCGCCGCAGGAGGTCGTCTCGATCTCCGCCTTCGCGAAGGACTTCACCGATCCGCTGGAGCCCGTGCTCGAGCCCTCCTCCAGCTTGAACTTCCTCCGCTATCGCAACGCGCGCGGCGCCTTTCTGATCGGCGTCGAGATCGAAGCGCGCAAGAGCCTCGAGTTCATCGACGAGGCTCTGGAGGACTTCAGCCTCATGGGGAACCTGACCCTGACCACCTCCCGCATCCGCCTCGACCAGACGGGAGCGGACGCCACGGGGGTGGGCTTCTTGACGAACACGGAGCGCGCCATGGTCAACCAAGCGCCCTACGTCGTGAACATCGCCCTCGACTACTCGGGCCCATCGGAGACGAACGTTCGTCTCCTCTACAACACGACCGGGAAGCGGATCGTCCGCGTGGGCACCGCGGGGCTCGACGACTACTACCTGCAGCCGCAACACCAGGTGGATCTGACCGTCTCCCGAGAGGTCGGCGGTGGGGTCCAGATCGGGTTCTCGGCGGAGAACATCCTGAACACGCAGTATTTGGTGACGCAGGGACGCGAGCGTCGACAGGACCGCGCCACGCACAGCTACCGGAACGGCGTCGTCCTCTCTCTCTCGGCGGGGTACTCCTACTGATGGCACGCACCGAGCCTTCGTCGTCCTCTGGGAACAGCGCCCGCGCGCGGGCCTGGGGTGGCCTGGTCCTTTTGTGCGCTGCCCACGTCGTCGCCGGATGCAGCGCGAGGGCTCAGGCGACGCCCGTCGTCGGTCCCGATGGTTCCGCGGGGTGGTGGCGCATCACCTGTCGTGACGACCCCCAAGCCTGCCTCGAGGAGGCCGACGAGCTGTGCGCGGAGGGCTACGAGCTGGCGCGCCACCAGGGGCGCTACGACGTCGGGCCAGGCTTTCCCTACTACTCCGGCGTCGTCGTCGTGCGCTGCCTGGGCGAGCGCTGAGGGGGCGCGCCTGGGCCCCCGCTGGTGCCCGCTGGGAACGCCGTCTTTCGTCGGGCAGGGCAGAGGGGCATCATGCGGGCCCGGTGGTCCCATGAAGCCAGGGTCGTCCAGGAGGTGGTCGCTCCTCAGCGAAGAGCGCCGGGAGCTACGGGAGCTGCTCGAGCGGCTGGAGGTGCGCTCGTGGCGCCAAGGCGTCTTGACGGTCGTCTGCCTGGCGCTCGCGTGGTCGTTCAGTTACCTGCCGGCGCACGCGGATCTGCCCGAGCAGGGGCGCCACGCGCTGTTCATCCTGCTGTTCGCGGCGGGACTCTGGGTGACCGAGGCGGTCGCCTCCTACGGCGTCGCGCTCCTCGTGGTCGGCTTGGAGATCCTGCTCCTCGGGGACATGGGGCGGCGCGCGGACTGGGACCGCTTCCTGGCGCCCTGGGCGAGCCCGCTGTTGTGGCTCTTCTTGGGAGGCTTCGTGCTCGGCCAAGCCGCCAGCAAGACCGGGCTCGACCGCTGGATGGCGCGTCGGGTCCTGATGATCTCCGGGACGACACCAGCCCGCGCCCTGCTCGGGTTGATGGTGGTCGGCTTCGTCCTCTCCATGTTCATGTCGAACACGGCGGCCGCGGCGATGCTGATGGCCATCGCGATGCCCATCGCCGCTGCTCGCCCGAACGGCGATCCGTCTCGCCGGGCGCTGCTCCTGGGCGTCGCCGTGGCGACGAACCTCGGGGGCATGGCGACCCTCATCGGATCACCGCCCAACGCGATCGCCGCGGGCGCCGTCGGGGGTGAAGGCGAGATCGACTTCGCCCGCTGGCTCCTGATCGGTCTGCCTCCCGCCCTGGCGCTCTTCCTCGTCAGCTACACGTTGCTCCGGACGTGGTACCCGGCGCAGGACGGCGCCGCGGCGCCGCTCCCGACGTTCGCCAACTTGGATGTCTCGGAGAGGTTGCCTGCGTGGCGGCAGATCATCGTGATGGTGGTCTTCACCTTGACCGTCATCCTCTGGATGACCGGCACCTGGCACGGGGTGCCCACGCCGGTCGTCTCGTTCGTGCCGATCTGTCTGTTCGCTGCCACGGGCATCCTCCGCGCGGCGGACGTGCGGTCCCTCCAGTGGGACGTGCTCCTCCTGTTGTTCGGCGGCCTCGCGCTCGGGGTCGCCGTCACGGAGACCGGGCTCGCCAGCTGGATGGTCGCCCGTCTGCCCGTGCAGGGCCTCGCGCCCGTCGCCCTCTCGTTGGTGATGGCCTACACGACGTCCATCCTGTCCAACTTCATGAGCAACACGGCGGCGGCGACGATCCTCGTGCCCGTCGGAGTGGCGTTGGCTCCTGGCTTCGAGCCCCTCGCGGCGGTGTCGATCGCGCTGGCGGCGTCGACGGGGATGTGTTTGCCGATCTCGACGCCTCCGAACGCCATCGCGTTCTCTGCCGGAGGGCTCGAGGGGAAAGATTTCATGCGCATCGGGCTGGTCTTGGCGTTCCTCTGCCCTGCGCTGGCGGTGGGCTGGGGCGCGCTCGTGCTCGGTTGAGCCGGAGGCGCCCCTGCCCTCCTTCGTCACTGGCTACTCGGCTGCCTCCGCGGCTTCGAGCTCGATCGCCATGCGGGGTGCGTGCGGCCCGGGGACGTTTTCCATCCGCGGGACCTCGACCTCCGGCGCGCCGGCACCGTAGGGCTCGGCGCGATGAGGCAAGATGACCGCAGCAGCCAAAAAGCCTCCGATGAGCAAGAACATACCTGCCATCCAGGCTGCTGCTCGCTTCTTGAGGGGGTTCATGACTGCCTCCTTTCTGATTCTCCCGACCGACATGGCCGGGCTACCCTCCATAGAGCAAAATGCGGGCCAGATTTTCTCAAGCCGGGCTTGCCCCTGAACTGGGTGAAATTTGCTGCTTTTGCGCGAATATCGAGGAGCTCCCCTTTGCGCAAAACGCAGTTGTTGCGTTTATGTGTTGAGGTGCGCAGAAATTGCGCGCGTGGAGGGGGCGAGAGCGGCCGTCCCGTTCGCCTGGTCGAGCCGCGGGCCGAAGGGCGTCGGGGTCGTCGGCGAGCCGAGAGACCTCCAGCCTCGAGAGCGGTGGTGCTGGTCTCGAGGGCGGACCGCAGCGGGCCCGCTGGACGGAGACGAGCCGAAGGGAGGACGCCGTGCGGGCGAACGGGAGCGGGAAAGGACAACGGTGTCGGCCCCTTACGGTGCTCGTTTCGTTGCGCCTGGACGGCAGAGTTCTTCTCACGATAAACGAAACTATGAGGCCCTTCGCGTTTCTTTCGTTGCTTGGCTGCGGGTTGGTGATCGTCGGCGCGTGCGCCACCAGTACGGACGAGCCGGTCTCGGGAGCGACGGGTGGGGCGGGCCCCGCGGCGGGAGGTGCGTCGAGCGGTGGGAGCGCGACGGGCGGATTCACCACCGGCGGTTCGGCCACGGGCGGAGCCGCCACGGGCGGCGCCGCCACGGGGGGAAGCGGCGCGAGCACGGGTGGAGTCACCAGCTGTATTTGTGAGGTCGGCGAGTCGGCCGAGTGCGCGAGCGTCGACGCGGAGGCGTTCGTGGGGGGCACGGCCGTGTGCAACGAGGCGTGCACCGGCTGGGACACCACGGAGTGTTTGGTGTGCACGCCGGAGGTGGACGAGAAGGACTGCACCGCCATCGATCCCGAGGCGTTCAGCGGAGGGAAGGCCACCTGCGACGCCGACGGGCTCGGTTGGGTGACGGAGGGGTGCTCCGTCTGCGGCAACGGCGAGGTGGAGGAGGGCGAGCAGTGCGAGGCGGGGGTCCCGTCCGACGAGAGCTGTGAGGACATCGGGCTGCTCCCTGCTACCAGCGGCGGGATGGGTGGCGCTGGCGGAGCCAGCTCGCTGGGGTGCGAAGCGGCGACGTGCAAGCTCGAGACGACGAGCTGCGGGAAGTGTCTGGCGCCGGAGGGGGACTGTCTCCGGGATGACACGACCAGCTGCAAGGACGCGGCGTGCAGTGGCAAGCAGTGCGGCATCACCGAGTCCTGCGAGTTCGACTGCGGCTTCCAGCAGACCTGCTCGGGGATGTCGTGCATGGACCGCGCGTCCTGTGAGTTCACCTGCGGGGCGGAGGCGAACTGCGCCGCGGAGTGCCTCGAGGGCTCCCGCTGCCAGATGGACTGCGCTCACTTCGCCGAGTGCTCCGTCCGCTGCGCGCCGGGGGCGACCTGTGACGTCGATTGCGAGGACGTCAACGACGGTGGGGGGTGTGCGCTCGACTGCGCCGTCGGCTCGAGCTGCAGCCTGGTCACGGGCTTCAAGGTGCCGGTGAGCGGCGAGGC
>JAAZAA010000298.1 GCA_012514535.1 Myxococcales bacterium | reverse complement strand
TGCACGAAGTCCAGCACGCTGGACGGAGTGCACGGAGGCCTACGGCCCTCGCCTCTGGCGAGGGAGCGCCGCAGGCGCAGTGAACGTACGTGGGTACTTGAGCACCGGAGCGCAGCGCCCCTTCCCCCTGAGAATTGGGCCCCGAGGATTGGACGAAGCCAAAACCCGAGATCGGCGGGCGTCCTGGTCCGTTAAGATTCCGGCGATGAAGACACGGCTCATCGCAGACATCTCCGCCCCACTACAATGTGCGCAATTGCGCTGTTGCGGAACGCGACGGTCCACGCGCGACCTCCCGAGGATGGACATCCTCGAGCTTTCGGGCGAAGCTTTTAGCAAAGGCTTCAATGGGCACGAACGAACGCAGGGAGCGCGAGCGGAAGCGCCGACGAGACGACATCCTCGCCTCCGCCTGGAGGGTCGCAGAGCGAGACGGCTTCAGTCAGTTCAGCCTCGAGCGCGTCGCGAGTGATGCCGAGGTCGGACGAGCCACGATCTACAGCTACTTCGTCTCCATCGACGATCTCGTCGCCGAAATGGCGGCGGAGGCGCTGCGTTACTTTCGCGAACGCCTGGAACGAGCCGAGTCCCTCGAGGCCGCGCTCGATGTCCCCGTGCGCCTGGCGCAGCTGAAGCCCGCGCATTTCGAGCTGCTCTTTCCCCAAGGCCGCGACGCTCGCCCGCACATGGCCTCCAAGGAGATCCGGGCCATCCAGGAGACGGCGCGTGAGCTCATCGGACGCCTCGGCCGGGTCGCGGAGCGGCAATCGACGGCGCTCCCGGAGGATGCCCGCGTGCGAGCGGCGCTGATCGCCGGGATCAGCATGGCGAGCGCCACCGTCCCCGAGCTGAAGGCCAGCACGACCCTGCGCCATCAGTTTCAGGAGATCTGCTTGCGGGGACACCCGAAGGGCGAGGAGCCCTGACGGGCTCCTGACGGGCTGAACGTCGACGACCTCCGTTGGCTCCATCGCGTTGCGGCGACGGGGGCGACGCCCGCGACGCCGCGCGACAGTCTCTTTGGTTTCAACGACAGCGCGCCACGACCTCTCCCAGGGACTCTTGAGTACAGGTGAGGCCGAGAGCGTTCGGTTTGCAGCGGACCCACTCCCCGGATTCACCGCAAGGCGGGGCGGAGCCCTTGAATCCTTCGTTGTCCACGCACAGGAGCAGATCGAGCAGGCCACAGCTGACGACCGCCTGCTCGGGATCGTGCTCGGCGGTCCCGCTGCAATCGTAGTCGAAGCCGATGGCGGGGTTGGCGGCCGGCTCCTCGTGATAGTCGGTTTGCCCGGGATGGACCTGCGGGTCGTGGTCGTCGCAGTCGTCTCCGCCACAAGCACCCACGCTCAGATACCCGTCGCCGTCACAATCGCATTCGCTGACACAATCGCTGTCCGAGACGGGGGGCTCATCGAGCTGCCCCGCGGCGCCCGCACACGAGGAATCACAAACGTCGACGAAAGGCCGAAGCCCCTCCCCACCGCCCTCGCCTCCCGAGGGGCCACCCTCACTCTCGGGGACGCTCGTCGTCGAGCCGCCGTCGTCGGTTTCGTCGGACGCGCCGGACGTCGTCCTCTCGAGCTCCGGTGGCTCGACGAAGAGCCCACAGCTGGCCAAAGCGAACGCGATGGTGGCGAGAGCCCAGTGACTTCGCTTCGTCATTTCAGGTCCCCGTCAGCTTCGAGTGAAAGGAGAGGGTGTCTCGCTCGGCGCTCTCCCCCGGCGGGGACAGCGAGCGAGCGACGCGCATGACCCCCGAGGCGGCCCGGGGCTCACGGCCATCGGCCCAGTCGGAGAGCGTCTCCGGGTCGACCACGCCGTACTCGGCGCCAATGACCTCGCGCAGCGCCACCGCGAACTCGTGAGCACTGCGGTAACGCCGCGCGATGTTGCGCTCCAACGCCCTCATCACGACCGCGGCCAGGCGAGGCGAGAGCTCCGGGCGCAGCGACGACGGATCGGGGATGAGCGCGCGGCGTACGGCGACCATCGTCCGACCCGGGCTCTCCCCGCGGAACAGGCGCTTCCCCGTGAGGAACTCCCAGGCGATCACTCCGGCCGCCCACACGTCGACGCGGTGATCCCACGGGCGGGAGTCGATGTACTCCGGCGCCAGGTAGGGCACCTTCCCCTTCAGAAAGCCCGCCGTCGTGTGGAAGCCTCGATCGGGGCTGAAGAAGACACCGTAATCCAGCAGTTTGACCACCCCGTCGCGCCGCACGAGGATGTTCTGAGGCGTCACGTCCCGATGGACCACCCGGCGCGCCGATCCGTCGGCGCCGCGGACCGTGTGCAGCGCGTGCAGGGCGTCGCAGGTCTGCGCGATCAAGGCCGCGACCATGTACGGCTCGTGCTCCGGTGCGGGGAACAGCGCCGGGTGATGGAAGGTGTGGAGCGGGCGACCGTCGACGTACTCCATGACGATCGCGCTGCGACCGTCGTGGTGCTCGAGATCGTAGGTGCGGACGATGTTCGGGTGGCGCAGCAGCATTCCCAGGGCCGCTTCGGCGCGAAAGGCCGCCGCGGCCTTGGGGTCGTCCACGAGGGAACGGTGTAAGAACTTCAGCGCCACGACCTCGGGGCGGTCGGCGCTCGGCGGCGCCAAGGCGCGCACCACGGTGGCGGCGCCTCCACGCCCGAGGACGTCCCAAAGCTCGTACCTCCCCCAGTGGACCGGGGTGTCGTCTCGTTCGGGTGTGCCGTCTCGTTCGAAAGCGCGGTGTTCCATCACACCCATCGGCCAGCAAGGCGCGTGCCACCACAAACGCCTCATTCCAGGCGTCAATCGACCTGTCAGCCCCCGCGACGGAGTCGTTTCGACCCGTCGATTCGACCCATTTTCAACAGCGCCCTGGCGCGGAGCACCGCGCCCACGACGGCGGATCCCGAGTCATCGCGCGACGCGTCGACCCCGCGCGATCCGTGTGCACCAATGTGTCGGACACACGCCCATGTGACGTAGTGGGGGCCCCGTGAACCACTGCAAGCCCCGAACACCCACCAAGCCACGGCAGCTCCAGCCCAGCAGCCCCAGCCCACCGGCAGCCCCAACCCACCGGCAGCCCCAACCCACCGGCAGCCCCAACCCACCGGCAGCCCCAACCCACCGGCAGCCCCAACAGGACAAGAGCGCCGAAGCGACTCCCTAGAGCACCGATCGGTTCGCCATCGGGAGAGCTCGCCCATCAGGCCCGAACCCCTTGCGGGGGGCCTGATGGGCTCAACCAAGCC
>JAAZAA010000297.1 GCA_012514535.1 Myxococcales bacterium | reverse complement strand
TGCAGAAGCCGCTGTGCTTCCAGGGGGCTGGTTCGGCTTTCAGCACGACCCAGTACTTCGCCAAGGCCTACCCGGGCACCCGCTACCTGGAGGTGTTGAAGGGCTTCGGAGACAACTCCATCGTCGCGTCGATTTGTCCCAAGAACCCCGCCGATCGGAACGACCCCAACGCGGGCTACAACCCGGCGGTGGGCGCCATCGTGAAGCGCCTGGGTGAGGCCCTGTCCGGTCGCTGCCTCCCCCGCGAGCTCGACGTGGACGAGGAGGGCAACGTGCCCTGCGTGGTTACCGAGGTGCTGCCGGGGGCTGGGACGTGCGCGCGCGCCGGCCGGGCGGATCCCAATCCCCAGGTGGTCGAGGCGATCCGCAAGGAGCTGAAGGAGAGCGAGACCTGCCGACCGGACGATCCGGACTGCACGCAGTTCACGATCTGTCAGGTCCTGCCGCTGAGGGACGCGGGTCTGCAGGAGTGCCTCTTCGATGAGAACGCGACTAACAGCGCCCAGGAACCGGGGTACTGCTACATCGATCCGGGTAAGGGACTGCCCGGAACGGGTGCTCAGGGGGCCGGCTGCGACCCCGACCATCCCGAGAACTGCACGAACCCCCTCGTGGAGTCGTGCCCGGCGACCGAGCGGCGCTTGCTCCGCTTCATCGGTAACAACGCCGAGCCAACGCCTGCTCCCAGTTCCACGACCTTCGTGGCCTGCGTGGGCAGCGCGGTGTCGCAGTAAGCGAGAGCGCTCCTCGGAGGGAACGACCCCGTCGCTGGCCTGGCCGGCGACGGGGTTTTCTCTTGGTAGGGTCTGGAGCGACGAACGGAGCAGAGAGGCAGGCCGTTCGTCGCCCAGCCGGTCCCCCGCCAGGGGGGATCGGGGAGGCGGAGCTTTCCGGTAGCGAACCGATCGGTGCTCCAGGAGCGCTCCACCTTGCCGGGATCCCGAGGTGCCTCCTAGAGTTCGGGGCGGCCATGGAACCCCAGAAGACGATCCTGGTGGTGGACGACGAGCCTCACATCGTGCTGGGGCTCAGGGATGCCCTGGAGTTCGAGGGCTTCCGGGTGGTCACGGCGGGCACGGGCAAGGAGGGTGTGCAGGTGTGCAGGGCGGAGCGGCCCAACGCCGTGCTCCTGGACCTGATGCTGCCGGACGTGAACGGCTACCAGGTCTGCGAGGAGCTGCGGCGGGTCGATGCCTTCGTGCCGATCATCATGCTGACGGCGAAGAGCCAGGAGGCCGACAAGATCCGCGGCCTCGACGTGGGAGCGGACGACTACGTCACCAAACCCTTCAGCGTTGGGGAGCTGGTGGCACGGATCCGGGCGCTCTTCCGGCGCGCCCAGCGGCCCAGCGAGGTCACGGTCTTCTCGGTGGGGAACTCGACCGTGAACCTCACGACGCACACGGTCACGACCAAGGGCAAGGACGTGCCCCTGTCCTTCTACGAGGTGGAGCTCCTGCGCCTCCTCTACGAGCGGCACGGTCAGCCCGTCGGGCGCGAAGAGATCCTCAACAAGATCTGGGGCATCGACGCGAACCCCGGCAACCGCACCATCGACAACTTCGTCGTGAAGCTGCGCAAGAAGCTCGAGAGGAAGCCGGATCAGCCCCAGCACATCCTCACGGTGTACGGCTTCGGGTACAAGCTCGTCGTCTGAGCCCGCGCGGCGCGCGAGCGCCGAGCTGGGGTCTCATCGGGTACGCTCGCCCATCGGGTCCCGGGAACCTCCGGCTTCCCTCTCACGGGCGGAGTGGCAGGGCGTTCCGTGGGTCGCTGGCGAACACCGCCTCGGGGGCGAGATCCGGGACGGCCTCTTGCAGCGTCACGTCCCCGCGCACCTGGCGCAGCGCCAGGAGGAGGCCCGCGGCGCTCGTCAGGCCGAGCTTCGCGTCGGCTTCGACGGGGATCGGGGCGGTGGGCATGGCCTCGAGGAGCGGGGGCTCGATCTCCGCGAGCTGGCCGTGGACGAGCAGCAAGGTCTGGAGGCCCCGCTCGCGGCGGACGGTGTGGGCCGTGATCACGATTCCCGGGGGGCCATGGGTCGCGAAGACGACCTCGGTGGGACCCTCCTGAGCTTCGAGGACCAGGCTGCGCACGGAGGCGCCGGGGGCCGCGACGCGGAGCGCAGGACCCAGCGGAGAGCCCACCACCGGGTCCTGCGCGATCCTCGACGCAGGGCCCGGATCGGTCGTCGGCGTCTCCTCGACGCGGGGCGTCGAGTCGCCCTCCAGGACGACCGGGAGCGCGTAAGCGCGGAGGTCTCGGGGGCGATCGCCCCGGAGGGGGGCCATGGCTTCCCCCGGTTGCGCGACGTCGACGCCCTCGAGGAGGAGCCCTGGAGCCGCGGCGGGGACGCAGATCCCGTCGTCGGGGAGCTGTCCCGGGGGGCAGGGGACCTCGTAGCGGAGCGCGGCGCCCGGCTCGGCGAGCTCGGTGTGCGCTGGCTGCTCACCGCCGCTCACCGCCGCCGTGGCGGCGACGCAGGCCGCCGCCAGGGCCACGAACGCGAAGCGCCGCGCAGGAGCGCCTGGATCACCCAGGGAGGGCGCTTCCGGGGAGGG
>JAAZAA010000296.1 GCA_012514535.1 Myxococcales bacterium | reverse complement strand
CGCCTCCGCGCCGGGGCGCGTTCGCGCGGTCGTCGCGAACGGCAAAGGCAAGGGCACCAGCTTGCCGCTGTTCCCGCTCGAGTCGGAAGCCGGGCTCTACCAGGCGCTCCTGGAGCCCAGGGGGCTCGGCTTCACGCCGGCGCGAGAGGCCTATGGCAACGTGTTCGGGGGCGCGGAGCTCGAGCGCGTCGCCATCTATGGGCACTTCCTGAGCATCGTGGGACCGGGTTATCGAGACGGGAAGCAGTTCTACTTCAACGAGCTGCGGGTGGGCGGTTCGAAGAGCGTGCTGCGCCTCGATCTGGTGGACTTCGACGGCGACGGGCGTTCGGAGATCGTCCTGGAGCAACGCATCGGCAAGGACGCCGAGCACCGTGACGTCTTGCAGGTGCTCCGGCTCGGCAGTGACGGCGCGCCGGAGCAGGTGTTCGCCCACGAGGTCGCCATCAAGACCCCCGAAGGGCACGTCCGCAACGAGGTCACCATCCGGCGTGGCAAGAACGCGGCGATCGTGATCGGCCAGGGCAAGGCGAAGGGGTTCGATCCTGACAGCTTCCGTGAGCCCACGATCGACGGCATCCCCTCGGCGCTCTTGCCCTGGGACACCGTCGCCTCGAGGACCTTCCGCTGGCAGGGGCGGGGGTTGGCGCCCGCCGGAGAGACCACCTGGACCCCCAAGGTGAGGTCGACGCGGAGCGCGGGAGCCCGCAGCGCGCCGGCGACGAACGATGCCGCGGCCTCGGCGCCCCTCGCCCCCCGACCGCCGAACGCCGACGAGCTCCTCGAGCAGGTCTACGGCCTGTATCGCCGGGATCGCGGGGTCGGCAAATCCGCACCGCGTTTCGATTTCGTGACGAACGTGGTCGAAGACGAGCGCCCGGAGCGGGTGGTGGTCCATGGAAAGGACATCGTCGTCTTCGGGAAGGGGTTTCGGCAGGGGCTCACTTACACGTTCATCACGGTGGGAGTGAAGGAGCCCGGGCACATCCTGGACGCCACGGCCCGTGACCTGACCGGCGACGGCAAAGCGGAGATCTTGGTGAGAGCCCTGCTCGAGGCCAAGGCGAGCAAGGAGCTCGGCGGTGACACCGTCCAGCGGGAGGTGCTCTACGTGTACAAGGTGCTCGGCGAGAAGCTCACCCGCATCTTCGCGGCGGAGACGGGGCGCGCCCTCGGCGATCGACGCGTGGTCGGCGCCGTCGCGTTCACGCCTCGCGGCTCGGGGGTGGACATCGTGCTGCGCCCCGCGCGAGCGATCGGTTGGACGGAGCGGACTTATCCGTTCCCCGAGGATCTCCACCCCGCGGGAGGGATCGAGCCGTTGCTCTTGCCCTGGGGAAGTCAACGTTCACGTTCGTACACGTTCCGCGACGCCGCCTACGAGCTGCGCTGACCCTGATTCCCTCGCCGCGTCGGCGGGCGTGGGCGGAACCATCGCGCCGCGCGAGACGAGCGCGCCGGGCGAACCGTTCTTTGGTTCCCTCGCTGGGAGCGCGCGCCCTCGCCCTCGCGTTGCGCCCCACCAACGCCGTGGTAGGCTGCACTTCGGCCCTTCGACGAGCCCCTCGGGGCTCACCTGAATGGGTCCGTCCGCCAGCGCCGCGAGGTGTTTGCGGAACGAGTCGCTCCTCGCGAAGCTTTCGCTTTTCGAGCTCCCAAGACGCGCATGCATCCCCTACCCGTCACCGTGCTGTCGGGGTTTCTCGGAGCCGGCAAGACCACTCTGCTGAACCACCTGCTCGCCAACGCCGAGGGGCTCCGAGTCGCGGTCTTGGTGAATGACCTGAGCGAGGTCAACGTCGACGCGACCCTGATCAAGCCGGGGCGCACGCCCGTGCGCGGGCTCGTCGACGGCATGATCGAGCTCCACAACGGCTGCATCTGTTGCACCCTGCGGGACGAGTTCGTCCGACACGTCTCGGAGCTCGCCCGGTGTGGCCTGTTCGACTACCTCATCGTCGAAGCGACGGGAGTCGCCGAGCCCATGCCGCTGGCGATGGCCTTCGATCAACCCGACCCGGAGGGCAGCCTGCTCGGCAGCGTCGCCCGGCTCGACACGATGGTCACCGTGGTCGACGCCTGCAACTTCCTGCGCGACTGGGAGCGGGCGGAGGAGCTCGCCCAGCTGGGCCTCGCCGTCGACGACCAGGACAACCGCACGCTCGCGGATCTGCTCGCCGAGCAGGTGGAGTTCGCGAACGTGATCGTGTTGAACAAGACCGATCGGATCAGCGCGCGGGAACAGCAGCGTCTGCTCCGGATCCTCCAGTGCCTCAACCCCGAGGCCGAGCTCGTCCCGGCCATGTTCGGCGTCGTGCCCCTGGAGAGCGTCCTGAACACCGGCGCCTTTGACGCGGGCCAGACGGCGGAGCCGCCACACCCCGCTCTCCCCGCCCCCGCGCTGCCCCGGGAGACCTCGACCCACGTCGAGGACCTCGGGATCACCAGCTTCGTCTATCGAGCGCGGCGACCGTTCCACCCCCAGCGCCTCTGGGAGCTCCTCCACGAGGATTGGCCGGGGGTGATGCGCAGCAAGGGGTTGTTCTGGCTCGCGACCCGCATGGGGGAAGCGGGCCTGTGGTCCCAAGCGGGCACCGCCTGCTGCCACCAATCCGGCGGGCGCTGGTGGGCGAGCCTTCCCGAGACCCTGTGGCCCGACGACGAGGCCATGCGGGAGGATCTACGCGCCGACTTCCGAGGACCGTACGGCGATCGCCGCCAGGAGTTGGTCTTCATCGGGCAGGCTCTCGATGAACGACTGCTCCGGGAGCGCCTCGACCAGTGTCTGCTCGATGAGCACGAGATGCGTATGGGGCCGCTCGGCTGGAGCCAGCTGCCCGATCCGTTCCCGCCGTGGGAGGCGGACACGTCGGAAGATCCGGACATCCCACAGCTTCTGAGGCGCGAAGTCCCCTCCGCCTGACGCGACCACGCCACGCCCCGGGGCCACGACGGCGCCCCCGCAGCCGCGCCACCACGCCCCGCGCGAGCCCGACACCCGCCGAAGCCTTGTGTTCCGCGGCGTCCTCCGGTCTCCTCAGCGCTCGGATGAACGTCCGCGGCTACGTCCTCTACACCGCCGGTCAGCTCGGCATCATGATGCTGACCCGGTACTTCTTCCAGTGGGTGATCCGGTTCTCGGACGGCACCGCCCCCGGCGCCGCGGCGGCTCTGTTCTCCGCCACCCTCGTCGGGCTGGTGTTCTTCGGATTTCGGATCTTCGACGCGATCACGGATCCCCTCGCCGGCGTGCTGGGGGATCGCTGGGTGAGCCGAGGCCGTCAGCGCCGCTCGCTGCTGTGGCTGGCGCTGCCCTGGGCTCCCCTCGGGCTCTGCCTGGTCTTCGCCCCCGACCTCACGATGACGCCGGCGGTGCGCTGGGCGTTCCTCGTGACGGGCATGTTCGCCTTCTTCGTCGGCTACACCCTCTACGCGATCCCCTACTGGTCGCTCATCGACGACTACTCTGCGGGGAACGCCACCGTCCGCGCTCGTCTCTCCAACGCGCAGGGGGTCGGGGTGTTGCTGGCGACCGCGGTCGGCTTCGTGTTGAGCCCGCTCGCCATCGCCAAGCTGGGCTTCCTCGGTGGCGCGGCCGTGTTCGGCGTCTGCGGGCTCCTCTTGATGGCCCTCCCGTACTTCGCGGCGCCGCCGGGCGTCACTCCGCGGCCCGCGGACAGCTTGCCTCCCTTCGTCGCGTTGCTCCGAGCCCTGAAGGACCGGCGCTTCGTCGCCGTGATCCTGTTGTTCGCCGGCGCACAGATGTCCTTCACCGTGATGACCGCGTCCGCGCCGTACATCGCCGAGCGCCTCCTCGGCGGCACCCTGAAGGACGTCGCCGCGCTCCTCGGGCCGTTCCTGCTGACGGCCCTCCTCAGCCTCACCATCGTCCCGCGCCTCGCGCGCCGGTTCGGCTGGGAGCGCCTCACCGTGGGCGCCGCCGCGCTGCTCGGGCTCGTGTACGGCGGAGCCGGGCTCCTCGGGAAAGGGATCGTGGGGACGCCCCTCACCACGGCCATGATCGTCTTCGCCTGCGCGGGTCCGGCCGCCGCGGTCATCCTCGGGATCGAGGGAGAGGCCATCACCCGCTGCGCCGTCGCCAGCGGTCGCCAGGTCACGGGCACCTACTTCGGCGTCTACAACTTGATCGTGAAGGGGCTCAACGGCCTCGCCATCTCCGTTACGGGGTCCCTCGCCGAATGGGGGCGCGAATCTCTCACCGCCATCCGCGTGATGCCCATGTTCGCGGGCGGCCTCTGCGTCGCCGGGGTCACCCTCTACTGGCTCGTGCGCCGCGCACCCGCTCCACCCGCGGCGAGCGCAGCGTAGCGCAAAGGTCGCCGTCGTCCCGGACGCGCCGAGGCGCAGTGCGCGAAAGACCGCGGTGACGCAGCGCGCGGGAGACCGTTGTGACGTCTCCATCCGCACCCGCTCTGCCCGACGCGCTGGGCCGCGTCGCCGAGATGCCTCAGCCCGGGAACCGCACCGCGAGGGGAGGCGCCCAGCGCTCGCCCGACTCCGGGCTCTGGTGCACGACCAGATCGTAGAGCCACTCCGTGTTCGGGCGCATCCGGTGGCGAATGCTCCGCTTCGGCGCGCGCATCATCTCCGCATCCCAACCGATCAGCCGCGGTCGCCCGGAGTTCCCCGCGAGGAGGATGGGCATGCCCGTCACTGGATCCGATTCGTAGATGAAGAACGTGTGCGTGTGATCGAGGATTTTGTCCCAGGGGGTCTTGCCCTTGATCACGACGACGTCGCCCGTCCGGAGCTCGTCACGGTGGTCCCGGATGAAGCGGAAGAAGGCCCACTCCTTCTCGTAGGGGACCCAGTCCCGCCGCGGGAAGTTCAGCGGCGCGAAGTGCTCGGGGTGCCGCTCCGCGTAGTCCCGGAACCCGGTCTCCCGGCGGCGCTCGCTCCCGAGCAGCTCCGTGAAATCAAGCCCGCCAAGGACGTGCTCCGGGGGTTCACCGCGGTGCGTCCAGTGCATCCCCGTGGCCCGCTCGAAGCTCTCGGTGATGAAGTCGATGCAGACCTGCGGGACCATGGGCACCCCCTGCCGATCGAAGACGCGGTACTCGTCCCCATTGAACTCGTAGGTCGTCTTCCCGGAGAGATACGCGCGACGCCAGTGGCGACGCAGCTCGCCATCCTGCTGCCCGAACTCCGTCCGCGGTTCATCGAAGGGGAGCTGCGCGTTGACCTGCGTGAGGATCGCTTGGCGCAACGCCCGCAGCACGGCCGCCCGACGATAAGCTTCATCTCGAGCGCGCCCCTGAGCCGCGGCGCGATCCGGATCGATCACGTGGCACCCCAGCTCGAGCTCGGCGCCGCTGCGCTCGAGGAACGCCGGCACCCACTCCTCTCCGTAGCGGAGATCGGCGACGATGTGCTCCTCCCCCAGATGACGCACGCGCATCTCCAGGAAGCCGAGGCGGTTCGCCAGCTCGCGCACGTCGACGTGGAGCGGCGGGCCGTAGTCGGCGCCCTTCGGACCGACGCGATCGAAGAGCAGCAGCTGTGCCGGCAGCCCCTTCTCCGGGCCCGTGGCGTAGATGTAGCGCCCCTCGGCGTTGCGCTTGACGATGAACCGCTCCGAGCCCCGCTCGAGCCAGAGCTCCTTCTCCAAGAACAAGTGTTCGAGGGTGATGAGCACGGTGAGCACGCGGGCGGCGCCGGGGTCGTCCGTGTAGAAGTAGCCGTGCCTGAGGAACACGTCGCGCCCCAGGGGGACGGCGCCGCGGAAGTGCCGCGCGAGCTTCAGGTTCAGCTCCCGGGGCGTCGAGGTCGTCAGCAGGTTCTTGCGGTGCGCCTCGATGCCGGGGGTCTTCTTGCCCTGGAACTCGGGCTCCTGCACGAACAACACCGGCTCCGCCTTGCCGCGGGCCATCACCAGCGCTCGTTGCTTCTCCAGGCGCGGCGCTCCCGGCAGAGACGGCGTCGCCAGGGCGGCGTCGATGCGCTGCTGACAGCGGGCGCTCTCCTCGGCGAGGGTCGGCAAACGGGAGGTGGACACCACCGGCGCCTCGCTGCTCCGCGCCGCGGGGACGACGGCGCTCGTCTCCGCACGCTCCTCCGCGGGCTGCACCGCCGCAGGAGGGGCCTCGTCCCGAGGACGCTCATCCGGGCGATCGCACCCGAGCGCGACCAGCGCGAGGAGGAGGAGGGGATAGAGATGCGGCATCCTATCCTTCGTAGTGACACGTGTGACCGCGACGGGCCACCCAACATGGCCCTACGTCTCCCTACATCGGGCGCTCCCTCTGCGCTCCCTCTGCGCTCCTTCCGCTTCTCCGAGCACACGAGAGCGGCGGGAACGCGGCAGCTTCTCCACGCTCGACGCGGCGCGGCGCGGGCACGAGGGCCCCGCGCCCGTCGCTGCAGGTGACGAGCGCGGGCGCCCTGATTCGGCGATCCGGTGTCGGCGACGTCGTGGATGCGACGCAACGCTTCACGACGCGACGTGAAGCGACGTGACGCGAATGGGGAGCGACGACGCGGCGCGGCGCTGGCGACGATCCCGGCGACCCAACGACGCGCACTTCACCGCACGCTCGCCCGTGACGAGCGCCGCAGCGACGCTGCGGGAGCACCGCGGTGTCGCCGTCGCTCGTTGGGGGTTCGGGGGCGCCGCAGACTCAGGGCGAGCCGGTCGACGGACCCGGGCCCGAGTCGGCTGCGGAATCAGCCGTCCAGCGCAGGCGCGGGCGTCGCGCCGCGCGGGCTTCGTCGAGACGCCCGAGGCGCGTGAGGTGCGGCGCCGTCTTCAGGAGCTGCGGCTCGCGAGCGGCCTCTTCCTTGATCGCGGCGAGCGCGGCGACGAACGCGTCGAGGGTTTGCTTCGTCT
>JAAZAA010000295.1 GCA_012514535.1 Myxococcales bacterium | reverse complement strand
GAGCTCGAGGTCTCCCGGCGGACCATCTATCGGGACCTCGACGCGCTGGCGGCGAGCGGCGTGCCGGTCGTCGCGGAGCGGGGGCCGGGGGGAGGCATCGGGCTCGCCGGGACCTGGGCGACGCAGGTGCCGGGCCTCGACGACGACGAGGTGACGGCCTTGGCGGCGTTCTCCGCGCCCCTCGCCCTCGCCGGACTCGGCCTCTCGGACCCCCTCGAGCGGGCCCTCGAGAAGCTCACCGCGTCGTTGCCTCCGCTGCAGCGCGCCGCGGCCCAGCGCGCCCAGGGACGTCTGCACCTCGATCCGAGCAGCTGGTTCGCGGGCCCCGACGACACCGAGCACCTGGCGCTCCTGCGCACCGCGTGCTTCGAGGACAGGTGCGTGCTCGTCGAGTATCGCTCGACGGAAGGCGGGCCCCGCGAGCGTTCCCTGGCGCCCCTCGGGCTCGTCCTCAAGGGGGCGGAGTGGTACCTCGTCGCGCTCGATCGGGAGCGCCCGCGCGCCGCGCCGCGGGTCTTCCGGGGTTCACGGATGGCGGCGGTTCGTCTGCTCGAGGAGCGCTTCGAGCGCCCACCGAAGTTCGTCCTCGCGGCGTTCTGGAAGAAGTGGACCCGCGATTTCCTGGAGGCCCGCCCTCACTATCCGGTCACGTTGCGCCTCACCGCCGCGGGCGCGGCGCTCCTCGCCGGAGATCGCCCGCCCGCCGATCGTCGCAGGCTCCGCGCCCTGGCCGCGCGCAAGCGCCCGGGTCGCGTCCGCATCGACTTCGAGCGCCACTCCATCGCCCTCGCGCAGCTCTCCCTCCTCGGCGCCGAAGCGGAGGTCCTCACCCCCCGCGCCCTCCGCGCCGATCTCCGCGCCCTGGGCCAAACCTGGAGCGCGCTCTACGCCCGGGATCCGTCTCGTCGATGAGACGACCCTGATCGACGCGATGATCGTGACTCGACCCTGCCCCCGCCGCGCGTCCGCTCCCGCGGACCAGCCCCGCGTGCTTTCGGGAATGCTGCCGAAGCCACGTCGAGTTCAGTCAGCAGGAACGCCGTGCGAACAATGTCCCCCATGAGCCGGATCCAGGTGCACCTGAAGGCCCACTCCGTGGAGGAGGCGCGGCGATTCTATTGCGAAGACCTGGGGCTGTTCGCCCTGCATCAGGACTACGGCATGGACACCGTGTCCCTCGTCTTCGAGCGCAACCCCAACGTCTTCTTGATCCTCTCCGCGGGCAGCCCCCCGGGGTCGGAGGACTACGCGTTCGCCCTGGAGGTGGAAGACTGCGGGGGACTGTTCGACCAGTTGCGGGCGAAGCCCTTCGTCACGGGCGGTCGCATCCTGAGCGAGGAGGTCTTCGAGTATCCCCTCGGCAAGAACTTCCTCCTGCGGGATCCCTCGGGCAACAGGTTCCTCATCTTTCGAGAAGACGTCTAGCGGACACGTGCCGCGATCTGGAACTCGCAGGCGCGCCGCGCGATCGCCTGCCGCGTGCGCACCCGTTCCCTGCGCCCGCTCGTTTCCCGCGCGGTCACCCGCCCGCGCGCCGTCGAAGTCGCCGGTCGCCGTGGGTTCTCTCCGGCCCACGTCACCGCAGCGTCCGCCTCCGCACTCCGGCGACAAGCAGCGCGGCTGCGCGTCGTACGGCTCAGTGCGTGAGCGCAGTCGTTGTTGCCCATCCTCGTTGTCCCGCTTCGCGCACCACGGTACACGGTACGACGGACACACCCCCGATTCG
>JAAZAA010000045.1 GCA_012514535.1 Myxococcales bacterium | reverse complement strand
TGCCTACGAATGCTGCCAAGTCGGGGTCGGAGTCTTCCCAAGGATTGCGCGCCATGCCCTCAGGGTTACAGCCGGCACGGCGTCTGCGCCAGAGGAAGAGATGGATCCCTCGACCAGGACGCTTTCGGCAGATCGTCGACTGCGATTCGCTCACAAAATTACCGGAGCATTGTCACAGTCGAACGCAAAGGCGAACTCACCGACGACGATGCATCGAAGCGTGAGGCTGGACTCTTCGCTGACGCCTCGGCTCCTGCAGGGGCGCCACGCCAGAGGCAGGTGAGCTCACGCGAACCCGCAGAATGAAACGAATTTTTCGGGATGCGGACCCGCGCCGTGGGGTCACGCCGACGCGGTGATCCGGGCACGAGAACAATCAATCATCGTGCAAACATGCGCGCATCATGGAATCGCCAAAGCGGGGAAACACGCTTGGCGAGCGCTTTCATCGCCTGCTACACAGAGGGCCATGGCCTCGCAGCCCGCTTGGGACTTGTATCCTCCGGCCGAAGTCCTCGACGAGGACGCCCTCCTCGAGGAGGAGAGCGCCGACGACGAGCAGTGGCACGTCCTCATGGCTCCCGGAGAAGTCAAAGTGCTCTCCCTGGAGCAGCTCGACGACTTCTTCCGTCTGGAGGTGATCGACGAGAACACCCTCGTCTGGCAGGAGGGCATGAAGGACTGGGCGCCGCTCTCCCTCGTGGCCGGGATGGATGCGGACGAGAAGGCGACGGAGCCTCTCGGCGCGCCACCGCCAGCGCCGCCTGCGCCGCAGGTCGCGCCCGCGCCCCTCTTCTCGGAGGTCGTGCCCGCTCCCCACGCGCGGGCCCAGGCCATGGCGCCCGCGCCGGTACAACCTGCTCCGGTCCCGAGCGCGCCCCCGCCGCCAGCGTTCGAGCCGTCCGTGGTGCTGTCGCCGTCGGTCGCGCCATCTGCCGTCACGCAAGCGAGCCCCTCGACGCATCCCGCCAGCAGCGTGCCGGCGCAGAGCCCGCAGCACAGCAGCTTTCCACAACAGAGCGGTTTCCCTCCGCAGGTCGGCCACAGCGCGCCTCCGCCTCAGAGCTTCACGCAGCAGAGCTTCACGCAGCAGAGCGCGCCCCCGCCCCAGAGCGGATACCCGACCGCGGCGCCCGCGCCCGTCGGTGCTCCTGCGCAAGTCAGTGCTCCTGCGCCAGCCCTTGGCTCCTGGGCACCTTCGGCGGTTCCGGTCGGTGCCTCGGCGGCTCCGGGGAGCGGCTTCGGCAGCCTGCAGCCCCTGGCGATGGACACTCAGCCCCCCCAGGGCGAGAGCCGGACCAGCCGCTGGCCCCTGGTGGCGGCCATCGTCCTCGGAGCGCTCCTCAGCCTCTACCGCAACGACGTGCTGCGCGACGTCGCGGAGACCACGGGTCTGAGCGGCGTCTACGAAGGCGTCGAGTCCGTGTTCGGTCCCCCCGGCTTCGGCACGCCGCGATCCGTCGCCGAACCCGAGAAGTCGCCCACCACGACCCCGGAGTCGACGACGTCGACGTCCAGCGCCGTGGCGCAGGCGCAACCCTCTCCGTCCTTGGATCTGAGCGATCTCGACGACACGCCGACTCCCTCGGCCGAAGCCGAGACGGAGAAGACGGACACGCCCGCACCCGCGCCGGAGAAGGCACCCAGTGCGGCGGCTCCCGCTCGCACGTCCCCCACGCGCTCGACCGCGACACGCCCCAAGGCTCCGGCGGCGACGCCCAAGGCCAAGACGACCAAGACCAAGTCGAAGGGCGGGCTCAGCGAATACGATCCGATGAACGCGTCCCTCTGACGACGAGGTTCCGGCGCGTCCCTCCTCTCGCCGCTCGAGCGCAGGGCTTCGCGGAGCAGGGCTCCGCGAAGCCCCCGATGCCGGAGCCTTCGCTGCGGAGCCCTCGCGGAGACGTCAGCTGGACGTGGCCACGTTCTCGGAGCGCGGCGGCACGCTGCTCACCGAACCGGCGGCGGCGCTCGCCAAGGCCTGACCGATGCGGCGGCACGCCTCTTCGATCCGCGGCGGATCTTCGATCAAGGCGAACCTCACGTACCCCTCACCGCCGGGACCGAACCCGCTGCCCGGGGACACGGCCACGTGGGCGTCCTCGATCAGGCGCGCGGTGGCCGCGAAGGAGTCGAGCTTCCGATACACCTGCGGGAGGCGCGCCCAGACGAACATGGTCCCGCTCGGCTCGGTCACGTCCCAGCCCACGTTGCGTAGACCGGCGACGAGAGCCTGTGCCCGCCGCAGGTAGAGCTCCCGCACCCCGTCCACGATCGCCTCGCCGTTGCGCAGCGCCCAGGCGGCCGCGTGCTGCAGCGGGATGAACGAGCCGTAGTCCGTGTACGTCTTCAGGTGGGCGAGGGCCGAGACCATGTGGGGGCTGCCCACGGTGTAAGCGACCCGCCAACCCGGCATGTGGTAGCTCTTCGACATCGAGAAGACCTCGACGCCGAAGCGCTGCACCTCTTCCTTCGGCAAGCCGCAGTCGAAGATGCTCGGCGCGTAGCGGTGGGCGAAATCCAGATCCGCGTAGGCGAGATCATGGAGGAGCATGGCCCCGGAGTCGCGCACCACCTCCACGAGCGCCCGCAGCTCTTCACGGGAGATCACCCGCCCCGTGGGGTTGTGGGGATAGTTCGCGATCACGAGCTTGATGGGGCGCCCCTCCTGGCGTCCCTGCTGCAGCGCGTCCGCGACCGCTCGGGCCGCGTCGGGCGCCTCGACGGGATAGGAGTGCACCTCCGCGCCGGCAATGAACGGAGCACCCCGATGGATCGGGTAGCAGGGATCGGGCGCGAGCACGTGATCGCCCGCGCCGAGGATCGCGAGGCACAGCCCCGTCATGCCGTCCTTCGCGCCCATGGTGACCATGGCGTCCCGCTCGGGATCGAAGCTCACCTGGTAGCGGTGCGCGTACCACTCACAGATCGCCTTGCGCAGCTCCAACAGACCGCGCCCCGGGTGGTAGCGGTGGTTGGCGCCGACGCGAGCGGCTTCGTGCAGCTTGTCCACGATGACGGACGGGGTCGGCTGATCCGGATTTCCCAGACCGAGGTCGATGATGTCCGCACCGCTAGCCCGGACCCGGGCCTTGACCGCATCCGAGGCGACGAAGGCGTAGGTGGGAAGCTGTTCCGAGCGAGGAAAGGACCAATCGTGTGCTGCCACAGGGCGCTCCCTTTACCACGAAACCCGGGCTCGCAAGTGCGGCTTTTCACGCACGTGCTCGGGAGGAGACCCGACCCGTGCTAGGCCTGAACGGCATGGCCCTGGATGCCTCCACCCCCTTGCCCCGCTTCGTCATCCGAGGAGCAGGCCCCGAGGACCTGGAGCAGCTGCTGGCGTTGGCTCGGCATCTCGACACGGTCAACCTCCCGGCAGAGCCCCGGTATCTGGAGCGCCTGCTCGAACACAGCGCCGCCAGCTTCGCGGGGCGCGTCGCCGATCCGACCCTGTGCAAGTACGTTTTCGTGGTGCTGGATCGGCAGCTCGGGCGGGCCGTCGGCACCTCGACCCTGGTGGCCCAGCTGGGGCGCAAGGACGCCCCCTACATCTTCCTCGACGTCCTCGACGACGAGAAGTACTCGGCCACCCTCGACAAGCACTTCGAGCACACCGTGCTCCGCCTCGGGTTCTCTTACGACGGCCCCACCGAGCTCGCGGGGCTCGTCCTCGATCCGGGCTACCGCCGCGCCCCCGAGCGCCTCGGCCTCGCGATCTCCTACGTGCGCTTTCTCTTCATCGCGGCCCACCCGGAGCTCTTCCAGGAGGAGCTCCTGGCGGAGCTCCTGCCGCCCCTCGAACCCGACGGACGCAGCCTCCTGTGGGAAGCCTTCGGGCGCCGCTTCACGGGGATGACCTACTCGGAGGCGGATCGGCTCTCCAGCGAGGACAAGACGTTCATCCGGGACCTCTTCCCCACGGGCATCGTCTACGCGTCGCTGTTCGATCCCGATGCCCAGGCGGTGATCGGCAAGGTGGGCCCCCAGACGCTCGGGGTCGAGCGCATGCTGCGCCGCGCGGGCTTCCGCTATGCGGACCGCATCGATCCCTTCGACGGCGGCCCCCACTTCGTCGCCGACCGTCAGGACGTCGTGCCCGTCCGCTGCACCGCCCGACGCCGAGTACGGAGCCTCACGGAGCTCGGCCGCCCGGAGCTGGTGCTCGTGGGGCGGGATCTCCCTACGGCGCCCTACTTCGTCGGCCTGTCCACGGAGGCGGAGCTCCTGGGGGACGAGGAGGTCGGCATCGACGAGGCCATTTGTCGCGCACTCGGCGTCGAGGACGGGGCCGAACTCTGGGTCCAACACTTCCGGGCGCTCGGCGGCTGACCGCGCAGCCGCGGGCGTGCGCCGCCGGATCGGTAGAGAGAACATGTCTGAACGAAGACTCACGGACGTGACCCTCCTGGCTCGGAGTCCCCTGCTCGCCGGGTTGCCCCTCACGGACATCGGCACCCTGCTCGGCGTCCTGGACTCCGACGGCGTGGAGCAGGGCGCGTCTCTGGCCACCGCCGGGAGCCCTGGAGACGGCCTGTGTTTCCTCCTCGAGGGCACCGCCCACGCCCAGGATCGGTCCGGGCGCGTCGTCGAGCTCGCCCCCGGCGACCACTTCGGAGAGCTCACGCTCCTGCCGGAGGGGCGCCACGACAGCAACGTCACCGCGAGCACGCCCTTGCGCGTCGCGCGCCTGTCGCCGGGCAGCTGGGCCACCCTGACCCGAGAGCACCCGGACACGGCCCTCCATCTCTCCCTCGCGTTGCTGCGTCGAGCGGCGGAGCGGCTCGCGACAGCGCAGAGCCGCGCCCAGCTCAGCCCCGAACCGCGACGATCGGTGCGCTCGGCGACCATCACCCGGGCGGAGGGTCTCTGCGCGGAGGTGCTCACGGGCACACGGATCGCCGATCTGGTCCCCGAGGAGGTGGACGGATCCCTCGTGGTGGGCGCCCGCCTCGATCAGCTCGCCGTCGCGCTGCACACCCCCATCGTCGCGAGCGCCTCCGTCGAGCCCCTGACCACACGCAGCTGGGAGGGACGGGACATCTATCGGCGCACCGCGAGCATCGCCCTGCTCGAAGCCGCGCGGCGCATCGGCTGCTCGAGCCTACGCCTCGGCCCGAGCATCACCTCGGGGCGGGTCGCCCACGCGGACGAGGAGGATCTGCCGGATCTGGCGCGACGCCTCGAGCGCGCCCTCGCGGAGGTGATCACCGAAAATCTGCCCGTCCGAGAGGAGACCTGGAAGGTCGACGAGGCCCTCGCCCATTTCGAAGAGGTCGGCTGGCACGACGCCGCCGCGCTCCTGGCGCTCTGGCACGAGCCCACCGTGGCGCTCGTGGGGTGCGGCGAGGTCCTCGCCCTCGACGCGGGGCCCATGTTGCCGGGTACCGGTATGCTGCGCGACCTGTGCGTCCGCACGACCTCCCAGGGGCTGGTGCTCGATTTCGGCGCGGTCATCCGCCGCGAGCTCCCCGAACCTCCCCGTTCGACGGTGCTGCTCGAGGCCCGCCGGCCCCGCTACGGCGCCGACATGACGCTGCAGAAACGTCGCTGGCTCGAGCTCCTGGGGGTGACGAGCATCGGACATTTCGGGCGCGCCTGCGTCTCGGGTCGGGTGGACCAGCTGATCCACGTGAGCGAGGGCTTCCACGAGAAGCGCATCGCCCTCATCGCCGACGAGATCCGCGCCAACGAGGCGCTCCGCGTGGTGGGCATCGCCGGTCCGTCGTCGTCCGGGAAGACCACCTTCATCAAGCGGCTCAAGGTGCAGCTCGAGGTGAACGGCATCCAGCCCGTCGAGCTGTCCCTCGACGACTACTACGTCGATCGTGAGCGCTCCCCTCGAGGCGCCGACGGCGACTACGACTTCGAGGCCCTCGAGGCTCTCGATCTCGAGCTCTTGAACGATCACGTCACTCGCCTCCTCGCGGGCGAGACGGTGCGCACCGCCCGCTTCGACTTCGTGACGGGCAAGAGCGCCCCGAACGGCGGCAAGGAGCTGCGCCTGAACCCGACGAGCATGCTGCTCGTGGAGGGCATCCACGCCCTCAACCCCCAGCTGCTCGCCGCCATCCCCCGGGAGCAGACCTTCCGGATCTTCATCCACCCCGCCAGCGCGCTGCCCTACGATCGGTTCTCCCTGTTCGAGCCCGCCGACGTGCGCCTGATCCGGCGCATCGTGCGCGATCGTCGGCACCGAGGCTGTTCGGCGGCGGACAACCTGCGGCGCTGGCCGAGCGTGCGGCGGGGGGAGCGCCTGCACATCTTCCCGTTCCACGAGTACGCAGACGCCGTCTTCGACAGCTCACTGGTGTACGAGGTGAGCGTGCTGCGCGTGTACGCGGAGCGCTATTTGCTCGAGGTGCCCCGCAGCCACCCCGAATACTCCGCGGCGCACCGGCTCCTGCGTCAGCTCCGCCCCTTCGTGCCGATCCACCCGGACCACGTGCCGCCGACCTCGCTCCTGCGGGAGTTCATCGGGGGCAGCGGCTTCGTCTACTGACGTCGCGGGCGCCGGCGCTTCTGGCCCGTCGCCGCTCACGAAAGCGGGCTCCAGTGGCCTTTCCGCGGCGCGGGGAGCCCCCGGAGCGGGGAAAGCGCCGGGACGGCTTGACCGATGAAAGCCCCTCCCGAGAAGATGCCGCCGCGGGGCCCGCGCGATCGTCCGGGACCTGGAACGAACCATGGTGGATATTGCGGCCCTCGCCTCTTGGACGCGCGTCGAGCTCGTGGAAAAGGCCCGGCAGCTCGGCGTCGAGCGACCCGAGCGCATGACCCGGCTCGAGCTGCGTGACGAAATCCAGCGCCTCACGGGCCCTCGCGGCGCTCAAGAGGAACCGAGGGGGCTCCTCGGCGCGGCGCGATCCATGCTTGCCAGCATGGTCGAAGCCGGCTTGAACATGCCGGAGGCGGCTGCAGTCATCCGGGGAGAGGCGGGTTTCGACGTGCGTGTGAAGAACCAACCCCCCGTCGCGACGGTCACCCTCGCGGAGATCTACGCGGCCCAGGGACATCGAAAGCGGGCGCTGCGCATGCTCGACGACGTGCTGGCGGCGGAGCCCGACCACGAGGTGGCGCGAGAGCTGCGCCAGAGGCTCGCGGCGGAGGGTGAGGCGAAGGCCCCCGAGCCGCGGGACACCAAGGCCCAGGACACCTGGGTGGAGACCACGGGGGAGGAGATCCGCACGGGAAAGCCGCCCGAGGTCGCTGCCCTCGCGCCCGCGGAGCCAGAGCCCGCGGCACCCTCCGA
>JAAZAA010000294.1 GCA_012514535.1 Myxococcales bacterium | reverse complement strand
GATATCGAGAGGACACGGAGCGAGGGACTGAGGCGCGGGACAGCTGGCCAGCCGAAGCCGCGCAGCACGCCCGGAGCGACCGTGTTCCCAGGGGAGGTGACGCTCGAAAGAGTGGCCACCTACGAGAGGGCTACCCCTGCCGGAAGCCATTCCGTGAGCGATATGGCGAGAAGGGAAGCGCATGCGTGAAGTCGACCCGATCCGCCGCCATGGTGGAACTGAGAACCCGCCCGGCAATCGAAAGAGTCGGTGTCGGTCATCCTCGACCTACAGCGGCGAGCAACATCCTCTACGCCTTTCCCCACAGCTTGGACCGAAGAGCCGGATGTGCGGCCCACAAGTCCGGTTCTGTGAGAGGGGTCCCGGGAAACCGGGGCCCCTACTCGGCGACCCCCGCGCGCGCAGCCTCGCGAGCACGCGGGGTCGTGAGGAGACGCTCCTCGACGGGAGAGCATCCCCCCCACCACGAAGCCGGAACCGCGCGCAGGGTCCGGCAGGGGGTCGGGGCTTCGTGGAAGACGCGTGCTCCAGCGGCATCTCACAGGGCGTAGAGATGGGGGGACCGCCCGGGCGGCGCTGTCGAAGAGGGGACCCGGTGTCAGTCCCGCAGGGGCGCTCCCGCACGCGACAGGGAGTCGCTTCCAGCACGCCCGGAGGGATTCGAACCCCCGACCAGTGGATTAGAAGTCCACCGCTCTATCCATCTGAGCTACGGGCGCAGGCGCCTGGGCGCACCAATCGAGGTGGTCCAGGAGGCGGGCTCGGTTTTGCATAGCCGTGTCCAGAAGACAAACGCCGCGGTATGCTTGCCACCGGCTCCGAGAGCGCCGCCTGGGGGCGCGGTGTCCCGTGAGGGCGGCTCGGGCCCCAGAGAAGCGTCGTGGGAGGTTCGACATGCGGGAGTGGAGTCAGGTGGCTTGGATCGTCGGGGTGCTCCTCGTGGGCTGCGTCGGCGGTGGGGGAGCGGTGACGTCCGGGAACGAAGCGACGGAGCCGCGGGCGGAAGAGGAGCTGGAGGATCTGCCCGAGGCCTCGACGGTGCCCCGGGAGGACGCGTCCGACGAGACCGAGGAGGTCGCTCCGGCGCCCGAAGCCGCGGTGGAGCCCGACTTTCGTCCGGGCATGAGCGTCGACGAGGCGATCGCCGCCGTGCCCCAGAGCGCTCAGCGCGTGAACATCGAGCAGGAGGCGCTGGCCGCGCCCTTGATGCGCACGGAGCTCTACGAGCCCTGCGAGGTGCGCGGCAACCAGAGCTTTCAGCTGCGCGTCGCCGTGTGGGAGGGGCGCGCCGTCGGCGTGGACGTGGCGACGAAGCCCCAGAACGAGAAGCTGGCGGGGTGCCTCCGCGAGCAGGTGTCGAGCGTGACCTGGCCGGACAAGGTCAAGTCCCTCAACACCGTGGAGTTCTCCTACTGATCGGGTTGAGCGGGCTGACCGGGGCTCAGGAGGCGCGGGCTCGATCGAGCAGCTGCGGCGCGGGGAGATGATCCTTCGGATCGAAGGCGCTGAGGCCCGCCGCGTCGACCGCCCCCGCCTGGACCTGCTCGGAGGTGAGCCCGAAGCGGCGCTCCTTGCCGCGGTAGGTGTCGATCGCCTCGAGCAGGTGCTCGGGACGGAACTCGGGCCACATCACGGGGGTGAAGAGGAGCTCCGCGTAGGCGGCCTCGAAGAGGAGGAAGTCGCTGACCCGGGCCTCGCCGCCCGTGCGGATCAAGAGATCCACGTCGGGCAAGCGGTGGGTGCTCATCTGGGCGCGGAGCCGCTCCTCGTCGATCTCCTCCGGCAGCAGCAGCCCCGCGTGCACCTGAGCCGCCAGGGCGCGGGCCGCCTCCACCATGTCCTGTCGTCCTCCGTAGGAGAGCGCCAAAGACAGGGTCATGCGATCTCCCGTCGACGTGTAGCGGATCAGGTCCTCGACGGCGTGGCGGGTCGTGGAGGGGAGATCCTCCAAGGAGCCGATCACCCCGACGCGGATCCCCAAGCTCCGCAGCTCGGCGCGTTCCTGCTTGGCGAAGCGGGCGAGCAGGCGCATCAGCGCCTCGACCTCGACGCGGGGGCGCTGCCAGTTCGCGACGCTGAAGGCGTAGAGGGTGAGGTACTCGATCCCCAGGCGGGCCGCGGTCTCGACGGTGTCGCGCACGGCTCGCGCGCCCTGGGCATGGCCCTCGTAACGCTGGAGCCCGCGGGTGCGGGCCCAGCGCCCGTTCCCGTCCATGATGATCGCCACGTGGCGGGGTTGGGTCTTCATCGGGGTCGGTGGGTCCTCGTGGTCAGGCGAGTTCGCTGGCATGGGTACAAAGCAAGGGGGCGAGCTGGCGCCCCGCGCCGGGGGGTCCCCAGAGCATGGCAGAGTCAGGCGCTCGGATGGGGCAGCGACTGTGGAGGTTCCGTGGAAATGTCGCAAGCGCGTGCCAGGCCCCGGACGTGACGGGGGCTCCCGGGTTCGCCTACGGACGATGGTGGCCAGACGAAAGGCGGGCTTTTCCGTGAAAGTGGAAGGCGTCCGGGCGGGCGTCAGGGGCGGCGTTTGTCGTGCGGGGACACGAGGGGCAGGGTCAGGCGGAGGCTGACCTGGGGAGGTCCCGGCTGGGCCAGCTCGACCTGACCGCCATGGGCCTCCGCTACGGCGCGCACGATGGCGAGCCCGAGGCCCGAGCCCCCCTTGTCGGCGCGGGTGGTCACGAAGCGCCTGAAGAGCCGCTCTTGGACGCGCTTGGGGATCTCGCCCTGGTTGGTCACCTCCACCACGGCGTGATCGCGCTCCGCCCGCAGCTCGACGGCGATGGCGGAGTCCCCGGGCGAGTGGGTGATGGCGTTCTCGAGCAGGTTGGTCACGGCGCGCCCGAGCCAGAGGGCGTCCGCGCGGACGCGCACGGGCCCCGCGCCGCTCCACTGGACCCGCGGTTCGGCGACCGCTTCGAGGCAGCGCTCGAGGAGCTGAGCGAGGTCGATCGGATCGAGCACGTCCGTGCCGCGCGCCTCGATGCGCGCGAGGCTCAGCAGATCCCGGAGCAGGCGCTCGATGCGCTCCGCCGCCTCTCGAATGCGCCGCACGAAGCGCGCCGCCTCCGCGGGCTCGTCCAGGGCGCCCTCCTCGAGGAGCTCGGCGCTGGCGCGGATGGCCGCAACGGGGTTCTTCAGCTCGTGCGACAGATCGGCGGCGAAGGCTTCGACGAAGGGACGTCCCTCGAGCTGGCGTCGCATCGAGTCGATGGAGCGCACGAGCCGATTCACCTCGCGACCGTTGACCGCAGTCGGCAGCCGCGTGCGCTCCCCCTCGCTCACGCGCTCACTGAAGAGGCTCAGGGCCTCGATGGGCGCCGCGATCGCGCGTCCGATCCAGGCGGCGGCGAGGGCCGCGGCGGCGCCGAGCACCAGGCTGATCACGAGCACCGTGGGAGCGAAGTCCGCGAGGAGCGCCTCGACGACGATGGTCGGCTTCACCACGCGCACGCGGCCCACCTGCCGCCCCTGCTGGACCAGGGGAGCGTCGACGAAGACGGCGCCGGGTTCCTCCGCGCGGCTGGGGCCAGCGGGGAACAGCACGCGGCCGTCGGCGTCCAGCAGCTCGAGGCTGAGGCTCAGGTGTCGCGCCTCCAGCTGTCCCGCGAGCTCGGCGAGGGGCGCGCCGGTGCGCTCCATTTCGCTCTGGAGGATGCTGGCGATCGTCGTGGATTCGTCCCGCGCTGCCTCCATGGCGAGGCGGGCGGCGCGCGCCTCGACGCGATCGACGACGAGCAGACCCAGCCCGAAGGCGAACGCGCCGACGATCACCGCCAGCGCGAGGAACACCTGCATGCGGATCGACATGCCCCGCGTGCGCGTCCGGAGCAGCCGAGACACGAAGAAGGCCAGGAACAGGATGAGCCCGACGGAGGCGGCGGCGACGATGACGAGTCGGATCACGGCGCCTGGGCTCGGTCCAGATCCGCCGGATCCGCCATGCGGTAGCCCACGCCGCGCACGGTCTCGATCCAGCTGGGGTCGCCGCCCGCGTCGGCGATCTTCCTGCGCAGGGATTTCACGTGGGAGTCGACGGTGCGATCGCTCAGCGCGTAGCCGTCGCCCCACACCCGATCGATGAGCTGGGTGCGGCTGAGCACGCAGCCCGAGGCGCCCTGGAGGTGCGCCAAGAGATCGAACTCCACCCGGGTGAGCTCGAGGACCTGCCCGCGGATCGTGGCGCGCCGCCGCTCGAGGTCGAGCCCGATGGGCTCCTGGCCGGGAGCGTCCGCGTGGGCGCGCGCGCGTCGTAGGACCGCGCGGACCCGCGCGACGACCTCCCGCGGTGAGAACGGCTTGGTCACGTAATCGTCCGCGCCGGTCTCGAGCGCGGAGACGCGGTCGGCTTCGTCGTCCCGGCTGGAGAGCACGATGATGGGGAGCTGGCTGCCTCGGTGGCGCAGGCGATGGAGCAGATCGAAGCCGCTGCCGTCCGGGAGCATGAGGTCGAGGACGAGCAGGTCGAAGGGCGTCTCGTCGTTGACGCGGAGCTCGGCGTCCTGGACTCCGTGGACCGTCTCGGTCTCGAAGCCGTCCCGGCGCAGGGCGTAGGCCACCGACTCGGCGATGGCCGGCTCGTCTTCGACGATGAGCACGCGGGGCGTCACGGCTCCACGTTAGCGCAAATCCCGCTCCCCAGCGCGAGGGGGCAGCCGGGGGCCGCCGAGAGTCCCGCGGGGTGCCGATCGCAGGATGTGCTGGCCGCGGGGCGTGCTCTGGCTCCGAGGGCTGGCAGCGAGCTCCCCGCCGGGGAGCGATGCTCACCGGGCCCCAAGCGCGCTATCGTGTCGTCCATGCTCACGCTGCTGTTGATGAGACACGCCAAGTCGAGCTGGGACGAGCCCGGGGTGTCCGATCACGATCGGCCGCTGAACGCCCGGGGCGCGCGAGCCGCTCCGCGGATGGGGCGACTGCTCCGAGAGAAGGCGCTCGTCCCCGAGCTGATCGTCTCGTCGACGGCGAAGCGGGCCGTGGACACGGCGCACGCGGTCGCCGACGCCATGGGCTATACCGGCCCGATCGAGGTAACTCGTCGCCTCTACCTCGCGGAGCCCGAAGGGTACCTCGACCTCCTCGCCGAGGCGCTGCTGGAAGGGGAGACGGCGGCGCGAGATCGTCGGGTGCTGATCATCGGTCACAATCCGGGGTTGGCGCAGCTCGTGGCGCTGCTGACCGGGGTCGACGTGGAGATGCAGACCGCGGCCATCGCCCACGTCGAGGCCGACGTCGTCAGCGGCGCCGCGCTCACCCCAGGCTGCGGTAGCTTGCGGGGTGTCTATCGTCCCAAGGAGCTCGACTGAGGACCGAGCACCCGCCCGCGCCGACGGCGCGCCGCTCCGCGAAGAGCCACGCGCGTCTCGACGGCGAACCGATCATCGGTGCCCCGAGCGACGAACGGCGTGCCCTAGCGCGGAGGCCGGTCAGCGGCTATTGAGAAATGAATGGGTGTGGAACGCCAGTTGCCGCCGAAGCGCGAGGTCGCGTTGGCTCTGTTGCAGGGCTCGATCGTGTCCGTCTACCTCGATCCGAGGGGCGAGGACGTCTACGTGCCGCCGTGGTTCAAGAAGCAACCGCAGCTGATGCTCCAGATCGGGTTGAACATGCCCGTTCCCATCCCCGACCTCGACGTCGGTGAGGACGCGCTGAGCTGCACGCTCAGCTTCAATCGTCGCCCCGAGTTCTGCCGTATCCCGTGGGAGTCCGTCTATGCCCTCGTCGGTGAGGACGGGCGCGGGATGATCTGGCCGGACGACGTGCCCGCGGAGGTCGCTGCCCAGGCGGAGGGCCGCGCCACGTCCCAGCGAGCGCGGTCCCATCTCCGCGCCGTGCCCAACGAAGACGCCCGGGGCGAGGACGCTCCGGCGGAGGAGTCGGCGGCGCCAGCGAAGGCGGCCTCCAAGAAGAAGGGCCGCGCTCCGGCGGAGGAGGCGGCGGACGCAGCGGCGGCAGAGCCTGCGGCCGCGGCAGACTCCACGGCGACGGCGCAGCCCACGGCGAAGCGCAGCGCCGCCAAGCGCAAGAAGAAGGCCGCGGCGCGTGCCGGGGACAAGAGCGCGGAGAAGGCGAGCCCGACGACCGCCGAGGACGCGCCAGCGGCGGACGATGCGTCTCGGGCGACTTCCGGCGAACCGGCGCGCAAAGGGAAGCGCGAGCTGCCCTCCTATCTGCGCGTGGTGAAGTGAGCGCGCCCGGCGCCGGCTCGACGCGTGAGCGTCGGAGCTAGCCGGGTGGTGTCGAGCGTGCTGCGTCTCTCGAGCTAGCCGGGCGGCGTCCGAGCGTGCCGTGCGTCGCTCGAGACGTCGAAGCTCAGGGCGTGCCGCGCGGATCCGTCGAGGCGCCGGCGCTGCCGCCCGGATCCGTCGAGGCGCCGGCGCTGCCGCCCATGCCGTCCGTGGATGGCACGCACGCCCACACCCCGTCGGCTCGATCGCAGCGGTAACCGGTGACGCAGCCCGAGAAGGTGCAGTCGCCCGGCACGCAGGTGCCGTGTCGTGAGCACGTCTCGTTGGTCGAGCACGTCTCCGGGGCCGCGCAGGCCCGCCCCGTGGGGCGCTCGGCCACACAGCTGCCGGTCCGCGCGTCACAGACGTAGCCGTTCGCGCAGTCGCGATCGATGAAGCAGCCGTTCTCGGGGAAGAACGGACAGCCGGGGAGCAGCGCGGCGAGCACGGTGGCCGTGAGCCACGGGAGCGCGCCCCAAACCAGCCGGCGGCGGCGGCGAGCCGGAGTGGGCGAGGGAGTGGGCGAGGGAGCGGGAGGGAGTGTGCGAGTCATGGGGCGCCCAGACGTCCCGAAACGGCGGGGGACACCCTAGCAGCGAGCTGCGCGTCGAACCACTCGGGCGACCCCAGGTGGGCCCCTGTGTGCGGTTCGGCTCACAGGTAGGTCCTGTCACCCGCCGCCCTGCGCTGGAGCGCGGATCGTGTAAGCTCGCACCCACGGAGACGGCAGGTTTCCGGCGTTCCGGAACGATCACTCATGGACGTTCGCTGCGGCCTCTGTGGCACCGAATACGACTTCGACGACGCGCTGATCTCCGAGCGCGGCACGACGGTGCAGTGCACGGAGTGTGGCTTTCAGTTCAAGGTCTACCCGGAGCAGCCCCTCTCGGGTGTCGAGCGCTGGCTCGTGCGGAGCGGCTCGGGCGCCGGCTGGGAGCGGGAATACACCACCCTCAAGGATCTCCAGCAGGCGATCCGGCAGGGAGACATCGGACCGGCCGACTTGCTCTCCCGAGGGAGCGCGGAGCCGCGACCGCTCGCTTCCATCGCCGAGCTGGAGCCCCTCTTCCGTCAGCGGCTGGTGAGATCGGGCGGCACCCTGCTGGGCATGATGCCGGTGCCCGGGGCCGGGAGCGGCTCCGACGCCGGGCCCCCGAGCGCCGCACCTTTCGTGCCCGGCGGACGTCGTGTCGCGACGAAGCTCGGTCTCCCTGCGCCCCCGCTCCCCGACTCCATTCGGCCGGAGAGCAGCGCTTTTCCGGTGCCTCCCAGCGGTCCGCCCCCCGTCGAGCCGCGGTCCAGCGCACCAGCGGCGGAGCTCACGGAGACATCACCGAGCTCGCCGCACTCGGACACGAGTCTGTTCAACAAAACCTTGCCCAGCGCGACGCCGCCGCCCGAGCTCGAACGGCTCGATCGGGTCTCGTCCCGGCGCAGGGAGGAGCACGCTCCCGAGCCGGAGCCACCCGTCTCCGCGCCAACGAGCTCGGAGCTCGCCTCCGACGATCGGTCGGCCTTCCTCCGGACGCTCCCCTCGGCGATCACTCCCCACCCGCTCGCGACGCATCCGGCGCTGACCCACCCGACGGCGCCCAGCTCGACGGTTCCCAGCTCGACGGCGCCTGGCTCGACGGCGTCCGGCCCGACGGCGCCCCACTCCGGGGCGGCCACCGAAGAGGAGCGGGGGCAGGCGCACCCGAGCCCTCCACGGCAGCGCATCGTTTCGCTCCTGTCCGCGTCCGCGGACGACGAGCCCGCGCCCTCCGCCGATTCCTCGGACCGCGCCTGGGCGTTGCAGACCCTCCCTTCGGTCCCCGGCGGCGTGGAGAGGCCCTCGCCGGAGCAGCTGACGACCGAAGGTCCCTCCTCGCGAGCAGGCGCCGCGGGAGGTCCCGAAGAACCCCCTGGAGGTCCCTCCGCGAGCGTGCCTCCGAGCTCGATCGCGTCCGTGGTGTCGAGCGTGCCTCCTGGTTCGAGCGCGCCGCCCTCGTCGCGCGCGCCTGGTTCGAGCGCGCCTCCTGGTTCGAGCGCGCCGCCCTCGTCGCGCGCGCCTGGTTCGAGCGTGCCTCCTGGTTCGAGCGCGCCGCCCTCGTCGCGCGCGCCTGGTTCGACGGGCGGGGGGGTCGGGCCTGCGGCCGCGTCACCTCGAGAGGCCGCGAGAGAGGTGGCGGAGTCGGAGCTCGTCCTCCCGGCGCGTCGGGGCGGGGCGGGGTGGGCGATCGGGGCGTTGGTGTTGGCGGCGGGGGCCGCCGCGGCCCTGTGGGGCTGGAGCCGCGGAGACGACGTGCGCGGGGAGCCGGCCGCGGCCGAGGCCCACCTCGCAGCGGCGGAGATCGCCCCTCCCGCCGCCAGCGCGCCCGAGGTCGTCGTGAGCGACGAAGGGGCGCCCCTCGACGCGCCGACGAGCGAGGCGACCTCCGAGGCTCCCGCGGCGGATCCGCCAGCGGAGGCGGCCCCACCCCTTCGGCGAACGTCCAAGGAGCCCGTCGACTATCGGACGCGCTTGAGCGCCGCGAACCGGGCGGTCCAGGCTGGAGACGTCGATCGGGCCGCGCGGCTCTACGAAGGCGTGCTCCAGGATCAGCCGGGCAACGTCGAGGCTTTGGCGGGGCTCGCGGAGGTCGCGCAGCGTCGCGGGCAGACCCAGACATCGGCGGAGCTGTACGAGCGAGCTCTCGCCAGCAGCCCGTCCTACGCCCCGGCGCTCGTCGGGCGAGGGGACCAGCTCTGGGCGGCGGGACAGCGCGCGGCGGCCGTGGAGCTGTACCGTCGGGTGGTCGAGCAGCTGGGGCCCACCGGGACCTACGGCAAGCGGGCGCAGAGCCGCATCGACGAGGCGGGCGCGACGAACGCGTCGTCGCCGTCGCCGTCCGAGGGGGACACGTCCTCCGCGTCGGGGCCCGAGACGCCCTCCACCAACCCAACCAGCCCCCCCGTGGACGACACGAAGGCAGACGAGTGATCCCGAATCGACTCCCCAGGCTCCGCCGCGCCGCGCGCCTCCTCGCGCTGGCGCCACTGCTCCTCGCTGCCGGCTGCCAGGGGCGGCCTCGGGCCGAGACCGACGAGAGCGCGCCCAAGTTGACGGCGAGCGGCCACGTCGCCGTCGTGGACCTGACCCGAGGCGCGCCCGAGTCGACCGCCGAGGGGGGGCTCTTTCCGCTGCCCGCGCCGCAGACCTTCGTCGGTCTGGTGCGCACCCTGCAGAGCCTGTCCTCCGATCGCGACGCGACGGCGGTGTTCGTGACCCTGGGGGAGGCGCGCCTGGGTTTCGCGCAGTCGGCCGAGATCGGACGACTGCTCGCGGCCGTTCGCGACGCGGGCAAGTCGGTCGTCTGTCACACGCACCAGATCGACAACTCCAGCAGCTGGCTGCTGCAGCACGGGTGCTCGGAGATCTGGCTGAGCCCTGCGGGAGACGCGAGCACCGTGGGGATCGCGGCGCAGCTCTCGTATCTCAAGGGGACCTTCGATCGCCTCGGCATCGAGGCCGACATGTTGGCGATGGGTCGTTACAAGAGCGGCGCCGAGCCGCTCACCCGTGAGGGCCCCAGCGAGCCGAGCGCGGAGAACCTGACCGCGACGCTGCGATCCATCCGCGACGCCTGGCTCGACGCGGTCGGCAAGGCGCGCCAAGGGCGCGGGGCCACGGATGCGGAGCGTCAGGAGCTGCTCGATGCCCTCGAGGACGGCCCCTGGACGCCCACGGCAGCGCGGGAGCGGAAGATCGCCGATCGGGTGGTCTTCCCCGACGAAGCGTTGGGAGCCGCCAAGGCGGCAGGGCGCGTCGATACGGAGAAGGTCGTCTTCGGGCGGGGCGCGGAGAACGGCAAGGCGGTCGGGCTGGCGGAGATCATCCGCGTGCTGAGCGGCGCCGATCGGCGCAGCGGCGGGCGCCCTCGCATCGCCGTGGTGCCCGCGGTGGGGAGCATCACCATGACCTCCGAGGGGCTCCTCTCGGAGGGGATCACCGCTCGCGCCACCGTCCGCACCCTGGCGCGGCTCAGGGAGGATCCCGCGGTGAAGGCGGTCGTGGTGCGCATGGACTCGCCCGGGGGCTCGCCGCTGGCGAGCGATCTCATCTGGCGGGAGATCATGCGGCTCCGCAAGGAGAAGCCGGTGATCGCCTCGGTGGGCGGCATGGCGGCGAGCGGCGGTTACTACATCGTGGCGGCCGCCAACGAGATCGTCGCGGAGCGGTCCAGCATCGTGGGCTCGATCGGGGTGTTCGGGGGCAAGCTGGTGCTGGAGCAAGCGCTCTCCAACGTCGGCATCCAGAGCGTCGTGTTCCCCGCGAGCCCTGCGCCCGGCGCCGCGGCCCGCGCCGCTTACCTGTCGCCCCTCGTGCCCTGGGACGACGCCACGCGCGACAAGGTCCGCGCGCAGATGGAGAGCATCTACGAGTTGTTCCTGGCGCGGGTGGCCGAGGGGCGAGGCATGGACGTGGAGAAGGTGCGCGCCTCGGCGGAGGGCGCCATCTTCACCGCGACCACGGGCAAGGAGCGGGGCCTCGTGGACGAGCTGGGCGGCCTCGCCCGCGCCCTCGAGCGGGCACGGGAGCTCGGCAAGGTGGACGCGGACGCGCCCGTGGTCGTGGAGGGGCCCGCGGACAACCTGCTCGAGGTGCTCTTGCTCGGTGAAGGCGCCGAGGCGAGCGAGGTGGAGGAGGCCCTCGCGCGCTTCCGGGAGCGGCAGGCGGCGCGTCTCGCGGGGATCCCCCAGTGGGAGCAGCTGCGCCCGTTCGCGGCGGCCATCGCGCCGCTGCTCACGGGGGAGCCGGTCGTGGCGGCGCTGCCCTACGCGATCGACGTGCGCTGAGCGCCGGGCGTCTGCGGGCCGCGCGCGGAGCGACGTGCGCGGAGACGTGCGCTGAGCGCGTCTGCGGGCGCGCAGGGAGCTCGCTCGGCGTGGCCCGCGTGGAGCTCGCTCAGCGTCGGCCCTGCCTCAGGGCCTCGTTGACGACGTCCACCGCGTCCTCGACGCGGATGCGCTCCTGGCGCCTGTCGTCCCGGTAGCGGATCGTGACCGTGCCATCCTCGAGGGTCTGCGCGTCCACCGTGAGGCAATAGGGAGTCCCGATCTCGTCGTGCCGCGCGTAGCGCTTCCCGATGGTGTGCTGCTCGTCGTAGCGGGCAGCGATGCCGGCCTCGGCGAAGCGCGTCACGATCTCGCGCCCGCGCTGGACCAGCTGCTCGTCCTTCTTGACGAGCGGCAGCACGGCGACCTTGTACGGCGCCAGGCGCGGGTGGAGCCGCAACACCACGCGGCTCAGCTGTCCTTGCTCGTCGAACTCCTCCGCGTACGCGTCACAGAGCACCGCGAGCACGCCTCGCGTCGCTCCCGCGGCGGGTTCGACGACGTGCGGCACGTAGTGGCGCCCCGGCTTGCCCGTCTCCGGATCGATCGCCTCGGCGTCGAAGTAGTGGAGCTTCTTGCCGGAGCCCTTCGCGTGGGCGTTCAGATCGTAGTCCGTGCGCGACGCGATGCCCTCCAGCTCGTCCCAACCCCAAGGGAACTCGTACTCGATGTCGAAGCAGCCGTCGGAGTAGTGGGCGAGCTCGTCCGGGCCGTGCGGGCGGAAGCGCAAGCGCTCGGGGGTGAGCCCGATGCTCTGCCACCAGCTCAGCCGCTGATCCTTCCAGTACTCGAGGTACTTGGGCCCTTCACCCGGAGCGCAGAAGTACTCCATCTCCATCTGCTCGAACTCACAGGAGCGGAAGATGAAGTGCTCGACGGTGATCTCGTTGCGGAAGCTCTTGCCCATCTGCGCGATGCCGAAGGGCACCTTCATGGACTGGCTCTGCTGCACGTTCAGGAACTGCACGAACATGCCCTGGGCCGTCTCCGGGCGCAGGTACACTGCCGACTTCGCGAGGACGTCCTCGGCGAGGGCGCGCAGGGCCTTGTCGTCGGCGCCCTCGCTGACGCCTCGCTTCACCGCGTCGATGACGCCCTTGATGGGGTCGACGGGGCCGAGGTTCGAGCGGAACATGCCGCTGAAGTCCCGCTCCGGGCTGAGGAACGGCGAGCCGCAGTTCGGGCACACGTACCCCCGGTCGCCGGCGACGGCTCCCTGGAGCGTCTTCCCGTCCCGGGTGAGCCCCTCGTGCCCCGCCTGGGCCAGCTTCTCCTGGGCCAGCTTGGCGCGCCCCTTGTCGCTCAGCTCGATGGGGGCAGGGGCCCCCGGCTCCCGACGGGGCGCCTTGTCCGCGCGGAACCGCTCCTGGCAGACGAGGCAGTCGACGAGGGGGTCCTTGAAGTTCGCGAGGTGCCCGCTGGACTGCCACACCTGCGGGTGCATGATGATCGACGACTCGAGGCCGACGATGTCCTCGCGGGTGTGGACCATCGCGCTCCACCACTCGTTCATCAGGTTGCGCTTGAGCTCGACGCCCATCGGGCCGTAGTCGTACGCGCTGCGCAGACCCCCATAGATCTCCGAGCTCTGGAAAACGAAGCCCCTGCGCTTGCACAGGGACACGATCTTTTGCATCAGCTCGGGTTCTTTGCTTTCGGACTGGCTCATCGCAGGCCCCTGGTAGCACAGCTCGGCACCTTGAACAGCCGCGGGCGGGCGCGGCCCCCGCTCCTCGGGCTCCCGGAGCGTCCCCGGAGGGAGCCGGGGGAGGCCGGAAAGCCCTTGCATTCGAGCCGAGGCTCGCTAGCTTCTCGCCCGCGCCGCGGCCGGTGGGTGACCCCCGGCAGTGACCCTCAGTGGAGAGGTGACCGAGTGGCCGAAGGTACCCGCTTGCTAAGCGGGCGTAGGTCAAAAGCCTACCGCGGGTTCGAATCCCGCCCTCTCCGCCAAAGCCCGAACTTGAGCCCCCGAACTCGAGCCCCCGAACTCGAATCCCGAGAGCCGAGCCGAGAGCCCGGACTCAGGCTCTCGAGGCGCCCGGCTGGGCGCGGTGCGTCGCGGGCTCGCGAAGATCGCGCGCCTGGAACAACGGATCCTGTCCCTCCCCGAGGAGAAGCAGGGAGCAGCACGGATCCCGGAGCAGCTGGTTCGCCGTCGAACCCAAGAGCACGTGCTGGAGGGCTCCCTTGCCGGTGCGGCCGATGACGATCGCGTCCGCCCCCTCCTCCTCGGCGAAGGCGCAGAGGACCTGGGCAGGCTCTCCCCACAGGAACCGCGGCTCGACGTCGACCCTGGCGTCCCGGACGAACTGGGTGATCGCGCGCTCGACCTCGGCGCGGTGCGCTCCCGCGTGCTCGTTCACCTCCGCCTCAGCCATCCCGAGCGGGTTGAACGTCGGGTTCCCGACCGCGTGCACGACGCTGAGGCGGCCCCGCAGGCGCCGCACGAGATCGTTTGCCAAGAGCAGCGCCTCACGGGAGGCGGCGGAGCCGTCGACGCCGCAGAGCAGGTGCGTCGGTCCCGCCGAGCGCGCGCGGGGCTTGCTCACCCACACGGGGCGCCGCGCGTAGCGCACCAAGAGCTCCGCGGTGGAGCGGCGCAGGGGCCAGGACGGTCGCTGCGTGGCGCCGATCGCGATGAGATCCACGTCCTCGAACTCGGCCACGCCGACGAGGGTGCGGGCGACGTCCCCCTCCGCCGCGAACTCGGGGCGGGCGGGCACTCCGCGGGCGCGGAACCGTTCGGCGAGGAGCTCCAGGCGCTCTGCGCGATGTCGGTTGTCGAGGCGTGACGAGAACCACACGCGCCACTGGGTGGACTGCACGTTGGTGACGATCACCTCCGAGCCGAGATGCTGCGCCAGAGCAGCGACCTCACCGACCGCCTCCTGGCTGGACTCCGAGAAGTCGGACGCGAACAGCAGCCGTCGAGCCCCCATATTCTCCCAGTGTTCGGGCACCGCCGGGTCAGGTCAAACGGGGCACCGCTGCGCCGATCGGGGCACCGGGGATGGGTCAGGGGCGGGGCGCGGCGCGGACGAAGGGCGCTGAGCCTTCAGCAGGGGCCATGGTGCCGCGCGCCCGAGAAGATCTTGCCGGGGTTCAACAGCCCGCGCGGATCGAAGACCGTCTTCAGCTCCCGTTGCACCGCGATCAGATCCGGGGATTGCTCGAGGTGCAGATAAGGCGCCTTGACGAGGCCGATGCCGTGCTCGCCGCTGAGCGTCCCGCCGAGGGCCACCGTGGCGCGGAACAGCTCCTCGACCGCACGCTCGATCTTGGGCTCCTCCGCGGGATCGTCCCAGAGGAAGTTGACGTGGAGGTTGCCGTCGCCCGCGTGCCCGTAGGCCAAGGCGATGACCTGGTTGCGCTCCGCGCTCTCGCGCACGTGACGCAGCAGCTCGCCCAGGCGGCGCCGCGGCACGACCACGTCCTCGCTCACCTTGTGGCGCGCCTTGCGACGCACGGCGAAGCTCATCTCTCGCCGCGCCGCCCACAGGCGCGCCCGCTGCCCCTCGCTCTGAGCGACCAACAGGTCGAGCGCGCTCGCGGCTTCACAGCTCGCGGCGACGCGCTCCGCCTGCAGCTCGCACTCGCTCTCCGCGCCGTCCACCTCGATGAGGAGCAGAGCCCGGGCGTTGGGGTCGATCGAGTTGCCGGCCTCTCGCATCACTTCGAGGGTGGTCGCGTCGAGGAACTCGATGCAGCGAGGGACGACCCGCGCGGCCGTCATGTGCTCGACGGCGACGGCGGCGTCGTCGACGCGCTGGAAGAGGGCGAGCAGGGTCATGATCTGCTCCGGGCGCGGGACGAGCCTCAAGGTGATGTCCCCGAACACGGCCAGGGTGCCCTCGCTCCCCACCAGCAGCCCCGCCACGTCGTAGCCGGTGACCCCCTTCTTCGTGCGACGCCCCGCGAAGATGCGACGCCCCCCCATCAGGAGCGCGTCGAGGCCCAGGACGTAGTCGCGCGTCACGCCGTACTTGAAGGCCCGCGGTCCTCCCGCGTTCTCGGCGACGTTGCCGCCGATGGCGCACATCGCGGCGGAGTTCGGATCTGGAGGATAGAACCAGCCCTCCGCCTCCACGGCCTCCTGGAGCGTGGCCAGGTTGGTGCCCGGTCCGACCACTGCGACGCCCTCTCGTCGATCGATGTCGCGGAGGGTGGACATCCCGAGGGTGCACAGGACGATGCCCCCCGCCGCCGGGACCGCGCCGCCCGTGCGCCCGCTGCCGCCAGCGCGCGGCGTGACGGGGACGCCCGCCT
>JAAZAA010000293.1 GCA_012514535.1 Myxococcales bacterium | reverse complement strand
CGCGTGGTTCGCCGCGCGTGGTTCGCCGTCGCGTGGTTCGCCGCGCAGCTCCGCAGTGGTCCGCCGCAGGGTCGCCGCCGCGCAGCTCCGCGGTGGTCCGCTACTCCTGAGCCTCCGTGCGTGATCCCCTCGCCGGGTTCCGCCGCACACCCGCTGCGCCCCGCCGCAGGCCGCTCGCCGAGTTCGCCGCACACCCGCTGCGCCCCGCCGCAAGCCGCTCGCCGACGCGCCAGCACGGGCCACCAACGGTGGCCAGCCTGGGATGTCGCCGCTGGCTGGAGGATCCAGGACCGAGCGGCGAGGCGCGCACGTGAGCGTGAACGTGGGCTCCGCGCCGCTCCGTCGTCGCGGGGGCGCGACGAACGACGTCGCGGGCACGCCGCCGTTCGCCGGGCTAGTTCGCCTCGCTCGAGCCCTCGCCGCTGCCGTCCGTCGGGGGCGGGTTCGCCGGGGCCTTGGCCACGACGACGAGGGCCGGACGCACCAGACGTTGGCTGCTGCGGTAACCGGCTTGCACCTCCGCGGCGATCGTCCCCGGGGCAAACTCGGTGCTCTCGAGGTGCTGGATGGCTTCGTGCACGGAGGGGTCGAAGGGATGACCCACGGAGGGCACGCGCTCGATGCCGACCTTGCGGAGCGTGTCGGTGAACTGACGCATCACCAGCTCGATGCCCTCGATCAGAGCCTTGGCCGTCGCGGCGTCCGCGGTGGCGGAGGAGCCGTGGGCGGTGGCGCGCTCGAGGTTGTCGAAGACGGGCAAGAGCTCGCGCAGGAGATCGTCGCGGCCCGTGCGCTCGGCGTCTTCGAGCTCGCGCCGGGTGCGCTTGCGGAAGTTGTCGAAGTCCGCGGCCGTGCGGAGGAGCTGGTCCTTCAGTCGCGCCGCCTCCGCCTGGGCCTGAGCGAGCGGATCGGGGCTCTCCACGGAGCCGGGCGCTTCGCTGCCGGGGTTGGCGCTGCTGGGCTGAGCGTCCGCGCCGGCCGACTCTTGCTGCGAAGAGCCATCCGCTGGCGTGCGCTCGTTGGGATCGTGTTCGTCCGTCGATGACGGTTTGGTGTCTTCGGTCACGGCGGCGGCAGTATAATCATGGGTTGGGGTCTGCCAACGCCTGGGCAGGTTCCGAAGCGCAGCGACCTTGGCGGAGCGCGAGGAGCAGTCCACCGCTCGAGCGTGAGTCGGCGTCGCTACTGGGAGGATTCGGCGCGAACCAGCTGTCCACCACGCCGGGCAGCCGCCAGAGGGGCCCCGGACCCAGCAGGGGCTCACGTGTCGGCCGATCAGTCGACGCGCGGCCGTAGGAGGTGCGCTCGATCCAGAAGCAGACCGGCTCGGGGGACACGGCGAGCAGGTGATCGACGCCTGGCTGCAGGCTCCCGGTGGTGTCCGCGAGGACGCGCCCGTCCTTCCCCATCAGCTGGAGGTGACGACGCCCCGCAACCAGCCGGAGCTGGAGCCCCGCGGCGGGGCTCTCGGCGCTGGAGGGGTGCACCTCGCCGCTGTGGCGCCCGTCGACGATCAACACGGCAGACACCTCGTGATGGTTGAGCACACGCAGGTCCACTCCGAGCAGCCCACGCGCGGCGGGGACCCCGAGCGCGACCAGGGTCGCCAGGGCGAGCACGGGCCACGGCCAGCGCACCGCGCGCTTCTCCAGGAGCTCCCAGCGGGCGCCGCTCGCCTCGGCCACGTGCCGCGCCCAGCCCGCGTGGGTGGCGACGAGGCTCCAGCCGTGGGAGCCCTGGGGACGCCACCAGGCCGCCGGGCCCCGGGCGGTGTGCGGATGACGGGGGCCGCGGCCGAGGAGGGCCAGGGCAGGGAGGAGCGCGGCGCCGCCGGCGACGAGGGACTGTTGCCAGGGCTCGAGGGCGCCGAAGGCGAGCACGACGCTCGCCGCCGTCGCGAGGCCCAGGAGGAGCGAGGCGAAGCTGACGGCGAGCCAGCGGGTGCGCGCCGCCGACGCGTGCTCGTGGCAGGCGGGACAGTACTGGATCAGGAGGGTGGGTCCGCCGGTGGCCTCGACGCGGTGGGATTCGCCGCCGGGCTCGAGGCAGCAGGCGCACAGGGACGGGGCCAGGAGCGCTCCCTCGGGCGGGAGGTGGACGAGCGCACCGGCAGCGGCCTCTTCGGAGGCGGGCGGCGGGCCCGGCACGGGATCTCCGGCGACGGCTCGTCCCGGGACGGACTGGTCCTCGGGGAGCTGCGGAGCGAGGGTGGTCGCCGGGGGAGCTGCTTCGGCCACGGTGGGGCGAACCCTACCGCGCTCCTCCGCCCCGCGCTGCGTGTTCCATGCGCTGCCTTCGACGCGCCGTCTTCCCGCGGCCAGGCCTTCGGCGCGCCTGGGTCGTGGGGGCCTCGTGGGGCGCGGTCTCCTGCCCCGGGCGCCGTGGCTCGATTGGACCCCCGGCGGGGTGGGAGCTAGAGTCCGCGTCGATGACCGATCTCGACGAAGAACTCCGGCAAGCGGTGGCCGAGTCGGAGGCGGAAGCCGCCCAGCTGCCGGCTGCGGCGGTCGCGGACGTGGCTTCGAGCGTCGACGTGCCGGCGGTGCACGGGTCCGATCGGTCCGTGGCGTCCCGACGCCGCAACATCGGCCTGTTGGCGGGTCTGCTGATCCTGGGCGGAGGGATCCTCACCCTCGTCCTCGGCAGCGCAGATCAAGCAGCCATCTACTCGGTCCCGACGGACGAGCTGGTCGCGAAGCGCGACGAGTTCGCGACGCGGACCGTGCGGGTCGAGGGCACGTTGGTGAAGGGCTCCCTGCTGCACCGCGCCGAGCCTTGCGAGTATCGGTTCTCCATGGAGAAGAACGGCGCTCGTTTGCCCGTGCGTTACGCCCATTGCATCGTGCCGGACACCTTCCGGGACGTGCCCGACATGGACGTCGAGGTCACCGCCGAGGGCAAGCTGAGCGCCGAAGGATACTTCGAGGCGAGCCACATCATGGCGAAGTGCCCCTCGAAGTACGAGATGCGTGACCGCGCCGCCAACGGCGAAAAAGCGCCCCACGCCACCAGCTACGGCGCAGCGGAGATGGAGCCCGCCGGGGTCCCCTGAGCGGGCGAGCGCGCGTCGAGGAGCGCTCCGCTGGTGAGAGACCTCGGGGCGCTGCGACGTGGGGTGCCGGACGCGGAAAGAGCGCCGGCGGACGCGAAGATTGGCTGGGGGGTGGCCCGGAGGGCGCCCCCTTGGAGAACCGAGGAACGAAACACATGTGGGATCGATTTCTGCGAGCTTGCCGTCGCGAGCCCGTGGACTGCACTCCGGTCTGGTTCATGCGACAGGCCGGCCGCTACATGGCGGAGTACCGAGCCATCCGCGCAAAGCGGACCCTGCTCGAGATCTGCAAGGAGCCGGAGCTCGCCACGGAGGTCACGCTGCAGCCCGTCCGCGCCCACGGCGTCGACGCTGCGATCCTCTTCGCGGACATCCTCTTGCCCCTCGAACCGATGGGGGCGCCCTTCGAGTTCGCGCAGGGTGAGGGCCCGGTGGTGCACCACCCGATCCGGACCGCCGCGGACGTCGAGCGGCTCCGCGTGATCGACCCGGAAGAGGGCCTCGGTTACGTGCTCGAGGCCATCCGCATGATCCGCGGTGAGCTCGACGGGAAGACGCCGCTCATCGGGTTCGCCGGGGCGCCCTTCACCCTCGCGAGCTACCTGATCGAGGGCGGCAAGTCGTCCACGTACATCCGCACCAAGCGGCTGATGTACTCGGAGCCCGAGACCTGGGCGCAGCTGATGGGGAAGCTCGCCGAGGTGGTGCGTCGGTATCTCCGCGCGCAGGTCGAGGCCGGCGCGCAGGCGCTGCAGGTGTTCGACTCGTGGGTGGGCGCCCTCGGGCCTCAGGACTATCAGGAGCACATCGCGCCTCACATGCGGCACATCCTCGCGGACGTCGAGAAGACGGGCGTGCCGGTGATCCACTTCGGCACGGGCACCTCGACCCTGCTCGAGCTGCAGCGAGACGCGGGCGGCACGGTGATCGGCGTCGACTTCCGTCTGCCCCTCGACGAGGCGCACCGCCGGCTCGGCGATGGCGTCGCGCTCCAGGGGAACCTCGATCCGCTCTTGCTCCTGGCCCCCTGGGAGGTGCTCGAGCCCCGTGTGCGTGACGTGCTCGATCGGGGGCGTGTTGCGCCGGGTCACATCTTCAACCTCGGTCACGGCATCGTGCCCGAGACCCCGCCGGACGCAGTGAAGAGGGTCGTGGACCTGGTCCACGAGGCATCGCGCCGGTGACCACGAGCAGGACTGTCTCGACGGGAGGGGCTCGCTCCGACCGCGTCCCTCAAGGATCCTCGGCGCCGAAGGCGGCTCCCCTGCTTGGCACTGCCCCGCGCCGGCGTGGTCCGGTCGCCATCGTCGGGGGCGGGATTTCGGGCCTCGCAACGGCGTTTTACTTGGGCCGCGGGGAGCAGCCCGTCCCCGTCGAGCTCTTCGAGGCGTCGAGCCGGTTCGGGGGCAACATCCGCACCGAGCGCGTCGATGGCTTCTCCTTCGACGTGGGACCGGACTCCTTCCTCGGCACGCGCCCGGAGGGAGTGGGGTTGTGTCGGGAGCTCGGGCTCGAGGAAGAGCTCATCACGCCGAAGCCCGAGGGCAGAGGTGTGTACCTCGCGCGCGATGGTCGCCTCGAGCGCATGCCCGAGGGGCTGTCCTTGGGTGTGCCCCTCAGCTTGGGAGGGCTCCTCGATTGCTCCTTCCTGAGCCCCGCGGGGAAGCTCCGAGCCATGGGAGAGCCCCTCGTGCCCCGGCGCCGGGATGGCGTCGCCGAGGAGTCGATCGCGGGGTTCATGCGCCGTCGCCTCGGCCCGGAGATGGCCGATCGCCTCGCAGCGCCGCTCCTGGCCGGGGTGTACGCCGGGGATGCGGGTCGGCTGAGCATGGACGCCGCCTTCCCCCAGCTGGTCGACCTCGAGCGGCGTCACGGTAGCCTGCTGCGCGGCATGCTGCGCGGTCGTGGCTGGCTCGGGGTGTTGCAGCCGCCGAAGACCCCCGAGAGCCCGTTCATCACGCCCCGGGAGGGCCTGGAGCGTCTGGTGCGACGGCTCGTCGAGGTGCTTCCCGCCGAGGCGCTGCACACGGACACGAGGGTGGAGGCGATCGAGCGAACCGCGACGGGCTACGTGCTGAAGACCTCCGCGGGCGAGCGCGAGTGCAGCGCCGTGGTGCTCGCGGCGCCCCCGTGGTCCGTCGCGGAGCTCGTGACGCGAGGAAGCGCGGAGGGAGCATTTCATGAGCTCGGCGCCGAGCTGCGGGAGATCCGCTGGTCGGCGACGGCGACGGTGTTCTTCGGGCTCGACGCCGCGAGCGTGGAGCTGCCCCTGGACGCCTCGGGCTTCATCGTGCCGGAAGGCGAGGGGCGCATCCTCGCGGCCACCTGGATCACGTCGAAGTGGTCCGATCGGGCGCCCGCGGGCAAGGCGCTGGTGCGCGCCTTCGTCGGAGGCGCGCGTCACCCGGAGCTGGTGGAGCTCGGGGACGAAGCGCTCTCGCGGCTCGCCTGGGAGGAGCTCCGCCGTTTCATGGGGCCCCTCGGGGAGCCGCTCTGGGGACGCGTGTATCGGTATCGGCGGGGCAATCCCCAGCCGGAGTTGGGGCACGTGGGACGCCTCGCGCGGCTGCGGGCGATCCTCGAGGGCCTACCGGGCCTGTTCTTGACCGGCTCTGGATACGGAGGCGTCGGGATCCCAGACTGTGTGCGTCAGGCTCGCGCCGCTGCGCAGCTCTTGCTAGAAGCCCCCTCCGCGGGGGCGGCCCGCCCCTCTTCCGGTGTCGTCTAAAGGTAGGACAAGGGACTTTGAATCCCTGAATCATGGTTCGAATCCATGCGCCGGAACCAAGCTCCCCGCGGATCGCGGCGGAGCCGGCGCGCCCCGGTGATGGGGCTGGAGCACCTCACGGCGTGGAGGACGGGGCGCTCGGCGAAGCCTCGGGGCGGTGGAGCTGCGGCGCGAGCACCTCGACGGGCGCTGGGGTGAGATCCGTCTCCGCGGGCTGCCCGGCGAAGGGCCTCAGGATCGCGTAGGTGAGGGCGCAGATGGCCAACATGAACAGGGCCGTCAGCAAGTACACGGACGTGGGGGCGTGGCGGCTCGTGCTCCAGCCGTCCGCGTAGAAGCGCCCTGCGCTGCGCTGGCGGATGCGACGTTGCACGCCGTCGAGCACGTCGGGCACCTGCCCGATGTCCGCGTCCAGCACGCTCCGGAGCAGGGCGCCGTCGGGGTTGCTCAAGCGACGTTCGTCGCTGCTGCTCGGCGTGCTCTCCGCGTTCATCGGATGGTCTCTCCCAAACTGCTCTCGACGGCTGCCTGCAGGGTCGCGCGGGCCCGGTGCAGGCGGCTCTTCACCGTCCCCTCCGGGAGCCCCGTGATGGCGCCGATCTCTTCGTAGCTCAGGCACTCGACGTCACGCAGGACGAGCACCTCGCGGAAATCCGGATCCATGTCCCGCAGACACATCTGCACGATCTGCTCCACTTGGTAACCGAGCACCAGATGATCGGGGCGGCTCGTCTCTCCCGAGGTGAGCCCCTCCGCGCGCTCGTGGGTCGCGCGCGCCTCGCTGCCTTCGAGGTCGTAGTGGCCGTCGCGGTGCCGGCGCGAGTGGTACTTTGCGCGATTTTTGCAGAGGTTCACGGCGATTCGGTACACCCAGGTGCCCAGCTTCGAATCACCTCGGAATTGATCGATGGCCTTGAAAACCTGGACGAAGACCTCCTGGGTCATGTCCTCGGCCTCGTCGCGGCGACCGACCATGCGCCACACGAGCCGAAAGATCCGCTCCTCGAAGGCAAGCACCAGCTCGTTGAACGCCTGCTCGTCCCGTTGCCGCAGGCGGTGCACGAACCTCGCCTCGGCGTCGTCGGGGATCAGGGCCGGCGAGGACGCCACGGCCTGCGCCGCGGGCCTTCGTGGGAGTCCTCTGGCTGCCTCGTCCGCCTCGCTCACTGTTGCCCACGCTCGTCGGCTGATCGCCTTCGTCACCATGACCAGGTTCAAGCCCAGGGCCAGTGTAGCCGCACCGACCTGTCGTGCCGAGGAGACGCCGCCGTCGCGTCGGACGCCGAGGTCACCCTACCTGATGGAGTGACACGTCGAGGGCACGAAAGTTCCCGACGGCGACCGACCGCGGCAGCGTCGGCCGCGGGGGAGGCCTCTCCCCGGCTGTCGTCGCCGATTCGTCCCCGCGACCTCGAGCGCGGGCCCCGGAGATCACGCTGCGTTCAGATGCAGCGGGCGAGCACGCAGGTGACGTTGTCGGGGCCGCCGTTGTCGTTCGCCTGCCCGATCAGGGCGGCCGCAGCGGACGGGAGATCGCGGCTGGACAGCACCGTCTCGAGGATCTGCTGGTCGGGCACCGGCCCACACAGGCCGTCGGAGCAGAGGAGCATGATGTCGCCGCTGCGGGGTGCCTCGAAGCGCGTGTCGACCTTGACGGTCTCCTTCATGCCCAGGGCGCGCACGATCACGTTTTTGTGAGGGAAGTTGGCGATCTCCTCCTCCGTGAGGTGCTTCATCTTCTTGTAGTCGTTGAGGAGCGAGTGGTCCTCGGTGAGCTGTTCGATGTGACCGTCCCGGATCCGATACACGCGGCTGTCGCCGACGTGGGCCACGTACAGGCCGCCTTCCACGGCGAACAGGGCGACGATCGTGGTGCCCATGCCCCGCTGCTTGGCGTTGTGCTGCGCGGTCTCGTAGATGCGCAGGTTGCTCAGCTTGATCCCGGTGACCAGGCGGTTTTCCTCGTACGCCTTGGTCCGGTCCATCTTGTAGGGCCAGGTGCGGTCCGGGTCGTCGCCGGTGGCGGCGAAGAACTGCTCCAGGGTGTCGATGGCCAGCTGCGAGGCCACCTCGCCGGAGGCGTGGCCGCCCATGCCGTCGGCGACGACGTAGAGGCCATACTCCGCGAGGATGGCGAAGTTGTCCTCGTTGTGGGTTCGCTTACGACCGACGTCGGTCTGACCGGCTACTTCGATGCGCAAGGGAGACTCACCAGCTGCGAGGGGCCCCAGGAGAACCCCAGGGGAGGGGAAACGTCCACCGAGCGTTCGGCGGACCAGGGCACGATCCTCGACAACCAGCCCGGGGATGTCAATTCCTTGCGATGGGGAAGGGGTTCCTCCCGGACGTTCTCTGCCGAACAAAAAATTGCCGCCCGGCGGGCTTGACTCCGTCGGGCGGCTGGATGGGCACGTCGGCGAGGTTCACTCGTCGCGGGAGCGCCCGGAGGGGCCGGCGTCCGGCTTCTCGGGAGCGGCCCGCAAGGTCATGCTGACCTCGCGGAACTTGCCGTTGCCGAGCAGGAGCAGCTGCACGCTCTCCCCCACGGCGTACTTGTTGATCTCCGTGCCGAGCTCGTCGGGGTTGGAGACGGGCGCGCCGTTCACCGCGACGATGAGATCGCTGTGCTCGCGCACGGGGCTCCCCTGGAGTCCGGCGGCCGCGGCCGGGCTCTTCGGGTCGACGCGCAGTAGACGCACGCCGCGGGTGGTGCCGACCTGATCGGCGATGCCGCGCACCCCGAGCCAAGGCGCGGGGGCGACGGCGTTGGCCGGCGCCGTGCTCAGGAACGCGCGCAGGGCTCCCACGGGCACGCCGTAGGGAACGGGGCTGCACACGGCCTCACCTTCCGCGGTCTCGAGGGGCGCACAGGCGCGCGCCACCATCGCCACCACGTCTCCGTTCTTGTCGACGATCGGGCTGCCCACGTCGGTCGAGTGCAGCTTGCTGCCGATGGTGATGGCGTCCCGCAAGAGCGCGCTGTCCCCGCCGATGAGCGTGCGCTCACCCTTGAGGATCGTGCGGCTCAAGCGGACCTTCTTGTCGTGCAGCCCGAACATGTGCGTGTTGGAGCCGAGCTCCGCGGGCTTCAGGCGCGACGCCCGCAGCCCGTGCTTCCAGCGGCCGTTCTGCGGCACGAGCAGGGCGACGTCCCACGCACGGTCGCTGTGCCCCACGCGCACTCGAGACACGGAGCCATCCGCGTAACGCACGTCGAGATCGTTGCCATGGCCCAGGTTCGACAGGGCTGTGAGCACGCGCCCATCACCAGCGAGCACCGAGCCCACGCCGAGCACGCGGCCGTTGCGCTCGATGGTCACGACGCCGTCCCGGGCGCCATTCAACTTCTGCTGGACCGGGGCGTCGCCCGGCGCGGGCGCGGGCGTGACGACGTCCGCGGTGCCCTCGTCAGCGCCCTGCTCTTCGGTGCCCTCGGCGTCGGCCGCGGCCTTGTCCGAGTTGGCATCGTAGTGTTCGGCGACCTTCTCGGCGTAGCCGGCCACGGAGCGCGCCTGACGGCTGACGTTCCGCGCAGTGTTCGCCGCCGTCTTGTTCGGATCCTCGTTGCCGTCCGCAAAGGCGGTCGGCGCGGCCACGAGAATCGCCAAGAGGCTGAAGGCCCCCACAGACCATGTTCGCTTCCTCATTCTCTCTCCTCCTGTCCCACCCAAAATCACCTGGGGGTAATACCTCGTTCGAGGTCGAAACGGTGTCACGCGGGGCAGTCTGCAAGGCACGAGCCAGCCGTGGCGGGGCCTTGGATGCATCCGCGCCGGGGCCGTCGAGCGTCAGCGCGTTGGCGCGCCGCGCAGGTGGCGGAGGACCACGGAGCGCGCCCGTGGGGAAAACGGGCGCAGAGATTTCGCTGGGTTTCGAGCGAGGGGGACGGGCTCAGGGGCGCCGGAGCTCGCGCACGCCGCTCGCGGTGGCGACGAGCACGACGTCCGCGCGAGCGCAGAACAGGCCCGTCTCGACGACGCCCGGGATGGCTCGAATCTCCGAATCGAGACGGCTCGGGGTCTCGATTGTCCCGACGTGGACATCGTAGAGGTAGTTGCCGGCGTCCGTGAGCCAGGGCGCTCCATCGCGCAGGCGGAGGCGCGCCTCACCCCAGCGCGACAGCGCGCGAGCCGTGGCGCGATGTCCGAAGGCAAGGACTTCAACGGGCACGGGCCAGCGGCTCCCGAGCTGGGAGCTCAGCTTGGATTCATCCACGACGATGACGTTCAGCCGACTCGCGGCGTTCACGATCTTCTCGCGGGTCTGCGCGCCGCCGCCGCCCTTGATGAGATCCAGGGCGTCGCTCACCTCGTCGGCGCCGTCGACGCACAGCTCGATCTCCCAGGGGCCCTCCGGGCTGGCGAGGGGGATGCCCAGGCTCTCTGCCTGAGCGCGGCTCTGCTCGCTCGTGGGCACTCCGACGAGCGAGCGACCCGAACGGACCAGCTCCGCTACACCGTCGATGAAGTGTTTGGCCGTCGATCCCGTGCCGAGACCCACCAGGCCGGACTCGGGGAGATAGGCGAGGGCGGCGCGCGCAGCGGCCCGCTTGGCGTCGTCTTGGGTCATCGCGAGTGGGGGAGACTCTACCCGCTTCCAGGCGGCGTAGAAGGGTGAGCGGTCCCGGAAGAGCAGGGCAGGGAAAAATCAGCGGGGCTTCGGAGCCCTCTGCTCCTCAGCGCTGACACCGAGGGCAGAAATGCGTGCTGCGTTGGGCGAGGACGACGCGGGCGATGGGCGTGCCGCAGGTCGGGCAGGGGAGCCCGGGGCGCCCGTAGACGCGGTGATTGTCCTGGTAACTCCCTGGCGCCCCGTCGGCGCCCCGGAAATCGCTGATCGTGCTCCCGCCGGCGCGGATGGCCGCTTGCAGGACGCGGCGGAGGGAGCGCACCAGCGTCTCGCACTCCGCCAGGCTCAGGGTGCGAGCAGGGCGCGTCGGAGGGACGGCGGCGAGGAAGAGCGCCTCGTCCGCGTAGATGTTGCCGACGCCCGCGAGCACGCTCTGGTCGAGGAGCGCGGTCTTGATGGGGATCCCGCGCTGGGCCAGCGCCTCGTGCAGTGCCCGCGGAGTGATGCGGAGGGCGTCGGGGCCCATCTTCGCCAGGCGTTCCGCAGTGACGCCGGGGGCGAGCCACTGCACCTTGCCGAACTTGCGGACGTCGCGGAACAACAGAGAACTTCGCGCTCCTGCGGGGTCACGCAGCGCCAAGGCGAGGTGTACGTGGGGATCGACGCCGAGCCAGCGCCGCGCCTCCGCGCTCGTGCACGTGAAGAGCTGTCCGGTCATGCCGAGGTGGCAGAGCAGCCGGGAGCCATCGTCGAAGGCCGCGAGCAGGTACTTGCCGTGGCGCGTGAGATCCGTCGTGACCCGGCCGCGGAGGCGCGCGGCCAGGAGATCGGGCCGCGTGAGGAAGAAGTAGCTGGGCGGCCCGGTCACCACCCGGGTGATGCGCCGCCCGATCCAGGCTGGGGCCAGCCTCCGCCGGGTGACCTCGACCTCCGGTAGCTCGGGCATGGGGAGCTCGGTTTGCGGAGCGCCTCAGGGGGCGGCGGCGGCGACCGTCACGTCCTTGCGGGTCACGTAGAAGAAGTCGCGCATCGAGCGCTTGCGCAGGTACAGGTCGTCCTCGAACTCGAAGCCCTTCGCCAGGGCGATGGGCTTCAGCTGACCATCCACGGGCTCGTAGGTGACGAACTTCGGATAGGACCAGTTCACGTCCATCTGCGCGACCGTCGTCGCGCCCGCGTGGCGCATGGCGTCCGCGAGCACCCGCGCCGTGGTGTGGTTCGTGATGGCCACGTAGAGGATGTCGCGGCTCTCGTTGAGGCCCACCGCGGAGCGCCGGATGACCGTGTTGCCGTCGAGGGTGGCGCCCCAGCGCCCCTTGAAGTTCCCGGCGAGCTGCGGGTTGATCTTGCCGTCCTCGTACATGCAGGGGGGCGCCTGGCGGTACCAGGCGAGGCGTGGCTCGTCCGGCGCCAGCGTGGGCCAGCTGGCGACGCGCAGCGAGCCGTCGTCGTACTGGACCAGGGTGCACCCACGGTCGTTGGCGGGCAGGAGCGTCACGCCGTCGAGCTTCATGCCGTACTGGCCGTGCTCCGCCATGAAGCCGCCGTTGAAGGCGGCCAGCAGGATGTCGTGGTGCTTCTCGGGGATTTTGGCGAAGCGCTCGTACTGCTCCGCCTCGGGGGTGGCGGAGGCGGGCTCCTGATAGCCCGCTACCGGGTGGATCTCGACCTGCCGCAGGTCCAGGGCGACGATGAAGACCTCCGACCAGGAGCGGCTCTTGTCCGCGTGCAGGAGCGTCTTGAACATGCGCGGGGGATCGTCGGGGCGACGTGGATCGCGCATGGGGACCCACTGACCGTCCCCCTTCGCCGCGAGGTTCTCGTGCATCGGGCCCGGCGCGGGCGGCGCGAAGGGGGGCAGCTGGGGAGCCGCGGGGGCCTCCTCTGCGGGTGCCTCCTCTGCGGGCGCGTCGGCCACCTCGGCGGGCGCGATCGTGGGCGCCGTCGCCGGCTCCTCCGCGGGCACGTCCCAGTAGGCCTTGGGCGCCTCGTCCTTGCGCCAGAGCCGGTTGACCCGATCTTCCACGTCGTAGACGAAGTCCTCGAGGCGCGTGACGTTCTCCTTTCCCACGACGGCGCGCAGGCTGTTGGCCACGAGGGGGCCCATCCAGGGGATGCGATGCACCGCGACCCACATGCCGACGCCCAGGACGGGGACGGCCACGGCCATGCCCGTAGCGAAGCGTCGCCAGCGCCGCCGCGGAGGTGCTTTTCCGCCGGTGGCCTGGGCGCTCCGCGAGGCGCCACCGGAGGAGCCCGCGCCTTCGGAGGGCTCCTCGTCGGAAGGCGCCTCTCCCGGGGCCTCCTCGGCAGCCGCTTCCGCCGCCGGGGGCGGTGCGGACGCCGCAGCGGGCTCGGTCTCCGCAGCAGGCTCGGTCTCCGCAGCAGGCTCGGTCTCCGCAGCGGGCTCGGTCTCCGGCTCCGTCACCGGCGCGGTCTCCGGTTCCCTCGCCAGCTCCGTTGCGGGCTCGGTCTCCGGCTCCGTCGCCTGTTCCGTCGTGGGGTCCTTTTCGACTTCGGGGGCGGTCATGGGCTCGAGTGTGTCGGCTCAAACGAGGCCGAGCAGGCTGCGTTTCCCCGCATCCTACTCAGCGGGCCGTCGATGTCTCGAATTTCACGTTCGGCGTGCGGCCGGCGCGGGCGGGTGTTGTAGAACGTCCGCGCGATGCGAGCGAGAGCCAGGAAGCGGCGTGGGCCGTGGCGGGCGTGGGCCCTGGGCGTCGTGTTCGCGATCGCCGCCGTCGCGGCTCCGTTCCGCGTAGGGCCCGTCGGAGCACGCAGCGCCCTGGCGCAGGTGGAGGGCGACCTCGACGTGGCGCCCGCGGATCTCGCGGCTAGCGCACTCGGGGCACCCGTGTCCACGATCGAGGTGCGGGTGCTCGGAGGACTCTGGGAAGAGCAGCTCCCGATCACGCGGATCCGCCCTGGTGAACGTCTCACGCCGGAGCTCGCGCGCCGCACGATGCGAGAGCTCGTCGCGACCGGTCGCGTCGCCGACGTGCGCAGCGTCGTGGAGACGAGGCCGGAGGGGACGGCGTTGGTGTTCGAGGTCGTGCCGCGCCGGCTCGCGGCGACGGTGGTGTTCAGCGGCTCCCCCGTCGCGACGGAGAGCCTGGAGGGGGCGCTGGGGATCCGGAGCGGCCAGGAGGTGACCGCCTTCTCCCTCGAGCGCTCGGCGCGGGCGGTCGAGGCCCTCCTCGGCGAGCTCGGGTATCCGGAGGCGCAGGTCCGCGTCGTCCCCGAGGACACCGACGATCCGCTGCGCGTCCTCGTGCGCGTGCACGTGACCCCGGGGGCGGTGACGCGGATCGCGCGGCGTCGCTTCGAGGTGTGGCCGAGCCCCGCCCACCCGGCTCTGGCGCAGATGCTCCGGGGCTACGCCGTGGATCGCGGCGCGGTGCAGAGCGAGGCCGCGCTGACGAAGGCGGACGAGCAGCTCACGGAGCTCCTGAAGGAGCGCGGCTGGTACGAGGCGGCCGTCACCCACGAGGTCCCCCGTCCCGGTGAGCTCGTGGTGAAGGTGCGGGCGGGAGCGCGCTACGACGTGCGCTTCGAGGGCGTACGCACCTTCGATCGGGAGCGCCTCGTCGAGGCCCTCGAGCTCGGTGAGCGGGACGACTACGCGCCGGACGTCCTCGCGGGGGCCGTACGTCGTTATTACGCCGAGCGGGGCTTCCTCGACGCCGCCGTCGACGTTGAGCGACGGGGCGCCAGCGGCGCGTCGACGGCGCGCCTCGTGGTTCGGGTGCGGGAGGGCAACCCGGTGCGCGTCGCCCGTCGCATCTATCCGTGCCTCACGGGCAGCCGCTCCGCCGCGGACATCGGGCGAGAGATCGACGGTGTGCTCGGGGAGGAGCTCCCGGCGCCGGGGGTCATCGAGGCCGTGGATCCGCGGGTGCTCGACGGCGCCGTGGGGCCGCCGGAGAGCTCGGCGTCCCATGTCGTGCCCCACCGGCTCAACCCCTGGCAGACCTACACCCGAGAGGCTTACGCCAGCGCCGGGCGGCACGTGGAGGAGCTGCTCCGCGCGGAGGGCCACCTCTCGGCGCGGGTCGGGCCGATCACCTTGGTGCGGCGTCAGTGTGACCTGCGCTCGCAGCCCAGCGTGTGTGTGCCCCTCGGGCCCCGCACGCTGCCCCCCGTGGAGTGCAGCGACGTCCCGGATGAGGATCTCTTCGCCCGCGAAGTGCAGGAGACCTGCCGCCCGGATCCGACGACGGGGCGGCGCTGCGAGCCCGAGGCCCTGCTGGTGATGCCGATCCACGCCGGGCCCCAGGCGATCCTCTACGACGTGGCCTTCGAGGGGAACCGCGCGCTCACGGAGGCGGAGCTGCTCGCGGAGACGCAGCTCGACGTCGGGGAGGCCGTCTCCACCACGGCGCTGGAGGCCGCGCGGCGTCGACTCCTCGATCGCTACGCGGACGAGGCCTACGCCTTCGCCGAGGTGGACACCGAGCTCGAGCTGTCGCCGGATGGGACCCGCGCCCACGTGCGCTTCTCCATCAGCGAGCGGGACCCGGTGCGGATCAGCCAGATCGTCGTGCGCGGGGCGCGTCGCACCCGGGAGAGCCTGATCCGCAAGCGCTTCGCCTTCGCGCCAGGGGACCTGTACCGGCGCGGCGCGGCGCGTCGGACCCAGGAGCAGATCGAGACCCTTGGCGCCTTCACGAGCGTCGCCGTGGCGCTCGAGGACCCCAACGTCCCCGCCAAGGAGAAGGTGGTCGTGGTGACGATCACCGAGCGCATGCCCCAGTACGTGGACGCGAAGGGCGGGTTCTCCACGGGCGAGGGCTTCCGCGTCGGGTTCGAGTACGGCCACCGCAACCTGGGCGGCGACGCGATCCAGCTCGTCGTACGCGCACAGCTCGGCTTACGCCCCGCGGAGTTCATCTTCGAGGACGACGTGCGGCGTAAGTACCAGGCCCTCTCCTTCGAGGAGCTCCTGGAACGCCGCAACACCCTCACCGTCACCTTCCCTGACGTCGGGCTCGGGCCTCTGTTCCGCCTGGCGCTCGAGGCGATGGACGTACGGGACAACGCCCGAGACTTCGGGCTCACCAAGGAGGCGGTGTTCGCTCGGCTCATCTACCGTCCACGACGTCAGTTCTGGAGCCAGCTCGGAGCCTCGGTGGAGCGGAACTCGGCGAGCATCTTCGGCGCCGACGGCAAGGACGCCCTCGAGAACTACGTGCGCGACAACCCGCGCTTCGCCAACCGGGTGCGGGTCCCGGAGGGGACGTCGACCGCCTTCTCCCAGAGCTTGAGCTTCTCCTGGGATCGTCGAAACCAGGCCCTCGACGCGACCCGCGGCACCTTCGTGCACATGGGGGTGGAGCACGTCACCGCCATCCCCGTCGATCGGGCGGCGGGCACCTGCGACGAGCGCGCCTCGAGTGTCTTCGCGGCGACCTGCAGCGAGCTGCTGCGGCTGACCAATCGCCTCGCTGCCTACGTGCCCTTGAACGACAAGGGCCTGGCTCTCGCGGCGAGCTTCCAGTGGGGTTACATCCATCACCTCACCGCGACCTCCCGGACCTACCCCGATCGGCTGTTCTTCATGGGCGGGGTCGACACGATCCGCGGCTATCTCCAGGACTCGTTGGTGCCACAGGATCTGGCGGACGAGGTGCTGGATCCCAACTCGGGGCTCGACATCCGCGCGGTGGTGCTGCGCGGCGGCGACGTGTTCGTCAACCCTCGCGTCGAGCTGCGCGTGCCCCTGAGCCGCTCCATGAGCACGGCGTTTTTCCTGGATTCGGGCAACGTGTGGAGCGATCCCGTCGCCATCGATCCCACACGTCTGCGCTACGCGTTCGGCACGGGCCTCCGCGTGGGCACCCCGGTTGGTCCCCTCGTGTTCGACTACGGCTTCAACCTGGATCGTCTGGCGCACGCGATCGGGAACAAGAGCGGCGCGGGGCGCTTCTGGGAAGACATCGGCGCCTTCCACTTCAGCATCGGCTTGTTCTAGCTTCTCCCGAGGCCGCGCCGGGAGGTCACGATCGGGCCACGTTCGAGCCACGTTCGGGGGAGAACGACGGCGTTTCGGGCTGTCAAGGTGGAGCCGCGGCCCCCAGCCACTGGCACGAGCAGGGTGAATGCCTTACACGGGGGAGCTGCCGCGCCGCCCTGTGCGAGGGCGCACGCCCGAGACGATGCCATCCGTACCCGCCGCCCATCGCTATCCAGTCCGGCTTGGCGCCCAGTTCCGGCGCCACTTGCCTCGCTACGGCGTGGGGCTCGTGCTCCTGGCCGCGTATCAGTTCGCTCAGTACTGGTTCGATACCCGGCTGATCCAGGCCATCAACGCGGCCACGACGGGTCACCGAGCGCTGGCGCTGGAGCTCGGCGCGCTGCTCGTCGGGGTGACCCTCGGCGCCTTCGTGCTGCGCGTCGCGTCGCGGATGGCGATCTTCAATGGCGGACGGATCGCCGAGTACGAGCTGCGCGCAGCCCTGCTGCAGCACCTGCAGGGGCTCGGCTCGTCCTTCTACCAACGGATGCCCGTCGGGGAGATCATGAGCCGGGTCACCAACGACCTGGCTCAGGTGCGCCTGCTGCTCGGCTTCGGGATCCTGAACGTCATCAACACGGCCTTCGCCTTGGTGAGCGCCCTCGCGGTGACGCTGTCGATCTCGCCCCAGCTCACCGTCGCGGCCCTGTCACCGCTGCCGCTGCTGTTGATCGTCACGCGGAGCTTCTCCCATCGGCTCTACGCGCGCACTCGGGCGAACCAGGACGCCCTCGGCAAGATGAGCGACGTCGTGCAGAACAGCGTCGTCGGAGCGCGCCTGGTGCGATCCTTCGGGCTCGAGCGAGCGCAGCTGGAGCGCTTCGAGAAGACCAACGAGGAGTACCTCGACAAGAGCCTGTCCCTGGCCCGCCTCCGGGGAGCGATGGGGCCGACCATGCAGGCGATCACCTCCATCGGTGTGCTCATCGTGTTTTGGTATGGGGGCGCGCTGTTGGTGGAGGGGCGCATCGATCAGGGCGGATTCCTCGCCTTCTTCCGGGCCCTTGGGCGATTGACCTGGCCGTTGATGGCGCTGGGCTTCCTGGTGGGGTTGCTACAACGGGGGCGGGCCGCCTACGCGCGTCTCGCGGAGGTGTACCAGGCGGAGCCCGACATCAGTGATGGTCCCCTGCCCGCTCCCGAGGTCGTCGAAGGCCACATCGAGGTGCGCGATCTCCGCTACGGGTACGGGATGGGCGCGCCCGTGCTGCGCGGGGTGAGCTTCGAGCTGCCCGCGGGGCGCTCCATCTCGATCGTGGGGCGCACGGGGAGCGGCAAGTCGACGCTCGCCAAGCTCCTCGCTCGCCTCGAGCCCACCCCGCGGGGCACCGTGTTCCTGGACGGGACCGACGTGTGCGATCTGCCCTTGGAGACGGTGAGGGGCGCCATCGGCTACGCCCGCCAGGACGCGTTCCTGTTCTCCACCACCGCGGGCCGCAACGTCGGCTTCGCCCTCGACGATCCCGACAGCGGCCCCGCCCTGATGACGATCCGCGAGGCGGCCCGGGAAGCGCACGTCCTCGATGAGCTCCTGGCGCTCCCCGACGGCCTGGACACGGTGGTGGGAGAGCGCGGGGTGCAGCTCTCCGGCGGCCAAAAACAGCGCGTCGCCCTGGCGAGCGCCTTCGTGTTGGAGCCTCGGGTGCTCGTGCTGGACGATCCGCTGAGCGCCGTCGACGCCCGGACGGAGCGCGGCATTCTGGAGGCCATCGACGCCCAGCGCGCGCGCCGCAGCGTGATCCTCATCACCCATCGCGTGGCCGCGGCGCGGCGCTGTGAGGAGATCCTGGTGCTGGAGGACGGGCTCATCGTGGATCGAGGCACCCACGACGAGCTGATCGCCCGAGATGGGCTCTACGCGCGCTTCGCGGAGGAGCAGCGCATCGAGAGTGAGCTCGAGCGCCTGGGCGAGGCGGACCTGCCCGTGGCGGAGGAGGCGCGATGACGACCTCTGCTCCTGGGGAACGCGCGGCGACGCCCGCCGCGTCGGGCGGCTCGTCTGCGCCGGAGCGCGCGCGTGCCGCGAGGACTCTCGACGAGTTCCACGAGGAGGCCCTCGCCCCGAGCCTCGCGGACAGCAAGCTGCTGCTGAGGCTGTGGCCGTACCTGCGCCCGCACCGGCGCTGGCTCTGGTTGGGGATCGCCACGGTGATCGGGACGGCCGGGTTGGCGCTGCTGCGCCCGCTGGTGATGCTGCACACGATCGACGAGAGCATCGAGACCCGGAGCCTCGACGTGATGATGTGGGGCGGCGCGCTGTTCGCCGGCATCGCCCTCCTCGAGCAGGCCCTGCAGTTCGTCCAGGTCTACTCGGTGCAGGTCCTGGGGGCGCGGTCCATGGCGGCGCTGCGGCGCCACACCTTCCAGTTCCTGGGTTCGCTGCGCATCGGCTTCTTCGATCGCCAGCCCGTGGGGCGGCTGGTGACTCGCGTCACCAACGACATCGACGCGATCCAGGAGCTGTTCGCCTCGGGCGCCCTGAACGCCATCGGGGATCTGGTGCGCCTCGTCGGCATCGTGGTGCTGATGTTGTCCCTCGACGCGAAGCTGGCGCTGATCGCCTTCGCGGCGACCCCGTTCATCGCGCTCCTGGTGCGGCGCGTGCGGCGCCTCGCTCGTCAAGCGTTCCGGGACATCCGCAGCAAGACCGCCCGCATGAACGCCAACATGAACGAGCAGGTCACCGGCATGTCCGTGATCCAGGCGTTCGGGCGGCAGGAGGCGATGGCGGCCGAGTTCGACGCCATCAACATCGCCTACCGGGACGCCAACATCCGCGCCATCAAGTACGACGCGGTGCAGGACGCGGCCATCGACGCGGTGGCGGCGATCAGCCTGGCGTCGATCGTGGTCGCCCTGGGGTACCACTCCGTCTCCTTCGGCACGGTGGTGGCGTTCTCCGCGTACCTCACCCAGTTCTTCGAGCCCATCGCGATGCTCGCCCAGCGCTACACGCTGCTCCAGAGCGCGCTGTCCGGCGCGGAGCGGGTCTTCCAGCTGCACTCCGTGGACGCGCCCGACGCCCCGGTTCGAGCCGAGGGCTCCCCTGGCAGCGCCGAGTACGCGGTGGAGCTGGAGGACGTCACCTTCGCCTACAAGCCAGGCGTGGACGTGCTGAAGAACGTGAACCTGCGGGCGCGCCCGGGGGAGAACATCGCCCTCGTGGGGCCGACGGGGTCGGGCAAGTCGACGATCACCGCGCTCCTGCTCCGCCTGTACGACGTGGAGCGCGGCGTGGTGCGGGTCGGTGGCCTCGACGTGCGGACGCTGCCCCGGGAGAGCCTGCGCCGACAGTTCAGCGTGGTGCCCCAGGACGTCTTCCTCTTCCCAGGGACCGTGGCGGAGAACGTCGCCGCCGGTGAGGAGCCGGATTTCGCGCGTGTGCGTCGGGTGCTCGAGGACCTGGGTGCCCTCGACGTCTTCGAACGTCGTGGCGCCGGGCTCGAGGAGCGGGTGCTCGGTCAGGGATCGAACTACTCCGCGGGGGAGCGCCAGCTGATCGCCTTCGCCCGGGCTCTGTACCGGGACGCCCCCGTCGTGATCCTCGACGAGGCCACGGCTTCCATCGACAGCGAGACGGAGGCGCGGCTCCAGCGCGCCCTCGAGAAGCTCCTCGAGGGACGCACGGCCATCGTCGTCGCGCACCGGCTCAGCACCATCCGCGCCGCCGACAGGATCCTCGTGCTCCAGAAGGGGCGCGTGGTCGAGGAGGGGAGCCACCAGGAGCTCTGCGCTCGCAAGGGGCTGTACGCGGCGCTGTACGAGCTGCAGTTCGCGCGCCAGGCGGCCACCGAAGACGCCCCCGTGTCTTGAACGCCAGCGGGCTCGAGCGCCCGCGCCTCGGATCCTGGCGCCCGCGTCTCGAGCCGGAACGTCAGCGGCGTCGCGCGGGCGCCTACGCGACCTCCCGTCGTGGGGGGGCGTCGTGGAGGGGCGTCGTGGAGGAGGGCGCCCGCGTCGCCCGCCGTGCCGCTCAGCGGGTCACCAAGGCTCGACGCTCATCGGTGCGGCGTCGGGAGACGTGGGCTCCGACTCGGCGCCCTCCACGTACTGAGCGATGAAGCGCACGTACACCTCGGCGCAGGTGTCGTTGCGGATCCGCACGAGGCGCGGACCCCAGCGCGCGTCCACGACCACCTGGTTGCCCGCGGCGGGCGCGGCGTTGTTCGGATCTTGGGTAGTGCCCGAGCCGGCCTCCGGATCCAGGCGGCTCTTGAAGCTCACGTCGGCCTTCCAGCTCTGGGGCGTGCCGGGCAGGCCATGCACGAGGTCGTAGGTGCGCCCCGCGGGGAAGTGGAGCCAGTCGTCGTGAACTCCCGTCGACTCGTAGAGCCAGACCCCGGCTCCGGTCTCCGTGGTGATGCCCTGCCGATACTCGATGGGCTCCTGGTTCGTCGTGTCGCAGGCGCCGCAGGCGCTCGTCTGCAAGGCCAGCAGGGACAGCAGGACGACCGAGAGCCGAGTCATGGGTGGCTCTCCTAGCACGGACGGGCGCGGTCCTGCGACGCAGAGGGGGCTGGCGCAGCTCGCGGGCGGCGGGCGCGGCGCGGTCTCAAGCCGCCGTGATCCGCTCGTGCCAACCCATGATGACGATGTGCTCACCGAGGGCCTCGACGATGTCCTCCACCCGGCCGAGCTCCCGAGCGGAGAACAGGCGTTGGCTGCGCCCGATCTCGAAGGCGGCCACGAGCTCCCCGCCGATGGTCAGGGGGACGAGGGCCGCGCCCCGGGCGCCTTCGACGCAGCGGCGCAGGCGTCCCAGCATGTGCCGGCCGACTTCGCCGGGGCAGGGCTCGACGAGCACCGTCGCGCCGCAACGCACCGCGTGCCAGGTCGGATCGGTCGGGAGGATCTTCTCCCCGAGCAGTCGCTCGGCCCCCGCTCCGTGGGCCCCGGCGATCACCAGCGCCTCCAGATCCGCTCGCGGTCGGTGGTACAGACCCACGTCCGCGCGGGCCGCGGCCACGACCGTGGACAGGGTCAGGAGGAGCGCGTCGCGGAGGTCCTTGGCGTTACCGAGGACCCCCACGGGATCCACCGGCCGACAGGAGCTCGAAGGGGGCGGCAGGGAATCCCCCGTCGTCAGCTCTTCGCTGGACGGGGGCGGAGGCGGCACGTCGTCCGGGCTGCTGGCGCGAGCATCCAGGCTGGCGCTGAGTCCGGCGCAGCTCTCGACGGCCCGCGCCCGCTCCTCCCCGGACAGGTTCGCGAGCTCGCTGAGGCTCCGCCACACCTGCCAGGTCTCGTGTCGGATCAGGGCGCACTTTTGCAGGCGCCCTTCGGCGATCCGCCGCAGGATGAGCTCGAAGGGGACGGGCCCGAGGGCGACGACGCCGTCCGTGGCCAGCCAGCGGCTCTCGCGATAGGGATCCGCGCTCAAGCCGCTCGAGAGGGAACCTTGACGGGTGCGCATCGGAAGGGGCGAGCTGAGGTCGAGGTCCGAGAGGCGCGGGGCGAGCCCGCCGCGCCGGCGCCAGAGGGTATCGGGCGCACAAATTCTTACAGGGTGCGACAGTGTCCTCCCCCGCGAAGAGCGCGTCAAGGTCAGCCGCCGAGGGCGGAATTCCCTGGGAGAATCAGTAGGTTGCGTGGGAGTGCGCCCGAACGCAAGGTCCCGTCCTCGAGGTGACGAGACGCGGCCCGGTGGCAGGATCGGGCGGACGCCGAGCGTCGATTCGGTGTAGGTTCGGGGCGCATGGGCGGACTCGCCGTTGGCAAAGTGTGGCTGGTGGGCGCAGGTCCCGGGGATCCGGGGCTCATCACTTGGCGTGGTGTGCGAATTCTACAGAGCGCCGAGGTGGTCCTGCACGATGCCCTGTCGCATCCAGCGTTGCTCGAGCTTTGCCCCCAGGCGGAGATCGTGGACGTCGGCAAGCGGTTCGGTCAGCCGAGCGCCGCACAACCGGAGATCACCTCCCGGCTGATCGAGCTGGCTCGGGCGGGCAAGCGCGTCGTGCGGCTGAAGGGCGGTGATCCCCTGCTGTTCGCCCGGGGCGCGGAGGAGGCCCTCGCGCTCGCGGAGGCCGAGGTCCCCTTCGAGATCGTGCCGGGCATCCCGTCCCCGATGGCGGCGAGCGCCTACGCCGGCATCTCGCTCACCCATCGTGACCTCTCGTCGAGCGTCACCCTCATCACCGGCAGCGACCGGGAAGGGCGTGAATGGTCCCCCGAGGCGTGGCGCAAGCTCGCGACGGCCGCGGGGACCATCTGTGTGTTGATGGGGATGCGCCGCATCGAGGCCATCGCTCAGGCCATCGTCGATGGAGGGCGGAGCCCCGACACTCCCGTGGCGGTCGTGCAGTGGGCGGCCCGACCCAACCAGCGCGTCGTCGAGGGCACGCTCGCCGACATCGCGCAGCGCGTTCGCGCCGCCGCGGTCACCAACCCGGCGATCATCATCGTCGGCGACGTCGTGGGGTTGCGCGGGGACATGGGCTGGTTCGATCGGCGCCCCCTCTTCGGGAAGCGCATCTTGGTGCCGCGATCCGCGGCCCAAGCGAAGGAGACGGCGTGGGCGATCCGTGAGCGCAGCGCCGAGCCCGTACTGGCCCCGGCCATCGCCATCCACCCGGCTCCCGACGGGGAGCGGCTGCGGCGGGCCGCGCGGGAGGTGGGGAGCTACGACTGGGTGATCTTCACCAGCAGCAACGGTGTGGAGCGGTTCTTCGACGTCCTCGACGAGCTGGAGCTCGACGGGCGCGCCTTCGGCGCCGCTCGGATCGCCGTCATCGGGCCGAAGACGGCCGCGGCGCTGCGGGCGCGGGGCCTCCGCGCGGATCTGATGGCTCCCGAGTACGTCGCCGAGTCGCTCGTCGAGACCCTGCTCGAGGCCCAGCAGCCCCTCGGGCGCGTGTTGCTCGCGCGGGCTCGGGTGGCTCGCGACGTGCTTCCCGAGCGTCTCCACGCCGCCGGGGCCGAGGTGGACGTCGTGGCCGCTTACGAGACGCACCCCGTCACTGGCGCGGAGGCCACGCGGCTGGCGGAGCTCGCGCGCGATTCGGTGGACGTCGTCCTCCTCACGTCGAGCTCCATGGTGAGATCATTGGTAGCTGCTCTCGGCGCGGAGGCGGCGCGGCTCCCGGAGCGGGTCACCGTGGCGTGCATCGGTCCGGTGACCGCGCAGACGGCGTGGGACCTCGGGCTCCGCGTGGACGTGACGGCGGAGCGCTACACGGTGGAGGGAGCCCTCGACGCGCTGGAGGCCTGGTTCGCCCGGGGCGCGGACTCAGCCTGAGCGCGGGCTCAGCCTGAGCGCGGGCTCAGCCTGGCCCCGGACGCAGGCGCAACAGGACCCAGTCCCCCTCCTGGTCACGCCCGTCGAGGCGCGCTCCACGAGCGCGGAAGCAGTCGAGCACTTCCTGCTCCTGCTCGTCGAGCAGACCCGTCAGCAGGAGCACGCCCGCTGGTGCGACGTGGGCGAGCAGCGGCTCGGCGAGCTCCCGGAGGGTGGGCGCGTCGATGTTCGCGACGACGACCGCCGCGCGCTCGTCCACCGCCGCGAGGGGAGCGGTGGTGAAGGAGCAGTGAGCGCTCAGGCCGTTCAGAGCCGCGTTGCGCGCCGCCGCGTCGATGGCGGTCGCGTCGATGTCGATCCCGTAGGTGCGGGTGGCGCCGGCGCACGCGGCGACGAGGCAGAGGACCCCGCTGCCGGTGCCCACGTCGAGGACGTCCAGCGGGCCCGCTGCGGCCTCCGCGGTCGCATGCTCCGTCGTCGTGAGCTCCGACGTGGAGCGCCGTGTCGTGACGAGCTCTGCGATGGCCCGCTCCACCGCGCGCGCGGCGAGGCGCGTGGTGGCGTGATCCCCGGAGCCGAAACAAGGCGCGGGCTCGAACCACAGGGTGCGCTCGCCCTCGGGGGCGGGGGCCGCGTGGGTGGGGCGCAGCACGAGCTCATCGGTGATCCGGGCGGGCTGCAGCGCGGACAGCCAGGTCGTCTCCCAGTCTCGCGCCACCTCGCTCCGCTGGACGGGGCCGACCTCTGCGTCCGGAAAGACCAACCGAGCCCGGGCGCGGAAGTCGTCGACGGCCGCCGTGAGGCGCGTCGCCTGCTCGGGCTCCGTGCAGTACAGCACCAACCAGGAGCCCTCGTCGTCCTCCTGCTCCGCCACGCCCTCTGCGCCCGCCTCGAAGAGGCAGCTGCCCAGGGCATCCGTCAGGCTCGGGTCGACGTTGACGCGCAGCTCGATCATGACGCGATGACGATATCACCCGGAGGTGGCGACGCGGTTGCGACCCGCGCGCTTTGCCGCATAGAGACGTCGATCCGCCACGGCGACGAGCTCGTCGGCGCGCGGGTTCCCCAGCTCGCCCACGGACGCGCAGCCCGCGCTGAGGGTGATTCGGATGTGCTGTCCTTCGTGGGGAATGACGAGGGCGGACACTTGGCTGCGGAGGCGCTCGGCGAGCACTCCGGCGCCTTTCAGGTCGATGGCGCGGAGGATGATGGCGAACTCTTCGCCACCATAGCGGGCGAACATGTCCTCGGCGCGGAGCTCCTGGCGCACCGTGCGGGCGACGATGCTCAACACCTCGTCACCCGCGGGGTGACCGTAGGTGTCGTTGAGCTTCTTGAAGTGGTCGAGATCGAACATCACCACGGAGCAGTCCCGCTGGTGACGGCGTGCGTAGGAGAGCTCGTTCTGGAGCTGGGCGTCGAAATGTTCGCGCTTGTGGGCGCCCGTGAGGGCGTCCGTCACGCTCGCCGCGTAGAGCTGGCGGAGCAACGCCTCCTGGTCTTCGTCGGCGACGGAGTAGCGGAACACCGCGGTCGGGCCGATCTGCACGAGATCGCCGTCCTGCAGGAGGCGTCGCGTGACGCGCTCCCCCTGCACGAAGGTCCCGTTCGCCGAGCTCAGATCCTCGATGATGAAGCGCCCCGCCGCGTCGGGCACGAACCGCGCGTGCCGTCGGCTGACGCCGTCATCGGGCAACCAGAGCTCCGACTCCTGGCTCCTCCCGACGTTGGTGATGCCGGGACCGAGACGCTGGACCTCACCGAGCTGCGTGCCCTGCACGCGGACGAGCAGGTGACGATCCTGTTCGGGCTTTCGGAGCCCGCGCAGGTCGGCGAGGTTGACCACGGCGGTCTGCTCGCTGTCATCCTCGAGGAAGAAGTCGTCGTCGTCGGCTGCCACGGATTCGGTGCTTCTCGGCACTCAAGCCCAAAAAGTATCAGGTTTGGGGCCGTGACGATACTCGCGGCGACCGAGGAGCGACGCGCCCGACGTGAAGGCGAGACATCCACCCACATCCGCCGGGTGACTCCTCGGAGCGCGGGCGTCGCTGGTTCTCCGCGCCCGCCGCGTTGGCTCAGCGTTGGTTCGGGGGCGGCCGCGCTGGCTATCGGGGGCCGCGGTCTGAACGCTGCGGGGCAGGGCTGCGCCCAGCGTAGGTCCAGCGCAGACCCCCGAGCGCCTCACTCCGCGGTGAGGCGAGCGATCTCTTCCTTGATCAGGGTCTCGGCGAGCACCGGGACGACCTCCCACACCACCCGCTCCACGACCTCGCGGGACAGGGCCAACACTCCCTGCACCTGGTTCGCGTCGAGGCCGAGCTCCTGGAGCTGTCCCGTCAGATCGGCCCCGGCTGCCGCGACCGCCGCCGCGACGCGAGGAGCGCTCGCAGCTTGGGGAGCTGCAGCTGGCGCCGCGGGAGGAGCCGCTGGCGCGGACGCGGGAGGAGCGACGGGCGCGGGCTGACGTGCGCCGGCGCCGAAGGTGGGAGCCGGCGCCATCGGGCGCGCGCCCACCTGCGGGCTCGGGGAGGCCGGGCGGGAGGCGGGCACCGCCGGGGAGGCGGAGACCGGAGGGGACGCGGGGCGCTGCGGGACCGCCGAGACCGTCGGGCGGGGCGCCTGCCGCGGGGCGAGGCCGGGCTGACCCACCTGAGGGGGCGGCGCCTGCGGGACGCTCACTTGAGGTGGGGGGGCCTGTGGCGGAGGGGCCTGTGGTGGATGGGGCTGAGCCGGGGCCGCTTGCGGCGGAGGGGCCTGGGGGCGCTCTCCCACGAGGAGCGCGCGCACCTTTTCGATGAGCTTCTGGGTGTCGAAGGGCTTATCGATGTAGTCATCGGCGCCCACCTGCGCACCCCGGGTCTGATCGTAGGGGCGGTGCTTGCTCGAGAGCAGGACCACGCGGGTCGCGGGGGCTTCCCCCTTGATTTGCTGGCAGAGATCGTAGCCGCTGGCCCCGGCCAGGAAGGTGTCGAGCAGGACGATCGCGGGCCGGTTCACCCGAAGTTTTTGGAGCGCCTCGTCCGGGCTCCCGGCGAGCTCGGTCTGGAAATCCTCTCCAGCGAAGGTGATTTCGAGCACCTTGCGAAGGGTTTTGCTGTCGTCGACAGCCAGCAGCTTGGTGGTCACGAGTGCTCCTGCGTGGGGAAGGATAAAGTCCGGCGAAATCATCAGGGGGGGGTCCAAAAGTGTCAAGGATTTCACCTGCTCCTTTGACGTTCGCTCTTCCGTGGAGAAGAAGATCAGGGCGTGGAAGGTCTCAGCGGACGTCGGCAGGCGGTGTTGTACGCCCTGGTGACCGAGTTCATCGCCACTGGTGAGCCGGTCGGTAGTCGCACGCTCACGAAGAAGTACGCCTTCGATCTGTCGCCAGCCACGATCCGCAACGAGCTCAAGGACCTCGAGGACGACGGGTTCCTCACACAACCACACACGTCGGCTGGGCGAATCCCTACCGAGCGCGCCTTCCGCGTCTTCATCGACGCGCTCATGCGGGTCCGTGAGCTCCCCACGCAGGACGCCCGGCGCATCCAGGAGCTGTTCGAGACCCTGCGCCCCGGCGCCGACGTGTTGCGAGAGACGGCCAAGCTCCTGAGCGACCTGAGCGGGGTCCCCGCCGTGCTGCTCCAGGCGCGCAGCAGTCAACGGCGCGTCCAGACGTTGCGCTTCATCCCGACGCGGCAAGGGGAGCTGTTGAGCGTGCTCGTGATGTCCGACGGGACCGTCGAGAATCGCTTCATCCCCGCGGAGCCGTCTCTCACCGAGTCCCAGCTCGAGCGCGTACACAACCTGCTCGACGAGCTCGTGGCGGGTCGCACCCTCCAGGACGTGCGCGATCACCTGCAGCGGCTCGCCAGCGAGCAACGGGACGAGCTGTTCGCCTTGCAGAAGCTCGGTGAAGGGCTGCTCGGCGCGGCGATCGAGGGCGCGGATCGCTCGAAGGATCTCATCATCGAGGGGGTGTCCCGGCTGGTGGACGGACCCATCGCCGTGGAGACGGAGCGTCTCCGGGATCTGATGCGGGCCCTCGAAGACAAGGAAGAGCTCCTGCGCCTGCTCGATCGGATCCTCGTGTCGCCGGACGTGCAGGTCTTCCTGGGTGAGGACACGAGCCGCACCGTCGGGCACCCGGTGAGCGTCGTGGCCGCGCCGTACCAGCGGGGCGCGTCCGCGACGGGCGCGGTGGGCGTCGTCGGTCCTCCGCGCATGGACTATCCCTTCCTCGTCCCTCTGGTGGGCGCCACGGCCGCCGCGATGAGTCAAGCCCTGGCGCAGCGGGGGGCCGACCATTTGCCCGGATCCGGAGAGGGCGAGGACGAATGAAGGGAGGGCCGAGCGGGCGCTGTGCCCCGTGATGGCCTCGGCGTGGTAGCCTGGGAGCTCTGATGCCCGCTTCTCCTCCCCCGCCGCGCCCGCTCGATCGCGCCCTCGATCACCTGCTTCGGAAGGCTCCCGAGCGCGCCCTCGCGGACCTGCTCGGGATCATCGAGGCGCGCCGGGATCCCGCCGCGCTGTGGGCCGCGGGGCGTGCGCTGGCCGAGTGCGCGGCCGCGGGGCGCCCGACCGAGGCCGCGGCGGAGAAGGTGTTGCGCGCCGCCGCGCGCACGGCGACCCGCGCCCGGAACCTCGCCCTGGCCGCGGCGGCCTGCGCGGCCCTCGAGGAGCTGGGGTGCTCCGCGGCGACGGAGTACGACGAGATCGGGACCACCTTCGCCGGGCCCTGGGACGACGCTCCGCCCCCGAACCCCCCCGATCCGAACGCCGTCCTGCCCCCGCCCCCCGATCTGGAGTTCCTCGACCTGGTGGACCGGATCGAGGCCGTGAGTGAACAGGTAGCGGAGGGGGAGGTCGCGGTCGGTTCCCCCGGGACGACGGAGCTCCTCTGCTCGAAGCTGGGCCCCCAGGAGGTCGGCGCCTTCGCGCGGACCCTCGAGCCGCGCCTCGCCGCGGCGGGGGACGTGCTCATCGAGGAGGGGCGCCCGGGGCGGGCCGCTTATTTCATCGCGCGGGGCGAGGTGCAGGTGGTGCGTGCCGGACGCGACGGGGACGACCAGGTGCTCGCACGCCTCGGAGCGGGGAGCCTCTTCGGCGAGATGGCGCTGCTGTCACGCAGCCCGCGGGCGGCCAGCGTCCTGGCCCTGCGACCCTGCATCGTCCTGCGGGGATCCCGGCGCGCCCTGGACGCGGTCGCCGCTGCCAACCCGCGCCTCGGACGTGCCCTCGCCTCGTTCTGCCGGCGACGCATGATCGACAATTTGGTGCGGACGAGCGCGGTGCTCCGGCCGCTCCGGACCGCCGAGCGGGAGGCCCTGCTCGGGCGCTTCCGGGCCCGGAGCTTCGAGGCGGGCCAGGTCGTCATCGCCGCGGGGGAGGAGCAGGCGGGGCTGCACCTGCTCGCCTCCGGGACCCTGCGGGTTTTGGCGGAGGAGGCCGGAGAGACCACCCAGCTGGCCACCCTGAGCCCGGGGGAGGTCGTCGGGGAGGTCGGGCTGGTGCTGCGGCGCCCCGCGCCGACCTCCGTCGTGGCCGAGTGCCCCGCCGTCACCCTGCATCTGCCCGCCGAGGAGTTCCTGTCCGTGATCAAGGAGCACCCCGAGCTGCTGGCGCAGCTGTACGAGCTGGCCGTGCAGCGGGAGGACGAGACCCGAAATCTGCTGGCTCAACCGGCCCAGGACGCCAGCGATTGGGTGCTGATTTGAGCAGCCGAAGGCCGCCGCTCGCCTTGACCCGACGCCGGGCCGCGGTTAAGCCGCCGCTCTATGAAGACTCCGAAGTCCAGCGCGTCCGCGCGTCGCCCGTCCTCGCTCCGGGCGCGGCTCGTCAGGCTGTCCGCTTTCGCGGTGCTCACGACCGCGGCGGCGACCGCCTGGGCCCAGACCAAGGTGGCGGTGGTGGACACCCAGCGCGCCATCATGGAGACGGAGGACGGCCTCAGGATGCAGGCCACGCTGAAGAAGCTGTTCGACAGCAAGCAGCGTGAGCTGGATCAGAAGCAGAACCAGCTGGAGCAGGAGCGCGCCGACATCGAGAAGCAGAAGGGCGCCCTCAGCCAGGAGGCGCTCCAGCGGCGTGCGGAGAAGTGGCAGCGGGAGATGATGGCGCTGCAGCAGGTCTTCGTGGAGTACAACAAGGACCTCCAGAAGAAGCAGAACGAGCTCACCCAGCCGATCTTCGCGAAGGCGATGGGCCTCATTCGCCGCCTGGCGACCCAGGAGGGCTTCGACGTGATCATCGACAAGCAGGCGGTGCCCTACGTGCGCAGCGACCTGGACGTCACCGATCGGGTGATCACGATGTACAACGGCGGCACGGCGCCCGCGCCGGCCAAGGAAGGCGCTCCGAAGCAGGAAGCCCCGAAGCTCGGCGCTCCGACGTTGGAGGCGCCGCGGCCCTGAGTCGAGCTCGCGCCGCGCGTCCGGAGACGCCCCTCGGAGCCCCCGTCGGCCAACGTGCTGGAGGGGGCTTCGTCGTGGAGGCGTGAGGGCTCATGGAGGCATGACGGCTCGTGAAAGCGAGGCCGCTCGTGAAGCGTGGCCGGCCACTTGCTGCGGGCGAAGGCCGAGAGGGGCTCAATAGAACGAGCTCGTTATATTCGCAGTGCGCAATATAGCGAGATGGTTATATTGCGGCGGCGCTGAGAGGTCCGTGGGCACGTCGCGGACTCGCCGTCGCCCGCCACCGCCGCCCACGCGCCGTCGTGGTCCGCTCATCGGCGTGCCCCCTCGGCGTCGAGGGCTCGTCGCTCCGCGCAAGCGCCGTGGCTCAGCCCTTGCGCCCGAAGAGGCCGTCGAACACCGCGTCGAACTCGTCGTCGTCGTTGACGGCCTTGGTGCCGGAGGGCTCGAGCTTCAGG
>JAAZAA010000292.1 GCA_012514535.1 Myxococcales bacterium | reverse complement strand
TGCTCGACCATCCGCACCCCCGCGGCCGATTGGTATGTCGGCCCCGACGGACGGAGTGACGCAGCCGGTACCCGAACCGATCCCCTGAGCCTCCCCCACGCGCTCTCACCCGAGGGACCCGTGCGGCCGGGCCACCGCGTCGAAATGCTGGGGGGCGTCTACACCGGCCGCTTCAAGAGCGAGCTCGACGGCACCGCGGAGGCCAAGATCGTCTTCGCCGCCGAGCCGGGCGCGCGGGTGACGCTGGATCTGAACGTGCCCGGAGATCCGGACAAGGGCTTCGTCATCGAAGGCAGCTGGACCGAGTTCCACGGGCTCGAGATCACCCACAGCGGCACCGACCGTGAGGAGAAACCCGGTGGCGTCGAGATCTTCGGCGCCAACACGCGGCTGGTCAATTCGGTCATCCACGACACCCTGCAGGGCATCGGCTTCTGGTCGACCGCGGTCGACGCGACCGTCTACGGAAACGTCATCTACAACAACGGCGTCGAAGGTCCGATGCGCGGCCACGGCCACGCGATCTACACGCAGAACGCGCAGGGGACGAAGCACATCGCCAACAACATCATCTTCTTTGGCTTCGGTTATGGCATCCATGTCTACACCGAGACGGGATCCATCCAGGGCTTCGACATCAGCCGAAACGTCTGGTTCCGGACAGGGGCTTCGCGACCCGGAGAGTCGAGCGTCGGCACCTCCGAGGGCTGCCTGGTCGGTGGGTTGCAGCCGGTCGATCGCGTTCGGCTCATCGGCAACCACTCGTGGGGACCAGAGCCGAGCGCGCGCAATCTGACGCTGGGCTGGGGCGGAGAAGTGCAGAACCGCACTGTCACCTTGATCGACAATTACTTCATCGGTCGGGCCGGCGCACAAGGACTGTGGGAGTCCGGGACGTTCGAAGGGAACGTCTTTCACGGCGAGCTCAGCGGTATCGATCCGAACGACTACCCCGACAACACCTGGTCATCGAGCTTGCCGACGGACGAGAGGGTCGTGCTCCAGCGCAACGACGACGATCCTGGCCGGGTCGACATCATCGCGTACAACTGGAGCCTGGCCGATCACGTCGAGGTCGATCTGGAGGGGCTGCTGCCGGACGGCGCCCCGTACGAAGTTTTCAGCGTCTACGATCTCTGGGGCGCGCCCGTCGTGAGTGGCACCTACGCCGGGATGCCATTCGCGCTGCCGATGGGGAGCAAGCCGCCGCCACAGCCGCTCGGCGCGCCCGACGCGATCCAGGGCGTCGACGATCCCGGCAAGGCCTTCGGCGTGTTCATCTTGCGCACGCCTTGCGCCCTCTGATGGCTCGAGTCGCTCAGGATCGGCGAACCGTTTGTCGCTCCAGCGGCAGGATGTGGTGCATGCGGGCGCGCTTGGCTGCCAGGTAAGCGTGGCTGAGCGGGTGGGACGGGACGACGTGCGGAATCCGTTCTCGCACGTCGACGCCCAGGGCGCGCAGGCCCTCGACCTTCGCGGGGTTGTTGGTCATGAGCCGCACGCTCTGTATCCCGAGGTGCGCCAGCATGGCCGCCGCCGCGTCGTATCTGCGAGCGTCGTCGGGGAGGTCGAGCGCTCGGTTCGCGTCGACGGTGTCGGCCCCCGCCGCTTGGAGCGCGTAGGCTCGGATCTTGTTGGCCAGGCCGATCCCTCTGCCCTCTTGGCGCAAATAGAGCAACACCCCGTGGCCTCCTTCACCCATCGTTCGGAGGGCTCGGTCGAGTTGCTCGGCGCAATCGCACTTGAGCGATCCGAACACCTCGCTCGTCATGCACTCGGAGTGAACACGCACGAGCGCGCCTTCCGCTTGCACGCTCCCCGCGACGAGGGCGACGTGCTCTTTCGTGGACCGCTCGCCGTATCGGAACACGATGAACCGAAACGTCCCATGACGGGTCGGGATGGTGGTCTCGGCGTCGACGGACAGTCGAGCCTGCGACGGTACGGGGAACAGCGCCTGGGCTTGCGTGCTGGCGATCATGGTGTCTCGATTCGGCGAAGCACCGCCGCGACGACTCGGTCGCAGCGCGACAGGTGGAACTCATACACGGCAGGTAGGGAGGGCTCGATGCTCTCGAGCAGGGCTTCTCGCAGGCGCCGCCGAGCGCGGGAGAGGCGCGTCTTGACGACGTCCTCCGAAACGCCCAGGCACTCCGCCGTCTCGGCGCCGCTCATCCCCTCGATCGCGCGCAGGACGAAGACAGCGTGAAAGTCGTCGCTGAGCGTCTCCACCGCCTTCTCGAGGAGCGCCCGTATCTCGACGTCGCTCAGCTGCTGTTCCGGGTTCGAGCTCGAAGACGTCGCCATCAGCCCTTCCTCCTGCAGCGCCGCCAAAGGCTCCAGGCGCTGGCTGCGCCGACGCCGAGCCAGCGCTTCGTACACCGCGATGCGGGTGAGCCAGGTCGAGAACCGGGACCTCCCTTCGAAGTTCCGGAGATGCTCATAAGCGCGTACGTACGCGTCTTGCATCACGTCCTCGGCCTCCACGTCATTGCGAAGGATCGCGCGCGCGGCCCGATAGACGCGTTGATTGTGGCGTCGCATGAGCACCTCGAAGAGGGCCTCCTCTCCGGCACACACGCGCCGGACGATCTCTTCGTCGGACCCCGGCTCACCGACGCCGCTCTGGGGGGGATTCACAGCCATTTCGTTCAGGGGATCAGGGCGCGGAGCGCGGCTTCGTCCCCGCGCTCCAACGCAACCTCCGCCTCGAGGCTCAGGCGATCGCGGCCCAGCGTGGCGACTGCCAGTGTCTTTTCGCCGCGACGAAACGCGACGGCGCAGTCGTGCGCTTCGACGCTTCCGGCGACGTCGATGCGATCCCATTCCTCTGCGTGCCCGACGTACGAGATCGTGGCGTCGTAGTGGGCGCTCCAAAAGAACGGCACCGCGTCGAAGGGCTGCTCGCGCCCCAGCATGTTGAGCGCGGCTACCTGGCCCTGTCGTTCCGCCACCGCCCAGTGCTCGACGCGGCGGCTGTCGCCGTGACGCACGTCGGTCCAGCGCGCGATGTCGCCGGCAGCATAGATCGACGGATCGCTCGTGCGCAGGTACTGGTCGACGACGACACCTCTGTCGATGCTGAGCCCCGCCGCCTCGGCCAGCCCCACCGCGGGGCGCACGCCCACCCCGAGCACGACGAGCTCGGCGCGAAGCTTCGTCCCGTCCTCGAGGACCACGGAGTTTTCGTGGATCGAGGCGGGCCTCGTGCCGAGGTGGAACCTCACGCCGTGATCTTCATGAAGCCTCTTGACCGTCGCGCCGAGCTCGGGGCCCAGGACTCGACCCAGGGGCACGGCGTCCGGGGCGACGACATCGACCTCGATCTGGCGCGCGCGAAGCGCCGCGGCGACTTCCAGACCGATGAAGCCGGCGCCGACCACGACGGCGCGCTGGATCCCCTCGATGCCCGCGAGGATCGCGCGGCTGTCGGCGAGCGTGCGCAGGTAGTGAACGTGGGGGAGGTCGACGCCGGGTAGACTCAGCTCGATTGGCTCCGCGCCCGTGGCGAGCAAGAGCGCGTCGTAGCGGAGCGCCTCGCCGCTCGCCAACGTCACGGAGCGCGCCGCGGCATCGACGCGGTCGACCCGCGCTCCGCGCAGCAGCGTGATCCCCTTCTCTTCGTAGAACTCGCTCGAGCGCAGCGGGATCCACTCCTCCGGCGCGGTCCCAGCCAGGTAATCTTTCGACAGGTTCGGGCGGTCGTAGGGCACCGACGCGTCGGCTCCCACCATCGTCACGGACCCCTGATAGCCCTCGTTGCGCAAGGTCTCGGCCGCCGCGTTGCCTGCCGCTCCGGCCCCGACGATCACGACGCATTTCAGGTCCGAGTCGAGGGCCCGCGGGGCCTCGGGGGGGCGCTTGCCCAAGACGTAGAGCTTTCCGTCCCGCTCCGAAACGGAGTAGCACGTGAGCGGATTCAACGCCGGGGCGCGTTCGGCCTTTCCGGTGCGGAGGGAAAAGCACGCGTGATGCCAAGGGCAACGGATCGTGTCTCCCACGACGAGCCCGTCCGCCAAAGGTCCACCGTAGTGGGTACAGTGAGCGTCGACCGCGAAGACGTCGGCGCCGCGCCTCGCGACGAGGACCGCCTGTCCGTCGACGTGTCCTACGAGGAGGCCACCGTCCGACACGTCGCTCGCATCGATCCCCTGCTCGAGGTTCGGCCCTGTCAGCTCTCGTCCATGACTCGACATGGTTCCCGTCTCCAGTCGTTCTCTCGCACCCTGCCGACGTGGCCTACCCTGACGCCGTCGAGGTGCGCGGCAGAATGCCGCGCCGGTGCTCCTCGGTGGGGGCAAAAGCGCTGGCATCACCCATACTGAGTGCGCAGGCGGTCCGAGGTGACACTTTTTCTTTCGCGCGGCTCCTTTTCGTGGCGAAACGCCCGCGTGACCGCGCGGGGGGGCACGCGGTGCGGTGCGGTGCGGTCGCGCGCGGCGCGGCGCCGTGCGGGGCGCTTGGGCGCGGCGCGGTCGCGCGCGGTACGGGCGCCGTGCGGGGCGCTTGGGCGCGGGGCCGTCGGGTACGGCGCCCAGCTTGGGCGGAAATGGCCTCGAGGGCGGCGCAGGTCACGAGGGCGGCGCAAGTCACGAGGGCGGCGCAGGTCACGAGGGCGGCGCAGGTCACGAGGGGTCGGCGACGAGCATCGCTGGACGAGGCAAAAAGCGACCGATCGGTCTCTTTGTGACGTCGCGCGAGTGTCCCCGGGGGCGGCGCGGCGTGCGGTGTCGTGCCCTTCTTGCTCGATGGTGCCGTGAGAATGCGGTGGTGCCGTGAGAATGCGATGGTGCTCCGAAAAAGAGACCGATCGGTCGCTTTTTGGAGGGGTGGTGGACGAGAGGGGAGAGGAGAGGTGGCGGCGCCTGCGGGATCCGGGGTGGGGCTGGCGCCGGATGTCGGGTAGCCGTGACCCCCACCCGAAGCAGGGATTCGTCGAGCGCAAGATTCATACGGTCGTGGGGGCGACGTAAGGTGACTCCTTTGATGGATGCTGGCGCGCGGCGTCGTGTGCGTCGGCCTGTCACGAGTGAGGACACGTTGGATGACAGGGGCACACCCCCGATCCTCCCGGTGCTGGCTCGGTGAGATGGACCTACATGCGCGCCCGCGATCGGCGCGGCGCACGACTGCATCGCGAAGACCATGATGAATCGACTCGGCTCCGTTTTCGACTCCGTCCTCCTCCGCTCCATCGTCCGCGGCCCCGTCCTTGGCCCTGCCCTCCGCGGCCTCGTCCTTGGCCCTGCCCTCCGCGGCCTCGTCGCTGCAGCCGTCGTCGTCGGCAGCGGGTGCTCCTCCAGCGAACCGGAAGCCAAGAACACCGAGCCCGAGCGGAAGCCGCCGAACATCCTCTTCATCACGATCGACGACGTCGGCGTCGACGTGCTCCGGGCCTTCGGATACGGCGGTGAGCTGTCTCCGCCGGCGGACACGGTGAGCATCGACGCCATCGCGAACGCTGGCGTGCGCTTCCGCAATACGTGGTCGATGCCGACGTGCAGCCCCACCCGCACCTCGATCTTCAGCGGGCAGTATCCCTCCCGCACCGGGGTGATGAACGCGGTCACCTCCAACGACCTCGCCCAGTCCCAGGCCTCTCCCTACACCCTCACGACGCCGAAGCTCCTCCGGGAGAAGGGCTACGTGAGCGCGCTGATCGGCAAGATGCACCTCACGGGATCGGACATCAACCCGGACAACCACCCCCTCGGGGACGGGGCGATGCGCGAGCTCGGTTGGGATTACTTCGCGGGGTACCTGGACGGTGGTCCCTACCCGATCGACACCACCGCGGGCGGCGTCGCGCCCGAGGGCACCCACGCGTGCGGCTTCGTCCCGACCAGCGCCGTCGATCCGGAGAACGGCGCGGACGCGGGCGTCTGTTATCTCGCTGACGGTGAGCACTTGGAGATGGCCGCGCCGGAGTTCCCGACGCCGGGGCGCACCTGCGTGGAGCGCGGTGGCATCTTCGATCCGAGCGGCGCGGCGCCGAGCGAGGAGCGTCGGGCCGAGCTCGATTTCGAGACCCAGAACGGGTACTACACGGGCGCCTGGAAGGTGAACCACGAGGACGGGAGCGACGAGCACATCGCGGCGTCGGACCCGCGGGCGCGCGGCTACCGCACCACCCTCGAGACGGATCGCGCCATCGAGTGGCTCGAGGGGCACCGGGAGCGTCACCCGGACACGCCGTGGATGCTCAGCGTCGGCTACTCCGGGTTGCACACGCCCTTGCAGCCGCCCCCCGCGGCGCTCTTGCCTCACCCGGACGCGAGCTTGAGCCTGATCGGCTGCGGCACGCCCGTGGCGGATCTGCTCCCGGAGCTGGGGGGCGGCAAGGTCACGGATCTCGCCGAGTTCGCGCAGGCCCGCGCGGTCGCGCAGCACATGCTCGAGGCCCTGGATCACGAGATCGGGCGGCTCTTGGTGGCCGCAGGCGTGGCGCTCCGCGACGACGACGGGAAGCTGCGTCACGACCCCGACAGCGACGTCGTGGTCGTCCTCGTCGGCGACAACGGGACCTACGCGCCCAGCGTGAAGCTGCCCTTCGATTTCCAGCGCGCGAAGGGGACGCCCTACCAGACCGGGGTCTGGGTGCCCCTCGCCGTCGCGGGGCCCGTGGTGAGCGAGCCGGACCGCGATGTGGAGGCGATGGTCAACACCACCGATCTCTATCGGCTCTTCGGGGAGATCGCCGGCGTCGACATGGACGCGATCGTCGACGCGCGGCGCCTCGACGCGGAGCCGGTGCTGCCCTACCTGACGAGCGCCGCGCAGGAGCCCATCCGCGAGTTCAACTTCACGGAGATGGGGACGAACGTCACCGGTCAGACCCCGCCCCCGTGCGTCATCACGAGCGTGGGGATGTGCGTGCAGATCTTCCCTCAGCGCGGCGTCTGCGAAGACCAGGGCGGCGTGTGGTACGGGCCGGGGAGCGAGGCGGTCCCCGAGGGGCTGGAGACGTGCTGTGAGGTGAACGCCCTCCTCGAGGAGGAGGGGCAGCCCACCGTCGACGTCTTCCCGCGCTCCCAGCGCGCCATCCGCGACATGGATCACAAGCTGGTGCGCATCGAGCGCCTCGACTGCGGGAGCGGAGAATTCGACACCGTCGACGAGCTCTACGAGGTCGACCAGAGCCGGGATCCGGAGGAGCTGAAGCTGGATCGGGCGGACGCGAACATCCTCGCCGACGGGCCCGAGGGGCTCACCTCCGAGCAGCGACAGCGCTACGAGGCGCTCGCGGCGGCGTTGGAGGCGATCGTCGAGGTCGCTCCGGTCTGTCCGGGGGACGGCAACCGGGACGGCAAGGTCGACCAGGTCGATCTCGACGAGTGGGAGAGGTGGTCGAGGGCCGGAGGATCGAGCTGGTACGACTTCGATCTCGACGGGAAGACGGACGAGACCGACAAGGCGATCATCGAGGAGAACCTCGGCCGGGAGTGCGGCTGATGGGGGCGCTTCGAGGGACGGGGTCCAAGGACGGAGCCCCCTTCGGAGCGACAGCGCCGATCGGGGCGCCTGGAGCGGAGCGGTAGAACGGAGCGACGGAGCGGGGCGACGGAGCTAACGGCGTTGGAGGAAGGGGTCGTCCGGGTTCTGGGCGGCCAGCTCCGCCACGACCGCTCGCGCCTCCTCGGAACGACCCGCGGCGCGGAGGTGGTCGATGTGGGCGAGGCGCAGCGCGCGGTGGGTCGGGTGGCGCGCGGAGAGCGTGCGCAGGAGCTCGAGGGCTTCGTTGCCCTGGTCCGCGTCGCGAAGCGCCGCCGCGAGGGCGTAGCCGAAGTCGGGGCTGTCGGGGGAGACCTCGTGGGCGCGGCGCAGGGAGCCCAGCGCCGCGTCCCGCTGGCCCTGGCGCACCTGCAAGAGCCCGAGGCCGTACCACAGGGCCCCGTCGTTCGGCCGCACGGCGAGGGCTTCCCTGAGGAGCCGCTCCGCACCTGCCACGTCGCCCTCGGCCTGTTCGCGCCATTGGGACAAAAGGAGCAGGGCGGGGGAGGACGTCGGATCGCGCTCCAGCGCTCGCCGCAGCGCCGGCTCGACCTCCGCGGGGCGGCCCGTCTTCTCGTAGACGCCCGCGAGGTTGACGTAGGACTCCGCGCGGTCGAGGGAGCGCTGCACCTGCTCGTACTCGCTGATGAGCGTTCTCAGCGCTGCCGGATCCGTGCCGGGCAGCGCGAGCTCGAGCAGCTGGGAGGACGCGGCGAGCCGGACGGCCCGGATCGGATCGGCGAGCAGCGGGAGGAGCAGGCGCTGCTGGTCGCGCGGGGAGAGCAGCGTGACGTGCTCGACGGCGGTGTGGCGGACGAGGGGCGACGGATCGCCTAGAGCAGCGGCGAGGACCCGCTCCGCAGCCGCGGAGGGATAGCGCGCCAGCTCGCTCAGCAGGGTGGCGCGCCGGAGATCGGGGAGATCCTCGCGGGCGAGCTGATCGAGGAGCGCTCTCGCGGCGCCGGGCCCGCCGCTGCGCGCGAGGTGGAGGTCCCGGGCGTAGCCGCCGTCGCGGGGCGTGGCGCCGGGATACCAGCGCTCGAAGGCCGCCACCACGCGGGGGGCTTCGTCGTCTCGGTGGCAGGCGAGGCACGGGTCGGAGTGCCCGAGGGCGCGGGCCTGGGGCGGATGCGGCGAGGTGAACCCGTGATCGTGGCGCAGATCGTTGCCCATGTAGATCCGCCCGGGCATGTGACAGTCGACGCAGGCCGCGCCCGCCGAGCCCGGCGTGTGGTGGTGGTGCGCCGGGTGATCGTAGTCCTTGGAGAGGAGGCGAGCGCCGTCGATGCCCGCGCGGCTCGGCGTCGCCGCGGGGCCGTGACACTGGGTGCACACACCGTTGCCGGGGACGCGCAGCTCGGCGCGGTGGGGATCGTGGCAGTCGGAGCAGACGACCCCCGCCGCGGACATGCGGCTCTGACGAAAGGAGCCCCACTCGAAGACCTCGTCCTCGATCTTCCCGTCGACTTCGTAGAGCTCGGCGGTGAGGATCTCCGGGAGGTAGGTGTCGAGGAGCGCGGCGCCGTGCGCTTCCCCGAGGCCGATCGGGGTGCGGCGGCTGTGACAGCGGGCGCAGAGCTCCACCTCGCGCTGCTTCGTGGGGCCGTGGGCGAAGCCCTTGGAGGCATCGCCGAGCGCCGTTCCTGGGGCTCGATTGTTTTCCGGGGCGCGCTGGTGCGCTCGCTCGGCCCAGGTCAGGTGCGCCGAGGCGGGGCCGTGGCAGCTCTGGCAGCCGACGCCCAGGGCGTGCCACGAAGGGTCGTTGGTCTTCGAGGGATCGTCGCTGCGGCGAAAGCCGGTCGTGTGGCATTCGACGCACATGAAGTCGGCGTTCTGCTGGGCGCCGGTCCAATGGAGCCGGTGGCGGTGGTCCACCCCAGCGCCGTCGTAGAGGTGGACCCAGCGCCCCGCGCGCACGTCCCAGGCGGCGCCGTGAGCCTGGAGGCGACCGTCCGGCAGGCGCAGGAGGTACTGCTGGAGGGGATCGACGCCGAACGTGTAGGCGACCCGATACTCCGCCAGCTCTCCGTCCGGGCCCGGCGTGTGGATCCAGAAGGCGCCGTCACGGCGGAAGAAGCGGTGACGCTCCGTATCCGTGGAGAGGGTGTCTGCGGCGCGTGCGGCGTCGCGGAAGTCGCCGAGCACCGTCTCTTCCGTGGCGAGTTGCATCGCCCGCTGGTGATCGGAGCCGCGCCAGGCCTCGACCTCCGCGGCGTGACACGCTTGGCAGGTCTCTTCGGCGACCCACGTGGCCCGCTCGGGGGGGACGGCGGAGCCCGTCGCTGCGGTCGCGCGGTGGGCAGAGTCGTGGGGGGAGCCGAGCTGCGGAGCGTCCTCTGCCGGGAGATCCCGAGGCGCGGAGGGCCAGGACCACCACAGAGCGGCTGCGCCGAGGGCCGCCACGCAGGTGAGCAGACCGAGGCGAGTCGACGTCTTTGGGTGGGGGGAGCTCATCTCGGATTTCTCGAGCTCCAGCGTCTAGCACCTCGCGGGGCGCGGCGTCTCCGTTTGCCGCGGGTTCGCGGGGGTGAGGCTCGACCGTGCGGTCTCGGCTCCCTAGGATGGCGACCATGACGGTCGAGGGCGCTGGGCGCGGCGAGAGGTCCCCGGGCGTGGTGGCGGCGGAGCCGGCGCTCACGGACCGCTCAGTGGTGCGAGGGGGGGCGCAGGGCTGGCCCGTCGCGCGCCCGGGAGCGTGGCTGGGGTGCGCCCTGTTGGCTGGGGTGTCGCTCTCCTGCGCCGCGTCAGGGACGTCTGGGGGCTCGAACGTCGCGGGGGAGAACGGCGCCGCGAAGACCGCGGAGCGCCCGGAGAAGGCCTCCGGACCTGGCGCCGCGGAGCGGGCCTTGCCGCGGCTGCACGTCACCCCCGGGCGTGTCCTGCTCGATGGGGAACGGGTCGCCGAGAACACCGCGACGACGCCGCGACGCATCGACGAGCTGACCGCCGCCATCCGAGCGCTGAGGGGTGCAGCCGAAGCCGCGGGATCGAACGACGAAGCGCTCGCCTCCTACCGCCTCGCCGCGGACGACGAGGTGAGCGCGGCGGAGCTCAAGAGCGCGTTCCAGACGGCGGCCTTCGCGGGCTGGCGGCGAGCCGAGGTGAACGTCGAGGGCGCCGCGGTCGTGCTGGACGCCTTCGTTCCCATCGTCGGTGACGACAGGGCCTACGAGGTGACCTGGCCCGAGCGCGCCCTGGTCCTGGTCGTGCGCGAGTCGGGCGTGGAGGTGTGGCGCGCGGGGTTCGGTGCTCCGAGCGTGCCGCAGGGCGAGCCGGGGCAGGGGGGAGGGCTCGGCCTCACGGGGGTGCCGCCGGAGGAGACAGGCGCGAAGGCGGGCGAAGCGCCCGTCCAGCGGGCGCAGGTCGCCAAGGATCGACTCGAAGAGGACCTGCCCGAGGTGCTCGCCGCGGAGTGTGGAGCAGGGCCCTGCAGCCCCGCCCTCCTGTTCGCGGAGGACGCGGCGCGCTTCGCGCTCCTTCGGAACGCGCTGACGGGGCTGGCACGAGCGACGGGCGCGGGCGACGCGCCGCTCGTGCAGCTGCGCGTCGGTGAGTTCACGCCGGACAGGTCGCTGACTCGGACCATTCGCGTCGCGGGGGGGACCGTGTCGGGGCGCCTCCCCCCAGAGGTGATCCAGAAGGTCGTTCGGGAGCAATCTCACCTGCTCCGGGCGTGCTACGTGGCGGGCCTGGAGAGAGAGCCGGCGCTCACGGGCCGCGTGGTCACGCGGTTCGTCATCAATCGAGAGGGAGCCGTGAGCGCCGCCGGCGTCGACGACACGAGCACCTTGGAGGACCAGGAGGTCCGGAGCTGCGTCACGCGGGTGTTCCTGGGCCTCGTCTTCCCGAAGCCCGAGGGCGGCGTCGTCTCGGTCGTCTACCCGATCCAGTTCTCGCCCGAATAGCTCATGTCCTCCAGGGCGCGTGTGTCTTGGGACGACGCCGCGCGCTGCCGCCGCGCGCTGCCGCCGCGCGCTGCCGCCGCGCGGACAGAGTGCGGACGGTGCGGGACGGAGCCCCCTTGCCAGACGGTCGCGTCTGCTGCCAGGGTCGACTACCTCACCCCTGGGAGACGATCCGTATTCATGAACAGCCGACTCGCGTCGCCGCTGCTGCTCTCGTGTGCTGCCTTGCTGCTCACGGGCTGCCCCAATCCGAACACCTATGGCACCCCGCGCACCGTCGCTCCGGGGAAGGTCAGCCACTCGATCGCCGCGGAGTGGGTCGGCTGGAGCTTCAAGGTGGTGGCGCCCTCCGACTCCGACTCCGACGCGCCTCCCGCCGAGCTGACGGAGTCGGGAGGGTTCATCGTGCCGCCCAGCTACGCCCTGCGCGTCGGGGTGAGCGACCGGGTCGACGTGGGGTTTCGCGCCGCGAACATGATGTCGCTGGGTGCGGACGTGAAGTACAACTTCTTGCGCGGTGAGACGCTCGACTTGGCGGTCGATCCCGGGGCGCAGGTGCTCTTCGCGGGGTTCACCGTCTACCACCTGCACCTGCCCCTGCTCGTCGGTCTGAACCTGTCGGAGCGCGTCACCGTGGTGTTCACGCCCGGCATCATGTACGGCATCAACACCTACCGCAGCGGCAACGACAACGTCGACAGCCAGATCAATCAGCTCTTGAGCGCCGACGGGCTCTACTGGCGCGCTGGCCTCGGGGTGAACCTCCGCGTCACGCCGGGCTTCGCCCTCCACCCGGAGATCACCTTCCTGCGCTCCTCCAGGGACGAGCCGAGCGGCGCCTCGGTGACGAGCGCCATGAGCTACATGTTTGGCATCGGCGTCAACTTCGGGCACCTGCCCCGGTACGGCTTCGCCGAGAGCGATTAGTCGCAGTCATCAGAAGGTGATCTCGATCGAGGCCGCGGAGCGCGTCGCCGGGCCGTGGTGGACGACCTCGACGTTGTTGCCGTCCGGGTCGAGCAGGAACGCGGCGTAGTAGCTGGGATGGTAGGAGCGCAGGCCCGGCGGGCCGTTGTCCCGGCCCCCGGCGCGCAGACCCGCGTGGTACACGCGATCGACGGTCGCCCGATCGGGAGCTTGAAACGCCAGGTGCGTGGGGCCCGTGGGCTTGCCCATCGCCGCGGGGGAGTCCACCGAGCTGACGACGAGCTCGTCGCACCAGAAGAACCCGGGTCCGTCGCCGCCGAGGGGGATCCCGAGCTCGCCCAGGATCGCCAGGTAGAAGCTCTTGCTGCGCTCGAGATCCAGCGTGACGAGCTGGAGGTGATCGATGAGCCGTCCTCGATGGAGCTTCTGGACTTCCATGAGACATCGCATAGCACGGGGTCGCGCGGTTGGAGGTTCCTGCCTTTGGTCCGGATCTCGGCTCTGGGGGGAACAGTCAGACTGGAGCGGTGCAGCAGGGGCGGCGAAGGCGGCCGAGCCGGGAGGGCCGCCCCGAGGACCTGCGACCTTCGGTTGACGCTGGGGGCGATGGGCCCCCAAACTGCGGGCGCCCGACCCCGGATGGAGGGGACTTTCTTTCTTGGAGTCATCGGTCCACGCGCCCGGAGCTCCAGGCGATGGATGGGTGAGATAGAGACCATGGGATCGCGCATCGACGACGACGACGCGCCGCTCGGCGACGGTTCGTCCACCCCACCGACGGGGACACCGGCGAGCAGTCGAGCGAGCGGTGCTCCGCCAGCCCTCGACGTGCCACCAGCGCCCGGGGTGCCGCACGCGTTCGCGGTCCCGCCGGCGCCGCCGGTGCCGTCCCTCCGCCTGTCGGAGCTCGACGCCGTTCTCGACGCCGATCTCCATCCCGGCCCCGAGCCGGAGGAGCACACGAGCCCTGGCGTTGCCCCGCCTCCCGAGCCGCTCTACGCGGAGGGCGCGCCCCCCTCCTCGGACCGGTCCTCGGAGCAGGTCTCGGACCGGCCTTCCCAACGACCCACCCGGAGGCCTGGCCCGCAGGTGGTCGTGGGCAGCGGGAGCCACGCTTCGCGGGGCGGCGAGGAGAACTACGCCGCCTTCGCGGCACGGGCGGGGCGCGAAGGCGCGGAGGCCGAGGGCGCAGTGCGCGACGGCGCAGTGCTGGAGAGCGCAGTGCTCGAGAGCGCAGTGCTGGAGAGCGCAGTGCGCGACGGCGCAGGGCTCGAGAGCGCCGGACCCCTCGAGGCGGCGGCGATGAACGTCATCGAGGAGGCTTCCGTCGCGGCCGCGCCCTTGCCTTCACCCCCGAACGACCTCGAGGAGCCCGTGGCGCAGTTCGCGGCGGTCGTGCGCGAGGACGCCGCGCGCGCGGAGGCGGCCCGCGCCGAGGCGGAGGTGGCTCGCATGCTGCGCGAGTCCCAGGCGCGCAGTCGGAAGATCCTGGCGGGGGGCGGGCTGGCCCTCCTCCTGTTCGCGCTCGTGATGTGGGTGAAGGCGCCCGAGGCTTCGACCCCGTCGGCGGACGTGACTCCCGCGGTGGGCACGGCGTCCGCGGCCTCGGCGGACCGCGAGGTGCCCGACGCCTCGAGAGACGTTCCGGTGCGCGCGGCGGGGAGCGCTGAGGGCGACTCGTCCGAGCCAGAGGTGCTGGGCGAAATGGCCGCGGCGCAGACGGGGAAAGCGGGCGACGCGGAGCCGACCGACGCCCGCACGGAGACACGACGAGAGCCCGGCAAGACCTCCGGCGCGACGAAACCCCGTCCCCGGAGCTCCTCGCGGCGCGACGATCCCGACGCGCCGTGGATTCGAAGGTGATGAGCACTCCATGCAAGCACCCATGAAGACTCGACTGGCCTTCCTCGCCGTCGCCCTGCTGCTCTCCGCGGGGCGCCCTTGTCATGCGGAGACGGAGAGAGAGGTGGCGCGGAGCCTGGCGTTCGCCGACGGCATCGAGGCCATGGAGGCGAAGGACTGGGAGAGGGCCGAGCGGATCTTCCTCGGGCTCTGGGCGGAGTGGCAGAGCTACGACGTGGCGCTCACCCTCGGTCAGATCGAGCTCAAGCTGGAGAAGTACCGGGACGCTGCGGAGCACATCGCTTACGGGCTGCGGCATATTGCGCCCCGGGAAGATCCCGCGGTGATCGACGCGGCGAACGAGGGCCTGGCCCGGGCGAAGACGTTCATCGGTACCGTGCGCATCACGGTGGAGCCGCCCGACGCGGAGGTCCTCGTCGACGACGTGACGATCCCCGCGTGGGCGGACGGTGAGGTGTTCCTCGAGCCCGGCGAGCACCGCGTTCGCGCCCGCGCGGGCGGCGGCGCCGTCGTGGAGGAGACGTTCTGGGTGGCGGCGGGGGATCTCCGAGCTCTGTACCTGAACACGGAGGAGGCCCGGAGAACGGCCGCCACGGCCCCGGAACCTCCGAGCGGGAGCCCGCGGGCGAAGCCCAGCTGGGTGCCCGCCTACGTGCTGGGCGGGGTGTCCGCGGCGAGCCTCGTCAGCTCCGTCGTGCTGCGCGCGTCGCGATCCAACGACGCGAAGGAAGCGGAGCGCCTCCATGGGCAGCTGAGCCCCGGCGCCTGCGTGGACGGTGGCGCGTCGAGCAGCTGCAGCGCGCTGCTCGGGGCCATGGATCGTTATGATCGTAAGGGAGTCGCGGCGGACGTGACCCTCGCGATCGGTGGGGTAGCGGCGGCCGCCGCGCTCGGCTACGTGCTCTACGTGGTGCTCGACGAGCCGAAGGAGACGCCGCGTCTGAGCGGCTCCGTGGGGTTCGATCGGACGGGCGCCGGGGTCTTCCTGGGCGGGAGTTTTTGAGGAGAAGTCATGGCACACCAGCGGATCTGGGGAGTCGTCGCGGGGATCTCGATCCTGATGGCCGCGTCGCAGAGCTGTACGCGGAAATACGACGGCGACTGTGACATGGCCCGCAACTGCGCGGCGGACGTCCTGGGGGGCGCCTCGGGAGGCGGTGAGGGCGGCGCGGCGGGCGCTGACGCGGGCTCTGGCTCCGGGGGGCGCTCGCAGGTGGACGTCGACGTGTGCGAGGTGGCCTGCGAGGGCGATACGCCGATCTGCGATGCCAGCAGCGCCCAGTGCGTCGAGTGCACGGTGTCGTCCGGCTGCGAGGAGGGGCTGTGCGACGAGTCGACCCACAGCTGCGTGGAGTGCCTGGAGGACTCCGACTGCACGGCGGAGGAGCCTCGCTGTGAGGGGGGCTCCTGCGTCGGCTGCGAAAAGGACGCGGACTGCGCGGGCATCGCCGGGAAGGAACAGTGTCACGTGCCCAGCGGCGCGTGCGTCGAGTGTCTCCCGGGTGAGCACGACGCGTGCGGTGAGGGGCAGCTCTGCCACGGCGAGCTGCGGAAGTGCGTGGAGGCGGAGGCGGGCGCGGCGCCCACGTGCCAGCCCTGCGTCGCCGACGCCCACTGCAGGGAGGGCTTCCGGTGTGCGGCGCCGGACCGCTTCGGGGAAGAGGGCTTCTTCTGCCTTCCGGAGCCGAACCCTGGTTGCGCCGGCCGTCGCCCCTTCGTGCAGGATCTGGAAGAGGTGACGACGATCGACGGCGAGACGCTGACGGTCTGCGGTCACGCCTTCACCAGCTGCGCGGGCTTCAATGATTTCCGCACCGCCGTCGATGGCTGCAGCCTCGCGACGGATCCGCCCCCCGAGGGCGACGGCAACGCCGCCTGCGGGCTCCCCGGCACGGAGGACAACACCCGCTGCCGCGCCTTCAGCGGGGAGGCCCGGTGCACCTACCGCTGCTCGAGCAAGGACGACTGCCTCTGCGGGCACGACTGCGTGGAGCAGGTCTGCACCTTCGCTCCGAACGGCGAGTCGTGTGACTGAGGACGCCGGGCGGGAGGCGGCCTGGCGCGCGACGATGGCGCGGGGCTGATGCCCTCGCATCATGACTACGGGTGCTTCGAGGGCCGGCTCGACCTGCGGCGCAGCAACGCGCGACGAAGGGGTCGAGCGCGGCGCGCTCGTCGCGGGGCGGCGCCGCGCGGGATCGGGGGCGCCTGCGTGGGGTGGCGTGAATCTTGGGTCGTGGGGTGGGTAGCCGTGACCCCTCGAGGGACGGCCGATACACCGATTAGTTAGACGCTTCGCGGTCTTCCACGCGCTGAGGCGACCGATGCGCCGTGGCTGCCGAGACACGGCGGCGTCCGAGACACGGCGGCGTCCGA
>JAAZAA010000291.1 GCA_012514535.1 Myxococcales bacterium | reverse complement strand
CGACGGCGTAGTGCGCCCTCCGAGGCGCCTCCGCCGTCCAAGGCGCCTCCGTCCGCCGAGGCGCCTCCGCAACGCCTCTCTCTCTGTCAGCCGAAGCGCACGCCGGGGCGGCCAGCTTCGTCCGGCGAATCACGCCCCGAGGCGCCCGGTAGGTCGTCGAACCCATGCCTCGCGAACATGCAGTTGCGGAAGCGCGCCGCTAGCCCTTCGATGCTCGTCTTGATGCAGCCCAGGGGATTCCCAACCCCAGCGGGCTGAATGAAGACGGCACCGGAGATTGCTCGGAGCCAAGCTGTCCCGTAGGTGGGGTGACCTGGTACGATGCGGCGGCGTTCGCCAACCTGCTCTCGGAACGTCACGCTCCGCCGCTAGAGCCGTGCTACGTCCTCTCCGAGTGCACCGGAGCACTCGGATCGCCTTTATACGTCTGTCAGCCGAAGCGCACGCTGTAGATCGGAGGGAGGTTGTTCGCGGCGGTCTGCCAGCTGTCGCCTCGATCTTCGCTGACGTAGAGGTTGCCCGTCGTGCTGCCGAAGGCGAGGTGATCGCCGCTGTTGTCCAGGGCGTGGCGGTAGACGACGTCGTAGGCGTGCTCCTGCGGGAGGCCCTCGCGGAGCTGCTGCCAGGTTTGTCCGCCGTCGGTGGTGCGCGCGACGAAGAGGCTGCCGTCGATGGTGATGCGCTGCATGTCGGACTTGCCGGGGACGACCCACGCGGTGCGGCCGTCCTTCGCGTCGACGGCGACGGGGAAGCCGAAGTGCACGCCGACCTCGGGCTGGCTCACCTTCTTCCAGGTGGCGGCGCCGTCGGCGCTGTAGAAGACGCCGCAGTGGTTCTGCTGCCAGACGTGATCGGGTTGGCCCGCCGAGAGCGTCACGAAGTGGGGATCGTGGCCCCACTCCGCCTCGGGCTCGGGGAGGTAGTCCATGGTGAGGCCCTTGTTGCGGCCGCGCCAGGTCCGTCCGCCGTCGGTGCTCTCGAGGACGCCCGCCGTCGACACGGCGACGAGGATGCGCTGGGGATCGCGGGGGTCGACGACGATGGAATGGATGCCCGGCGCGAACTCGCCCTCGGAGGCGGGGGTGCCGAACCAGTGGGTCATGCCGGAGCCTTCGCCCGTGAAGAGGTCCCCGCCGCGGGACTCGTGGTTCCACAGGGGGCGGTTCAACTCGAAGCTCTCGCCGCCGTCGTGGCTCTCGAACAAGCCACCGGGGATCGTGCCCACGTAGATGCGCCCCTTCGGCCCGAAGGCGATCACCCACAGCTTGAGGAGCGTCGCGGGCTTGATCGTGGGCCCGAGGCCCTCGTCGCTGCCGTCCTCCGTGGGCTCCGCGGGCGCGAGGTAGCGGGCGCCCTCCGGGTATTTGATCTGCGGCGCGTCGCTCCACGTGGCGCCATCGTCCGTCGAGCGGGAGAGCTTCGCGCCCCAGTGGCCGTGGCCGAGGGCGGCCCAGAGAGTGCCCGTGTAAGGATCGCGCGCGACGAAGTTGACCCCCGCGCCCGGGTGACCGGCGAGCCGTGGGGTCCAGCGACCGTTCGTCTTCTCGACCAGGAACGTGCCCTTGCGGGTGCCTACCAAAATGCGAGCCGTCATCGATGATCCTCTCCGCGTGGGCAGCCCGTGCTTACCCACCGCTCAGCGCCTGCATGATCAGGACGCGTCCGTTCGGTTCCACGGTGTCGGTCAAGCGCGCGCGATCCATCACCATCGCGCCGTCCACGAAGACGTTGACGTGCCTGCGGAGCCGACCGCGTTCGTCACACAGATAGAACCCGATCCCCGGCGCGACGGTCTCCAGCTCCCGCACGACCTCCGCGACGTCGCGCGCCTCCACGAGCAGCTCCCTGCCCTCCAGATCGGGGAAGAACTGGAAGAGGTGTCGAGTCAGCTCCACCCTCACCATGGGCGGCGATCCTACAGTGTGGAGCGGCGCCTCGAAACGCCGAAGGCGCGCGCTGTGTCGGAAAAGGTCATCGCAGGGCGGTGCTGGGCGCCTCAGCGGGGCTCGACACGACGGAGCGGCGCGTTCCACGACGAGGAGGACGTCGCGGGAGCGCGGAGACGTCTCAGCGAGCTCCTAACGCGTCGAGGAGCCGCTGGGCGTCCTCTTGGCGATAGGTCCCGTAGCGGCCGCGGGCGAAGGGCCGCAGCGCCCGCTCTGCCTCGTCGTGACGTCCGAGGCGCACGAGGCACAGGGCTCGGTTGAAGCGCGCCTCGGGGACCAGGGCGCCCTGGGGGGCCTGCCGGAGGTAGCGTTCGTAGCCGGCGACCGCGGCGGCGCAGTCGCTCTGCGCGAACTGCGCGTCGTGGGCTCGGCGATAGTGCACCAGGTGGGGATCTTCTGCGGGGGCACTGGCTTTCTCGGAAGGGATGGCTTCCTCGGAGGTGATGGGCCCCCCGGAGGTGATGGTGGCTTTGGGGGGCGCGGGGCGGGGCGTCGGGGACGGGGACGTCGAGGTGCTCGCCCCCCGGGGCGGCGCGGGGGGCGGAGGCTTCCCTTCGACGGCGGGCGCCTCCGGGGGCGCCGCCGTGTCCGTGTTCGGAGCGGCGCCGTCGGGGGGAGGCTCCGACTCGGGCTCGGGCTCCGGCGCGGGCGCGGCCTCTGGAGCGTCCTCCGGGAACGGGGCGGGCGGGGCGTCCGTGGAGCGCGCTGGAGACGTGGACGGTGACGCGGGCGCGGGGGACGGCTCTGCGACGCCGAGCCAGATCGCGATGCTCTCGACGGCAGCTTGCGCGGAGGGCCCGAGGTAACCCCCAGCGCCGGCCCAGGCGGTGGAGCCGGCGAGCACCGCGGCCAGCGGGATGCCGAAACCCCAGCGCAGGCGACGCCGATGCTTGCCCTCGTGGAGGGACATCATGACGCGGCTGCGGGTGGCCGCGGCCCGGTCCGAGGACCCCGTGTGCTCCGTGCGCAGGGCCTGGACGAGCTCGTCGAGGTCCGTCACGGGAGCCCTCCTCGCTGCAGACGTTGACGCAGCTTCTGTTTGGCGTGGAAGACGCGGGTGCGCACCGTGCCCTCGGGGATCCCGAGGATCTCGCTCGCCTCGCTGGAGGTGCGCTCCTCCACCACGCAGAGCACGAAGGCCACGCGGTGATCGAGGGACAGACCGTCGAGGGCGCAGCTCAAGGCCCGCGCGAGGCGCTGGCGCTCCAGATCTTCGTCGGGGCTCCGGGAGCTCCCGGTGGGTTCGGCGGCCATCCGCTCGCCAGCGGCGCGGCGACGGGCGGCGGCGCGCACGAAGTGGCGCGCGTGATTGACGGCGATGGACACGAGGAAGGTGCGCAGCGAGCTGTCTCCGCGGAAGCGACGGATGGCTCGAGGCAGCGTCGTGAAGACCTCGTGCACGAGATCCTCGGCGGCGTCGTGATCTCCCAACAAACGTCCGGCGAACGCGCGCACCGCTTCGTGGTGCGCTTCGTAGGCCTCTCCGACGGCCGCCACCTCGCCGGCGCACAACCGCTCGACGAGCGAAGGCGCGGTGGCCTCCGCCTCACGGAGCGGACCGGTGAAGCTGGTGGTCATCGAGCCCTGGAGCGTAGTCGTCATCAGAAGACCTGCACTCCCCCGAAGAAATGAGGCTCCCAGTCCTGATCCGAGCCGCTCCCGGACACGGACAGCAGCGGGCCGCCTCCCGCGAACAGGGCGAGGTCGGGGAGGACCTCGATCCCGAGGGCCGCGCGGCCGCGGACCACCTGGACGTCGCTGAAGCGGTCGTCCGGCTCGTGGAACGTCATCTCGTGCTGCCACAGGACGTCCAGCTCCGCGAACAGGGGCTTCCACAGGGGAACGCGACCACCGATGCCAGCGCCGGGGGCCAGGGTGATCTCGTCGTCTCCGGTGCGGACCCCGAAGGCGACCAGGGTGTACACGGGGCCGTGCATGTACTTGAGGGCGGTGTTGTAAGGGAGACGTGAGCCGGCATACCAGGCGACCCACTGGTTGCGGCCCGTGCCGTTGACGTTGACGAGGCCCACGGGCGCCCCCTCGACCTCGTCCGCGACGTTCACGAGGCCGATCTGGGCGCCCCGCACCCGCCCGCCGACGTTCACGAGGCCGATCTGGCCGCCGTCCACCGGGCCCGCGACGTTGACCGTCGCGATCTGGATGCCGAGCACCTGGTCCGAGCGCGCGAAGACCCCCGCGATCTGGGCGCCCTCGAGGTGCTCGGTGAGGGTGACCGCGCCAGCGACCTGGAGGCCCCGGACGGAGTCCGCGGCGCCGAGAGCGCCGGCGATCTGCGCGCCTTCGATGTCGTCGCCGAAGCTCGCGGCGCCGGCGATCTGCGCGCCTTCGATGTCGTCGCCGAAGCTCGCGGCGCCGGCGATCTGTGCGCCCAGGACGTCCCGGGCGACGCTCGCTGCGCCCGCCGTTTGCATCCCGTGGAGCGCCCCTTCCGTGAGCGCGAAGGCGCCCGCGACCTGCGCTCCGTCGACACGACCCGCGCGGAGCTCCGTCACACCGGCGACGGAGAGCCCGCGCAGCGCTCCGCGGCCGCGTTGCACGATGCCAGCGACGGCGAGGCCCTGGGCGGTCCCCGAGTCGAGCCAGACTCCGCTCACCGCGATGCCCATCACGCCCCGATCGACGCGCAGCGCCACGGGGTTCACCGCGAACCCATCGATGCCGCCCACGCGGCCGTAGAACAGGCCGAGCTCTCCGTAGAAGCGGTGTCGTTCGCTGTCGGGCACGAGGGCCAGGGGGTACGCCAGGCTGAGGTTGAAGGGGAAGCGGTGCAGGGGGGCGCTGGCTTCCGCGGTGGCGCCGTGGGCGGTGTCGGCGTCGCCGTCGTCGGCGTCGCCGTCGGAGGGGGTGGTCGCGGCTCTGCCGTCGTCCGCGGCGTTGGCGCCAGCGACGTCGCGGGGCCCTGTCGGCGGTGTGTCGGGCACCGGTGTGGGGGGAGCGGCGCCGGCGGGATCTTGGGCCTCGTCGTCCGGTGCGGAGGCCGTGCGCTTCGCGTCGGCGGCAGAGGCGCTCAGGGAGGCGGCGAGATCCTGGGCGTCCTGGCGGACGAGGCTGGCGCTCAGGAGGGCGAGGGTCTCGAGGGCGGACTCGGGGGCCTCGGGCAGGACCAACTCTCGCGTGCGAGTCGGGCCATGGCCGTCGTGCAGGGTGACGACGGCGCGGCGGTCCGCGTGGATCTCGATCTGGAGTCTCCCGGCGGCGCTCGCGGCGCCGGAGGAGGTGCTCTCCCCAGGAGCGGCGCTCCAGCCACCGTCGCTGCTGTCGAGCTCACGGCTGACGGCGGCGCGCACTCGCTCGGGGGACAGGGCCGGGTCGACGCTGCGGACGTCGATGGCACGGATCCCGGCGGGGGACGGCGCCTCGGGGGCCGAGTCTCCCGCGGGTGCCGACGGCTGGGCCAGCGCCCTTCCCGGCGCGAGGGCCAGGGGAGGGGTGAAGGCGAGGGCGAGCAGGACCGCTCGGGCGGAAGACGAAGGAGTCGGCACCATGAAAATCCGAAGTCAGTGCCCGTAGCCGACAGAACCGTTCAAAGAAAAGGGCGTCCGTGCGTCCGCCCGGGAGCCTCCGCGCGTGGGGCACCATCGAACTCGCAGGAGCGGCCTTCGGGCCGGCAAGAGGCCGAAAATCAGGCGATCGAGCGCCACCGCCCGAGAGTGGAGGGCCCCGCCTTGCATATGGTTGCGGATTTCGACAATAGTTTCTTGAAATAGAAACAATCTGACGAGGAAGGGAACGGATCGACATGGAACCAACACCTGCAGACTGGCCGCGGCTTTCTTCCGGCGTGTATTACGAGGACGCCGCGGCAGCGATTGATTGGCTGTGCCGCGCCTTCGGCTTCGAGGTGCGCTTGAAGATCGAAGGGGAGGGCGGCGTCATCGAGCACTCCGAGCTCGTCTATGGCGACGGGCTCATCATGGTGGGGAGCGTCGGGAAGCGTCCCGGTCGCGAGTGGTGTGCGTCGCCGCGGAGCCTCGGCGGCAAGAACACCCAGTCCCTCTGCCTGTACGTCGACGACGTGGATGCCCACTGCGCCGCCGCGCGCGCCGCCGGTGCGCGCATCGCCGAGGAGCCCAGGACGGACGACTACGGCGAAGAGTACGGCGCCCACCGGAGCTACGGAGCCGTGGATCCCGAGGGGCACCACTGGTGGTTCATGACGCGGGTGCGCGCGCCGGCGCCGCGCTGAGCGTCGAGGCGTCTGCCATGTCGCACGAGCTGGACAGGACCTTGGCGGCTCTGGCCGACCCCGCGCGGCGCGCCATGATCGATCTGCTCCGTGTGCGGCCCTACCGATCGAGCGACCTGGCGGACGCGCTGTGCATGAGCCGACCTGCCGTGAGCCGCCACCTGCGGGTGCTGCGGCAGGCCGGGCTCATCGAACAGGATGTTCTGGACGAGGACGCGCGGGTGCGCATGGTGCATTTGCGTCGCGATCGCTTCGCGGAGCTGCGCGGCTGGATCGAAGCGGTGGAGGCGGTCTGGTGCGATCGGCTCCAGTCGTTCCGCGCCCACGTTGGAGCGGGCGGTGCTCGCGCGAGGTCTTCGGGAGAGAGGGCATGAGCGAGCGGCGCTCCACCCTCCGTGCCGTGGGGCCGCCGGGGGACCGGTGCCAGGACCGGCTGGTGGGGCTCAACGCTCCACGCGGAAGTGACATTCGTAGGGCGCGATCGTGGGGACGGCGTTGCCCTGGTCGTCCTGGGGCGGTGACCAGCGGCTCTGGCGCAGGGTGCGCGCGCAGGCGTCGCCGAACTCGGGCTCGCTCGCGCTGACGACGCGCACGGAGCGCACCCGACCGTCGAGGCCGATGAGCAGGGCCACCCGCGCGGAGCCTGCGCGCCCCAGGCGGCGGGCGCTCGGTGGGTAGTTGCGCTCGAGGAGCGCATCCAGCGGGGGTGGCTGGGGGCGCCGGCTCAGATCCCGGAACGGCACGGGCGTAGGCGCAGGAGGAGGCGCTGGCTTCGCGACGGGGCGAGGAGCGCTCTTGGGTGTCGCGCGTCCTCGGCCCGGCGCGCGGCCCCCCCTGCGCACCTCGAAGCCCGTCGCGCCATCCCCGGCGAGGAGCCCATCGAGACCGGGTGCATCGGCGTCGGGCGGGCCGTCCGCTTCCGCGGGCTCCTCGGCGGGCTCCTCCGTCGGCTCTGGCTCCGACGGCTCT
>JAAZAA010000290.1 GCA_012514535.1 Myxococcales bacterium | reverse complement strand
CTCGCGCCACGTGTCCTCGCTCCGGCTGGCATTGCAGCGCCAGCGCTACAGCGCAGGGTCACCGCCGGGCAGAGGTCTGGCAGAGGTCACGTCGCGAACGTCACTGAGAACGCGGCTGCCCGTCGCTGCGGGCGCCGCGCCCCTTGCGCGTCTTCCGTGGTAAGATCGTATGAGGGCTCATCTCGAGCTGGCCGCTGTCGTCCGCGCCCCGCGCCGCGCGCGCCGCGCCGGCGAAGGCGATCATCGCGGCGTTGTCCGTGCAGGCCCGGAGGGACGGCACCACGAGCCGCACCCCCCGCGCCTCCGCGAGGCGGGAGCCACGCTGGCGCAGCTCGCTGTTCGCTGCGACCCCGCCCGCGAGCACGATGGTTCCGAGCCCCTCTCGCGCGGCGGCGGCGAGCGCCTTGTTCATCAGCGAGTCCACCACCCGGCGCTGGAACGTGGCGCACAGGTCCCGCAAGGTCTGGTCGTTGCCGGGGAGGCCGTGCTCTCCGACCCAGCGCATCACGTTCGTCTTGAGGCCGGAGAAGCTGAACTCGAGGGAGTCGCGTCGCTGCATCGGCGCGCTGAGCGGGATCCCCTCGGGGTTCCCCTCACGCGCGAGGCGATCGATCACGGGCCCGCCCGGGTAGCCGAGCCCGAGCAGCTTGGCGACCTTGTCGTAGGCTTCACCGGCAGCATCGTCGCGGGTGGCGCCGAGCTCCTCGATCTGTTCGGGCAGAGGCCCGTCGACCCGGTAGAGCGCCGTGTGTCCGCCCGACGCGAGCAAGCCCAGGTAGGGATAGCTGACCGGCTCGGGGGCGGCGGCCTCCTCGAAGCGGAGGAAGACCGAGAGCAGGTGTCCCACGAGGTGATCCACCCCGACGAGGGGTTTGTGAGCGGCCCAGGCCAGGCCCTGCGCCACCTGGACCCCGACGAGCAGGGCTCCGGACAGGCCCGGGCGACAGGTGACGGCGATGGCGTCGAGCTCCTCCAGGCGTGTCTCGGCCTCGGCGAGGGCCTGCTCGATCACCGGGCGCACGTTCCGGAGGTGGTCGCGGGAGGCGAGCTCGGGCACGACGCCGCCGTACTCGGCGTGGAGGCGAACCTGGCTGTGTACGACGTCGCTGAGCACGCGGTCTCCGAGGATGACTGCCGCCGCGGTTTCGTCACAGGAGGTCTCGATGCCCAGGACGCGCATGGGTCCGGTTACTTAACCCACATCGTGCGCGGACGCAGGCAGGGATCGACGCTTCATGAACTCGAAGGCGCTCCCGTGCGTGCCCGGCGCCCGGGGAGGGTGGCTCGAAGCGGCTTGTTGCAGTCAGGACGCCCGGGTAGTGTCGGCGAGGAATTCACATGACGCTCAAGCTCAAGATCACCACCAGCGACCCCGCTGCCAGCCGTGTCGACGCCTTGGGCGTCGTTTGTTTCCAGGACGAGCTCGAGCAGCACTCCGGGTTGCAGACCTTGGACGCTGCCTTCGAAGGAGCCCTGCTGAGCCACCTGAAGGCCATGGAGTTCACCGGCAAGGCGGGTCAGCTCGTCGAGCTGCCGAGCCTCGGGCGCCTGCCCGCCTCGAAGGTCGTGGTGTGCGGGGCGGGGGAGCGCGGCGAAGGAGAGAAGCCGCGGCTCGCGGCGGCCGTCGCCAGCGCCGTGCGGGGCAGCTTCTCAGCGCATCCGGCGAGCGTCGGTGTGGTGGTGCCCGAAAGCGTCTCCGATTTCCGCGCCGTCGCCGAGGGCGCAGTGCTCGGCGCCTATCGCTTCACCAAGTACCTCACGGGGGATCGCAAGCCGAAGCGCGCCCTCGAGCGCGTCGACGTCCTGACGACCACGAAGCCCACGGCCGCGCAGAACCGCGAGCTCGAGCTCGGCAAGGCGATCGCCGAAGCCGTCTGCGTCACGCGCGACGTCGTCAACGAGCCGCCCAACGTCATCTACCCCGAGAGCCTCGCGCAGCGGGCGCGGGAGGTGGCCAAGAAGGGCAACCTGAAGCTCAAGATCCTCGATCCCAAGGGCCTGGCGGCCGCTGGTCACAACCTGCACGTGGCGGTGGGGCAGGGGAGCGTGCGTGGCCCGTACCTCGCACACCTGAGCTACGTCCCCAAGAAGCCGGGCAAGCGCGTCGTGTTCGTCGGCAAGGGGGTGACGTTCGACACGGGCGGGATCTGCATCAAGCCGATGCAGGGCATGGCGGACATGAAGACCGACATGGCCGGCGCAGGCGCGGTGCTCGGTCTCATGGCTGCGGTCGCCGTGCTCCAGCCGGACGTGGAGGTGCACGGGATCATCGGCGCGGCGGAGAACATGCCCGACGGGAACGCGTACCGTCCTGCGGACGTGCTCACCTCCCTCAGCGGCAAGACCGTCGAGATCATCAACACGGACGCGGAGGGGCGACTGATCCTCGCCGACGCCCTCACGTACGCGACGCGCTTGAAGCCGGACGCGATCGTCGACGCGGCGACCCTCACTGGCGCGACGCTCGTGTCCCTGGGGCAGCCCTACTCGGCGTTCTTCAGCACGGACGACGTCTTGGCGCAGGCCATGGAGCGCGCGGCGCGTCGCGCCGGGGAGAGCTTCTGGCGCATGCCGCTCATCGAGGAGCTGGCGAGCCAGCTCAAGAGCGACGTCGCCGATCTCAAGCACGTAGGAGATCGTTATGGCGGGGCGATCTCCGCGGCGCTGTTCCTGCGGGAGTTCGTGGACCAGGTGCCGTGGATCCACTGCGACATCCCCGGCGCCGTGTACGGGGATCGCCCCGCGGGTGTGTACCCGAAGGGAGCCACCGGCCACGCGGTGCTGACCTTCCTCGAGCTCGTAGAGATTTTCGCGGAGGGGGCGGCCGTCTCGGGGAAGACGCCGCCGGCGCCCTCGGGCACGGGGGAGGGGACGACCCCACGCCCCGCGCGCCGGGTCCCCCGGCGGACCACCGGGAAGGCCGCCAAGGCTCCCGCCCGGCGCAAGCGCTGAGACGGATGGCTCGACAGTGACGAACGGCTTGCCCGATGGAAGGCCGTTCGTCACGAGAGGGTGGTCTCGAGCTTCGTCACGAGAGGGTGGTCTCGAGCTCCGAGCCCTGCGCCGAACACGCTCGGGTGAGCCCTGGTGAGCCGCCCGCGGCGCTTCAGAAGGCGCAGTCCACCTTGCGCTGGCGTTCGAGGACGAACAGCCCGAAGCCGGGGCGCTCCGTCTTCGGGGTGTCGGCGTCGGGCTCCGGTCCTGGCTTGAGCAGCCGCACCTCGACGCCGCCGCCGTTCATGAGCGAGAGCACGGCGATCATGCTGTGACCACAGGCGCTCTCCACGTAGGCGAAGACGTTCTGATCGCGCCCTTCGCCGATGGTCGCCGTGGAGAGGGGATCGTGGAGGGCCTCGGCGATCGTCCGGAGGGGCGCCTCGAGGAAGAGCGGATCGCCGTTCGCGCTGCAGAGCCCCCGCGCCGCGTCGTCGGTGGTCAGGGTGCCGGGGCGCGAGGCGAGGTGTTGCACGTCGAGGTCGAGGCGCATGCGCAGGGCCGGCGGGGTCCCCTCGGGGAGCAGCCCCTCCTGGAAGAGGGGAGCGCTCACCAGGGAGCCGCAGTACGCCTCGTGCTCGGCCAAGGCCCACTCGTCGAGATCACGACAGGCCACCGTGGTGCTCGCGAGGGCGAGGACCCCACAGAGGGCGCGGACGGGATGACCGCGAACGGGATGGCGGAGTGCCCGGGCCTTCGGGACCATGGCTGCTCACTCTACGGGGCTGCTCTCGGCCGGGTCCAGTCGCGCGGCGCTGGGGCGTGTTTCCTGGTGCTCGAGGGTCGCGCGAGCGGCCTGACGCACGACGGTCATCGCGTCCCCTGCGGCGGCGCGGCGCAGCGCGGCGAGCGCCTCCGCCGCCGGGCGCTCGCTCGGCGCGCCCTGGAGCCACTGATCGAGGGCGCGGGCCGCCCCACGACGCAGCCGCCAGTCGCCGCCTTCGAGCAGGATCCGAGTGAGCTCCCGGCCGGCCTCGTCGTGACTCGAACGACCGAGGGCGGCCAGCGCAGCGTTCTGCACGGCGGGGGTGGGATCGTCGAGCGCCCGCAGCACGGCGCGCCGCGCCGCCGCGTCGTTTGGGAGGAGCCCCAGCACGGCCACGCTGGCGCTCCGCACCTCCACCGAGTCGTGATCGAGGAGCGCCTCGAAGGCGGGCGCCACGTGCTCGGTGATCGAGCGGGCGGCGCTCTCCACCGCGTCCCGCGTCGCGGGGGCGAGCTCCGCGCTCCGCGGCTCGGCGGAGCGAGGGCTCGCGTCGTCGAGAGCCGCCGTGAGGGCTCCGAACGCTGGCTCGCCGCCCCGCGCCGTGAGGGCCTGGGCGACGACGACGGCTCGCTCGCCGGAGCTGCGGATCGCGAGCAGGCAAGCCTCCTCGAGGGCGGGGGCGAGGCGGATCAGGGCCTGGGCGGCCTCCGCCGGAGACGGTTCGGGGGGGAGGAGGCTCTCGAGCAGCACGCGGACGTCGATCGGGCCCTCGGGGAGATCGTCCAAGGGAGCGGCGTTCGTCCGGTTCGTAGCCGGGGTCGCGTAGACGGCGGCGGCGCGGAGCGCCGCGGCGCGCAAGGTCGAATCGGAGCTCGTCAGCGCCTCGGCGAGGAAGGGCTCGATCCCTGGATCGCGCAGCGCCGCCAACGCCCCGAGGGCGTGCGCGCGAACCAAGGGGTCCGGATGATCGAGCAGCCCCATGAGCCCTCGGGCTCCGGAGCGCTCGGTTGTGGAGGGCGCGGTGCTGGAGGGCGCGGAGGGACGATCGAGCAGCCCAAGGCCGTAGGCCGCCGCGGCCCGGGGCCACGGGCCCGCCTCGGCGCTCCCGGCGATACGCCGCAGCTCGTTCACCAACCCCTGCTTCGGTGAGGTGCCCGCGCGCGCCCCGTGGACCGCTCCGATCACGCCGAGGGTGCGCAGCTCCGGCACGTTCGTCGCCATGAGGCGCGCGCGCGCCGCGTCGGCGCGCCGTCCCTCCAGACGTGCGATGGCCCACGCCGCGGCGATGGCCACCGGATCGACGTTGACGCGTCCCGGGGCGGCTCCTCCGCCGCGCTCCTCGCCGAACAGCAGCACCTCGAGCTTGGGCAGCGAGCGTTCGTCCCGCGCGGCCCCCGCGGCGATGACCGCGCGCTCGCGGAGCTCCTGGGGCGCGTCGCCACCGGCGTAGGCGAGGAGCGCCGGCGCCGCGCCGCGCGCTCGCACGTGGGTCAAGAGCTCGAGGGCCGTCCGCTGTTGTTCCGGGCGCTCGTCCCCGAGCGCGTCGAGGAGCGGCTTGACGGCGCGCTCTCCGAGGCGGGCGAGCTGCTCGATGGCGGCTTCGCGCTCGGAACGCTCGGGAGAGCTCGCGCGGTGCACCAGCGGGAACGCCTGCGTGCTGTACACCTCGATGAGGAGGCGCCGGTAGAGGGGCTTGTCGGGCCGGCTCAGGGCCAAGGGGAGGAGATCCGCCTCGAGCTCCGCGAGGGACCCGCGGGACAGGTTGAGCTGCAAGCTGAGGCGCGCGGCGCGGGCGACGAGCTCGTCGTCGGGGGCGGTGCGCACGACGCGACGCAGCCAGCGGTCGGCCTCTTCCACCTGCCCCTCGCTCACCAACAGCTCCGCGAGATCGAAGTACGCCGGATAGAGGCGATCGTTCTTGCCGATCGCCTGCCGATAGGAGGAGATGGCTTGCTGGGTGGCCTGACGGCGTCGATACATTTCACCGAGACGTAGGTGCCCCTCGGCGTCGTCGGGGCTGAGCTCCACCGCGCGGACGGCGAACTCGATGGCGCGCTCGTCCTGGTAGAGCTCCGCGGCGTAGCGGGCGCTCCGCTGGTAGTAGTCGCGGGCTCGCTGGGGATCGGCGGCGATGAGCTTCTGGAGCACCTCGATGGCCTGCTCCCTGCGATCTCGGGCGATCAGGCTGCGCTCGAGGGCGAGCAGGCTCGGGACGTCACCGGGAGCGTGCTTCACGATGACGCGCAAGGTCTTCTCGGCCTCCGCGTACTGTCGCAGGTGCAGCTGCCCCTCCGCGAGCAGACGTCCGGCGTCGAGGTCGGGCGGGGTGGCGTGCAGGCGCGAGGCGAGCGGGCTCAGGCGCGCGCGCAGCTCGCCCATCCGCTGCCAGAGCTTGACGATGTGCTGACGGGACTCGCGGGTGAGGGCGCGGGCAGCGGCGGTGTCTTCCCGGCTCGCCTGGTCCAGGAGCTCGCTCCACAGGGCGCGCGCCTCTTCCCAATGGGCGTTGCGCTCCCGCGGCGTGGCGGCGGCCCCGACGCGCTCCAAAGCGATGGCGAGGGAGCGTTTGATGCGGGTGTCTTGGGGGCGCAGGGAGACCGCCTCGCGCAGCGCCTTCAAGGCGTCGCTCACCAGATCGTGGTCGAGGTACACCTCCCCGAGGGTGACGAGCGCCCGGGCGCGATCGGGTTGGGCGGTGAGGATGCGGCTCCAGGTGCGCTTGGCCTCGTCCCGTTTGCCGTCGCGCCAGTGGCGGCTGCCCAGCTCGACCAGGTGGCGGGGATCCTTCAGGGCCGTACCCGAGAGCTGCGTCAGCACTTGGCGCGCGAGCTCCGTCTCTCCGACGCGCTCGTAGAAGTCCGTCAGCGCCACGAGGGTGTCCTCGTCGCCCTTCGCCGTCCGTTGCAAGCGCTGGAGGTGACCGAGGGCGCGCGTGCGTTCACCCCGCTGCAGCAGCGTCTCCGCGAAGCGAAACACCAGCGCGGCCTCACCGGGGTTCTTCTTGACGAGCTGTTCGTACTCGACGATCGCCTGATCGAGCTCCCCCTGGAGCTCCAGGAGCTGCACGATCTCGAGCCGCGTCTCGACGTCTTGCGGTTTCACCTGGAGGGCGCGGCGGTACGCGCCGAGCGCCTTGTCGACGTCGCCCGTCTCTTCGTACAGGCGCCCGAGGATGCGTAGGCGGTCGAAGGCGCCCGCCGAGGATCTCTCGAGCTCCGCGATCAGCTCGGGCAGCTTCCCCTCACGCCGATGAGCCGTGACGAGCAGCTCATCGATCTCCCGCTGCAGCCCCGGCTGCCCGGAGGCCGCCCGGCGCGCCTGGCGCAGGACGTCCATCGCCTCGCGGCTCTCCCCTGCGGCGAGCAGGGCCGCTCCGAGATCGCGCAGGGCGGGGGCGAGGGCGCGGTCGTCTCCTCGCGCGGCCTTCACCACGTCGCGCAGCTCCACGACGGCGTGCCGCACCTCGCCCCGTTGGAGCAGCTCGCGACCGAGCTCGGCGCGCACGTACATCGATCCACTGGCGTGGCGCACGAGCTCGCCGTGGTGGCGCTTCGCGCCCGCGAAATCCTTCAGATCGAGGCAGAGCCGCACGAGATCGCGCAGCACGAGCTCGCGCTCGTTGCCCTTGAGGCGCGGCAGCACTCCTTCGTAGAGGGTTCGCGCGCCCGCGGGATCTCCTCCCCGCTCGAGGAGCCGCGCGCGGGCGATGGGAGCGAGCGTCCCGCGGGGCTGGAGCTGGGCGGCTCGGTCGTAGGTGCTGGCGGCCTCCTCGAAGCGACCTGCTCGTTCGTAGAGCCCCGCCAGGGCGACCAAAGCGTTGTACTGCCCTGCGCCGCCCTGGCGCGCGCGCTCCTCGAACTCGTTCAGCAGGATCTCGAGGTTCCCGTCCCGTTTGCGGGCGAGCTCCGCGAGCCGGCGCAGGGGGAACTCCGACCCCGGCTGCGAGAGGACGACCTGGGTGTACCGATCGATCAGCTCCGCGGTGCTGGG
>JAAZAA010000289.1 GCA_012514535.1 Myxococcales bacterium | reverse complement strand
GGGGTGCCACGGTGCGGGGTGCCACGGTGCGGGGTGCCACGGTGCAGCTGTGCCCCGCCTCGACGTCGAGGAGCGACACGGGGTCCACGCCTCGGTTGGAGAGCGCGAGGGGCCGGCGCACCTCGTCGTACTGGACCGGGGAGCCAAGGGAGAGGCTGGCGGGGGCGACGCTGAGCCGGGCGGTGTCGAGCGGGGCGGTATCGAGCGGGGCGGTATCGAGCGGGGCAGTATCGAGCCGGGTGGTGTCGAGCCGGGCGGCGACGTCTTCGACGGCCGCGGCGTGTGGCGTGCCATCGGCGAGCGGAGCCTCGGAGTTGGACGCCGGCGCTCGATCCGCGTCGCAGTCCGAGAGCCAGAGCAGGGCCGCCACCAACCAGGCGGCGCGCGCCACTGCTCGGGTCCGGCCCGCGCGAGCTCCCGCCGAGGGGAGGGCGAGCGGGGATCGCGCGCTCGTCACGGGCAGAATTTCGGCGTGTCCAGCTGACCGCGCAGCGCGGAGAGGGTGCTCCCCCAGTTGGAGTTCGGGTTATACTGACTGATCGACACGACGCCGTCCTTCATGCGGGCGTTGATGTACGCGGGGTTGTCCCAGTTGGCGTCGTGCCCCGCAGAGACCCCGTTGGCGCCGTAGCCGGTGTCCGCGAGGATGGGCTTCCCCGTGGCCTGGCTGACTCCGGCCCAGGTCATGTTGTTCTCCTGCCGGATGCGGCTGTTGGCGGCCTCCGTGCTGCCGCCGGAGGTGTTGATGAACGTGAACTGGCTCATGTCGAAGTGGCCGTACCACTGCGCCCCGTGATCCATGCCGTTGTTCGGCGCCACCCAGGGGGAGATGTCCATCGAGAACGCCGCGTTGGGCAGGTGCTCCCGGATGGCGTCCACGAACTGTTTCATGAAGCTCGCGGCCTCGGCGGTGCTCAGGGGGGCCGTCTGGTCGTTGTACGTGTACTGGTACCAGTCCGGCTCCATCGCGAAGATGATGGGTCGGCTCGTGCCGTAGCAGTCCCGGTAGCCCTCGGCGTAGCTCCGGTAGATGTTCACGATCGTGTTCAGGTTCTGCCGGATGTCCGCGGCGCCGAAGTTGCAGAGATCGTTGGCACGCCCGTTGACCTCTCCGCACGTGTGCACGTTGCAGTCGCAGCGTCCGAACTGGAGCTTCGAATAGAACGCGGCCACGTAGGCGACGACCACCGGGACCTTGCCCTCCAGCGGGCCACCGGGCGCGGTGTCGTCGCACACGTACTGCTGATCGAAGGTGGTGGAGAAGCCCATCCAGCCCGGCGTGAAGAAGTCGATCTGGTCGCGGATGCTCGGGTTGTCGCGGGCATAGGAGTCGATCGTGCCGAAGTGGAAGCGGCACTCGTCGAAGATCCCCGTAGTGGCGCCTTCCTCGCACGAGGCTCCGGTCCAGCTCGTACCGTCCGGGCAGGCGCAGGAGGTGCCGTCCCAGGTGCGCCCCGCATCGCACTCGCAGGCGCCCGTCACGCAGACGCGGCCCCCCGTGCAGACGTTGCCGCAGGCGCCGCAGTTGTTCGGATCGTTCCCCTGGGTCGCCACGCAGCTCTGTCCGCACGCCTCCTCACCGGGAGCGCAGCTGGAGACGCAGCTCCCCTGGGAGCAGAACAGGCCCTCGCCGCAGGCGTTGCCGCAGGCGTCCCCGGAGCCACCCGTGCCCCCGGTGCCGTCCGGGGTGGACGGCAGCTGTCCGCTTCCCCCCGTCTCCTGGGAGGGGCCGGGGCCTCCCGAGGGGCCCCCCGTCTCTGGCTCCCCTTGGCAGGCGGGCAGGAGCAACAGCAAGGCGCCCCAGAGCGAGCTCGAGCGACGCAACCAACGATTTCGATTCTCGTAAGCGTTCACGGTCTTGAAGGAGCGGCCTGGTGGCAGCGCTCCCAGGAATGTCACGCGACGCTCCCAGATCGGTTCACGTTTCTGCTCCGCGGCGCCGAGATGCCGCTGCCCTTCGAAACATCCGGTGGGAGCGCACGTTCTGACCGCACGTGGCCGCACGTCGTCGCCGAGTTCGCGGGGCCGAATGGCCGGACGAGCCCGGCGGCGAGGAGCTCTCGCGTCGGCGGCTCAGCGGGAGCGCTTGTCGAGGGCGCGCTCGTACTCGGCGCGAAAGGAGCGAAGCGAACTCGCCAGGACGGTGGCGGCGCCATCCACCAACCCGCAGCGTCCGCTCCCCGGCAACAGGCGCGCGAAGCTGTCGAGGGCCTCGAGATCCTCCGGACGGCCCTCGTTGCTCTCGATGCGTCGCAGGATGCGGGCCACCTGGTGGGTGCCCACCTTGCAGGGTGGACATTGGCCGCAGGAGCTCTCGGCGAAGAAGGAGACGTAGTCGGCGGTCTTGCGCACGATGCTCGTGCCCTCGCTGACGACGATCATCGCGCCCGTGCCGAGACGGAAGCCGCGAGCGCGGAGGCTGTCGAAGTCGAGGGGGACGTCGAGATCCCCGGCCGTGAGCAGAGTGTTGGAGGGGCCGCCGGTGAACACAGCCTTGAGCTTCCTGCCCGCGAGCATCCCTCCGCCATGATCGAAGACGAGCTCGCGCAGGGGCGTGCCGAGGGGCAGCTCGTGCAGACCTGGACGGACCACGTCGCCGGACAAGGAGTAGAGCTTCGTCCCCGGAGCGGTGCGCCCGAGCCCGCGGAACCAGGCGGCTCCACGCCAGAGCACGTGGCAGGCGAGCGCCAAGGTCTCGACGTTGTTCACGAGGGTCGGCTCGCCGCACATCCCCGTCTCCGCGGGCCAGGGCGGTTTGGGGCGCGGGAAGGGGAAGCCGCCTGCGACGCTGGCGATCGCGCCGGTCTCTTCTCCGCCCACGTACTGGCCCGAGCTCGCTCGGACCGAGAGCGTCACCTCTCGGCCGACGGCGTCGCACACCTGTCGAAGCAGGGGGCCGTGGGCCCACTGGAGCGCGGCCCGCTCGAGGATCTCCAGAGCGTCCGGGATCCGAGGGTTGACGTAGAGCACCACCTGGCAGCTGCCAGTGGCCACGGCGGCGATCAGAGCGCCCTCGATGACCTGGTGGGGTGTGCGAGCGAGGAGATAGCGATCCTTGAACGTGCCGGGCTCGTCCTCGTTGCCGTTGCAGAGCACCCACTTGCGCCCCGCTGGCGCGCGCGCGACCGCCGCCCATTTCTGGTGGGTCGCGAAGCCTGCGCCTCCCATGCCGCGCAGCTCGGCGGCCTTCAGCTCCTCGAGGATCGTCGTGGGTTGCGCGAGCGCGCGGCGCAGGCCCGTCCCTCCTCCCACGGCGAACCAGTCGTCGAGTTCGGTGACCTGGAGGCGTTCGTCCGTGAGGACCTTCATGGGTGTCTCCTCTGGCGATCCAGCTGCGCGGCGACGTCGAAGTTCGCCTGCGGGGAGAACACGATCGGCGCCCGCACGTCGAGGGGGAGCCCTGCGCCCATCAGCGCCCGCTCCCACGCGGCGAGGTGGGTGAGCCCCGCGGAGCGAGGCCGCGCGGTGGCTCCGAGGGCCGCCTGATGCCCCGCGCGTCTCCCGAACACGACCAGCTCGAGCAAGGCGTTGCCCATGAGCCGGTTGCGACCATGGATGCCGCCCACGAGCTCACCGGCGCACCAGAGCCCCGGCACGCAGGTCGCGCCGTTCGCGTCGATGGCGACGCCGCCGTTCTGGTAATGCAACGTCGGTCGCACGAGCAGCGGCTCCGCGCGGGGATCGACGCCGGCGCGCGCGGCGAGGTGGGAGAGGGTGACGAGGCGCTGCGCCAGCACCCCGGGTTGGCGCTGCTCCAGCTCGGGGGTGTCGAGGAACACTCCTTGGGCGCCGTCCCGCCGAACGCCGCGGCCTTCGGCCAGCTCTCGGAGGATCGCGGAGGCGACGACGTCCCGAGGCGCGAGCTCCTCCACGAAGCGGTGGCCGTGTCCGTTGCGCAAGCGCGCTCCGGCGGTGCGCGCCGCTTCGCTGATCAGGGCGCCCTCGAGGTGCTTGGGCCAGGCGAGCCCCGTGGGGTGATACTGGAAGCTGTCGATGTCGCGCAGGGGCACTCCGGCCCGGTACGCGAGGACGAGCCCGTCCCCGGTCGCGCCGAAGTGATTCGACGTGGGGGCCCCCTCGAGATGCAGCCTCCCGGCGCCGCCCGTCGCCAGGAGCGTCGACGGGGCCCGCACCAGCCGGAGGTGACCCCGCTCGAGATCGAACAGCACGGCGCCGGCGCAGCGGCCCTCCTCGTCCGTGAGGAGCTCGAGGGCCGCGTGGGCCTCGAGGACGTCGACGCCGGGTTGGAGCAGCAGCGCCTCCCGGACGACCCGCATCAGCTCGAGCCCCGTGAGATCCCGAAAGGAGAGCAGGCGGGCCGCGGTCGCACCGCCCGGGCGCGCGCGACGGAGCCGTCCCCCGAGGCGCTCCGTGCCCTCCTCCAGATCGAAGCTCATCCCTTCCTGGATCAACCAGCGGATGACCGCGGGTCCCTCCGCCACGAGCGTCTTCACCAGCTCCGGATCTCCGCGGAAGCCGCCGCCGCGCCAGGTGTCGTCGAAGTGGCGCTGCAAGCTGTCGTCGGCGCCGACCGCCGCCTGGATGCCGCCCTCGGCCATCACCGTGTTGCCGTCGCCGACCCGCAGCTTCGACGCGACCAGGACCCGCGCTCCCGCCCGCGCCGCCTCCAGGGCCGCCACGGTTCCGGCGCCACCACCGCCGATCACCAACACGTCCGCCTCGAGGACCGGCGCGCCGGCGACGTCGACGTCTTGAACGACGGCGTTCGCCTCGAGCAGCACGGCCAGGCCCCGAGGACAGCGAGCGCCCGCGGACGGACCGACGCGCAGCCGCGTCATGCCGTCTTCTTGAAAATCCGGGTGGAAGGCGCGGAGGACGTCGCTCGCGGTGGTCGCGTCGAGCACCACCGGGTTGTCGCCGGCAGGGGCTCGCCACGCCTCCAGGGCACGTTCGTAAGGCACGCCGTGCTCGGGATCCGCTCCGCTCACGAGTCCGCCTCCGGCTGAGTCGTGACGGGAGGCGACGTCCCTGGGGGCGAGGTCTCAGCGGGCGACATCGCAGCGGGTGGTGCCTCCGTGGGTGGCGCCGAGTAGACGATGGGCTGCTGCCCCTGCTCGATCTCCAGGAGGCGGCGCAGCAGATCCGCGGGGCGCAGGGACGACGAGGCGCTCAGCCGTCGCGTGAGCAGGCCGAGCTGCGCCGGTTCGATGTGCTCGGGACAAGCGGCGACGCAGAGGTTGCAGGTGATGCAGTGCTCGAAGAGCTCCGCGGCCTCGTAGACGCGGCCCTCGACGGCGCAGCCCACCATCCGCTCGACCTCGATGCCCTTGGGGCAGGCGCGGTCGCAGCCGCCGCAGTGTCGGCAGCGCGCCGCTTCGGGGAAGAGCTCGTTGACGCGCGCGGGCACGTCCCAGCCGTCCCCGAAGGTCGAGAGCTGGTAGTGGTGCTGGCGCGTGGGCGGGAAGTGGTCGATGGACACGGCCTGCATGTCGTCTTCCACCAACGTCTCGCAGGCGAGCGCCGTGGTGACCTCGGGGGCGTCGCCGCGACGCAGGAGGATGCGACAGGCTCCGCACACCCCTTGACCCAGACACCCCACGTTCCGGGTGAGCGGGTGTCCTGCCGCGGCCAGCGCCTGGAGCAGCGACGTCCCGGGCGCCGCGTCGAAGGCGCGCCCGTCGAAGGTGACCCGAACCCCGCCCGAGCCGTCACTCATGCGTCCGCTCCCATGGCGCTCGCAGCATAGGTTTCGCCGATCTCCGTGACCAGCAGAGAGCACGGGCGCGCGGGGTGCACGCGGGGCGCACGGGCGCGTCTCCAGGACGCGCGCCGCCGTCATCGACTCAGCGGCTGGCGCGCAGGCCTTCGCTGACGAGGGCCTCGGACACGAGCGCCTTGAGCTCTTCGCGGGCCGGGTCGGCGGCGCCGCGGCTGCGCGAGTGACCGACCTGGGACGCGGCGGGCATCGCGATCAGCATCGACTCGACCTCTTCGATGGACAACGCCTCATCGAGATCCCCGAGCTCGGCGCTCACGGAGGTCGGCTTGCGTCGGCGGGTGAACAGACGGCCGAACCAGCCGGTCCCCTCGTGGAGCTCGAAGGTCCCCTGCGCGACCCGCTCGGGATCGCGCGCGAGCAGCTCGACCAGCGCGCGGTTCGACTCGATGAGGTCGCGGCTCTCCTCGAGCACGGCCCGCTGGGTGGTGTCGAGCTCACGGAGAGCGTCGCGGAAGGAGTGCTTCCGCATGGCGATGAAGGCTGCGAAGGCGACGGCGAGCTCACCGACGCCGACCTTGGTCACGCTGGCGATGGAGGGACCGCCGCAGCTCTTCGCGTAGATGTATGCTCCCTGCATCATCAGCGCGCCGAGGCCGAGGGCCACGGCCACGAAGTCGGCGGTGACGTCCACGGGCGGCTCGATGATCTCCCCCTCGTGCTGGGTCTCCACCAGAAACACGTAGGCCAGGGAGCGAGACAGGTTGGTCGTCAGGGCGACCGGATGGGACAGCTCCTGCTCGGGCACCTGGACCACCCAGCCATCGCCGAGATCGACCAGGCGCGGGATCCCCGTGCCCGTGCTCGACGGGACGTGACAGGCCCCGGAGCTACAGCCGCCTCCCTTCGGCGCTGCGTCAGCGTCCCGGGGAATCACGGTCGCCTGGATCGGGATGTCGGCCATCCCGGCGTGCTCTTGGAGGCGACTCACGAGGCGCTCCAGTGAGGCCTGGTCCCCCTCGAACCGATCGGGGAAAAAATCACCGTTGGGCAGGACGAGCGGGCGTTGCCCCAGTTCGTCACCGTACCGGGCAAGGACCCGCGCGTAGCGCTGGATGACCGCACGAGTGACCTGCAGGGGAGGGAGCTGCATACCTCGATTTTGGCAGACCTCGGGCGCGACGGCTACAACGGGACACCTGTCCGGGGCTAGACGCCGATCGTTCGCTGCCGGCGGAAGCGCCTCAGGGGAGGCCGCGGCGCTGGCGTTCGAGCTCCGACAGGCGCGTGAGCACCCCGCGGGCGACGATCTCGAGCACCTGGTGCACCACCTGGGTCCGTTGCGCGGGATCACCACCGAAGGTGAGTCGGCTGCGGGCGGTTTGTCGCCCCGGCAACCTGCCCACGGCGCTGCAGCTCACCCGCAAGACGTCGCCTTCGACGCGCACGGACAGCTCGGTCACCTCGAACCGGTACTCGATGCGGTTGTCGCGCCCGGCTCCCCAGCGGGCGCGGCGGGCCTCCTTATGGAGGACCTTCAGCAAGTGCTTCTTGTAGCCGGCCGCCCCGGGGACGTCGGGGAAATCCAGGCGGTCGAGGTGAATGCGCGGGGTCCCGCGCGGCGTTTTGTCGGCCGTCGTGAGCGGCGTCGGCTCCTGTCCCGCCAGCGGCTCGGGCGGGGGGAGCTCGCCGGGCGGGGCCGTATGGCCGGAGGTGGGCGCGAGGATCACCACGCAGGGGACCAGGCTCAGGGGCACCCAGCGGGCGACGCGCCGGAGCGGGGGTCGAGACATGGTCGCAAGCTAGGCCCGTCGGCGTGGAGGGCCAAAGAATCGGCGGCTGTGGTAGGTTGGGGTCGGTGACGGAAGGAAGCCCTGCGCACCCGCGCGTCGACGTGGACGTCATCGTCATCGGCGGCGGGGTCAACGGCACCGGGGTGGCTCGCGACGCGACCCTGCGCGGTCTGCGGGTCGCCCTCTTCGAGCGCAACGACATCGGGTTCGGGGCGAGCGGCAACTCGAGCGGGATGATCCACGGTGGACCCCGGTATCTCACCCAGGATCCGGGCGTCACCTACACGTCGTGCCTCGACTCCGGGCACATCCAGCACATCGCGCCCCACCTGCTCTTCCGCATCCCGTTCCTGGCCCCCATCTACGAGCCGGAGAGCGCCGCCACGCGCGTGCAGCTCGCCCTCTACGACGCGTTCTTCGAGCTTTACGATCGCTACCAGGATCTGAAGCGCGGCAAGAAGCATCTACGGTTCACCCCGGAGGAGGTGCAGCGCCTCGAGCCGGGGCTCGTCCCGACCGCGGGGGGCGTCAGCTTCGACGAGTGGGGCATCGACGGGGTGCGTCTGTGCGTGGGCAACCTCGTCGACGTGGTCGAGCGCGGCGGTCAGGCCTTCGTGCACTGCACCGTGACGGAGCTCTTGCGGCGCGACGATGGCAGCGTCTACGGCGTGCGATTCCGGGATCGCCGGAGCGGCGTGATCGGGGAGAAGACGGCCCGCGTGGTCGTGAACGCCACCGGAGCCTGGGCGCCCGTGACCGCCGCCCTCGGCGGGCTGCGGCGGAGCTCGGCGCGCCTGCGGCCGGGCAAAGGCATCCACGTCTTCCTCGATCGACGGCTCACCAACTACGCGATCGTGACCCGGGCGATCGACGATCGGCAGGTCTTCCTGCTCCCCTGGCAGAACATGAGCGTGCTCGGCACGACGGACGACGATTTCTACGGGGACCTGGACGACGTCGTCGCCAACAGCGACGAGGTCCGCTACCTCGTCGAGGCCATCGAGCGTGTGTTCCCCGCCGTGCGCTCCGCCCGCGCGATCGGCACCTGGGCGGGGGTGCGCCCCACGCTCTACGAATGGGGCGTCTCCGAGGACGCCCTGTCGCGGGAGCACGCGATCGTCGACCACGCCCAGGACGGCGCCGACGGCCTCTATTCCATGCTCGGGGGCAAGCTCGCGAGCTATCGGCTCTTCGCCGAGGAGATGACGGACATCCTCGCACGTCGGCTCGGCGTGGACGCGCCCTGCAAGACGCACACGTTCTTCTTGCCCGGAGGAGAGGAGTCCGTGGACCCGATGGAGCTGGTGCTCGCGGGGGGCATGGAAGCGGTCACGGCGACGCGGCTCGAGTACCGGCATGGGGCGCGGAGTCGGCGCATCGTCGAGCGCATGCGCCGCAATCCACGGGAGGCGGCGGTGGTGTGTCCCTGCGAGCCCGTCACCGAGGCGGAGATCCGCTACGTCGTCGCCGAGGAGTGGGCCTACTCCGTGGACGACGTCGCGCGGCGGACGCGCCTCGGGCTCGGCTCGTGCGGTGGCATGCGCTGCGCCGCGCGTTGTGGGCAGCTCATCGCGGAGATGACGGAGCGCAGTCCCCAGGAGGGCTTGCGCATGGCCGTCACGTTCCTTCACGGCGCGGCGCGGCGACGCCTTCCGGCCCTTGGCGCCGATCAGGCTCGGCAGGAGGCGTTGGCCCTGGCTTCCCTGCGCGCCGAGCTGGGTACGGTCAGCGGCGCTGCGGGCGCCACGGCAACGGAGGCGCCCGTCGAGGAGCCCTCGGAATGACCGCGCCAAAGATCGAGCACGTCGCGGTGATCGGCGGGGGAGTCGCGGGCGTCGCCGCGGCCTGGGCCGCCCATGCGCGGGGCGCCCGGGTGAGTCTCTACTACGGACCTGCCGGGGCGACCGAGCTGGCCTCGGGCGCGGCGGATCTCGAACCCTGGGCGCCCGCCCCGGCACATGGGGAAGACGGCGTCGGCAGCGCCGAGGACGAAGGCGCCCTCACGCCCACCGAGCGGGAGTTCTTGCGGGCGCTCGGGTACTGGTGTGAAGGCCCCGCGCGGATCGCCACGCGGGTGGGCGTCGTGCGCCCCTGTCTCGCGCGGGATCCGGCGCTCCTCGATCTGGAACCCTTGGCGGGGAGCATCATCGGAGTCGCGTGCGTCGAGCGCGACGACTGGGATGGCGCCGCGCTCGCGCGCACCCTGGAGAGCTCGACGTGGGCCGGGCGCACGGGGACCCGCTTTCGTCCGGAGCCCCTGGGCATCCTGCTCGAGGGTTACGAGCGACGGATCCCGGCGGCGGATTTCGCCGCCCTCTTCGACGAGCAGCGTCGGCGCAGCCTGCTGCTCGACGAGCTGCGGGGCTGGCGCTCGAGGATGCCGGAGCTCGGTGCGATCCTGTGCGGTCCTTGGCTCGGGCTCGAGGCGACGACGCTGCAGGAGGTGCAGGGCGCGCTCCCCGTCCCCGTCGGCGAGTGCACGAGCGCCCCGGGGGGCGTCGCGGGCTTGAGGTTCGCGGCAGCGCGGGCGCGGTTGCTCCAGCGGCTCGGGGTCGAGAGCCAGCCGGAGTGGGTCGAGCGCGTGCGTCCGGCGCGGGGAGGCTGGGAGCTGGTCACCGCGTCGGCGGCGTCGACGGGGTCGGCAGCGGCGGCCGCCGTGGGGCCCTTCTCCTGCGTGGTGCTCGCGGTCGGGGGGCTCGTGAGCGGGGGCATCGAGTTCACGCCACGCCAGGAGACGGGCTCTGCCTTCCGGCTCTGCGTCGACGTGCCCGTGCAGTTCAGCATCGACGGGGAGCCCCTCGAGCAGGTCTCGTCCTGCTACGGCTTCGACCCGATGACCTTACGCGGCGCCTGGATCGAGCGCGCCGGCGTGCACGTGGACCGCGCCGGACGGGCCGGGCCACGCGGGCTGTTCGCGGTCGGTGACGTCGCCGCGGGTCGGCCGCGCACCGTCCTCGCCGCAGCCCGCAGCGCGATCAAGGCCGTCGGCGCCATTGGGTGACCTC
>JAAZAA010000288.1 GCA_012514535.1 Myxococcales bacterium | reverse complement strand
TGCCCGCGCCCCCTTGACCTCAGGCTCCCATGGAGTATTCAGAAGGCGACTTGCGCCCCTAGCTCAGCTGGATAGAGCGTCGGACTTCGAATCCGCAGGTCGGAGGTTCGAATCCTCCGGGGCGCGCCACATCGAGAGCCGTTTTCGGCTGCGTCGTCGACGCGGCCGCCCGAACGGCCCCGCCTTCTCAGCCGCGATCGGCACAGAAATCCCCGAAGTTCGAGCGTCGTTCGCCGGGAGCGCCTCGACGGGAGATGAACCCCCAGCCGCTCCTCACGAGCCTTCGTTACCGGGGAGGCTCGCGCCCTGCCTCAGCCCTTCCGCTAGCGGGGGTTGCTCCCCCACGCGTGGCGTCACCGTAAGGCCCCGCGTGCTCGCGTTGCTGCGCGCGCGGGGGTCCCTCACGCGCGGTGCTCGCGTGCTCGGCGCAGCAGAGCCGAACAAACGAACAACTCACTCCACCCACCTGCGCCTGCGCGCGCTCCGCCCGCACGAGGGTCCCCCCGTCACTGCGCAACCACGCTGCGCCCGGCGCTGACGGAACTGGGCTGCTGCAGCACGTGGATGGCCCCCTCTCGAACGACGACGAGACCGATCCTCAACCCATGGTGCGCCGCGAGGACCGAGAGCACGCCCTGCAACGCCGCCGGCGGGGGACCATCCAACGCGATGAACAAGGCGATGTCGGACGGAGCCAGGGGTTCACCAGCTTGCAGTTGGGCCCAGGCAGCGGCGGGCGGCGATACGCCGGAGGTCAGTTGCTTGGCCGACTTCGGCTCGTAGGTTCGTGCGGCGCTTGGATTGGACGCGAACCGCCTCAAGAATCGGAGCCCGTTGGCGCCGAGGCTCAGCGCTCCCGCGTAGTACATCAAGAGCTGACCGCTCACCTTCGACGCGGCGTCGGGGGCCGCGCATCGCTTCGCCTCGACCAGGACCAAGCGGTATGGCCCGGTGACGGGGAGCAGCATCACGTCGACGCGCCCGGCAGGCGGCGACACCCGAACGTTCCGAATCGCCAGCGCGCCAGGAAACCCCAGCGCCTCCGGGCACGCCATCACGGCGTCTTCGATGGCGCGCTCACGCCCCACTTGACGCACCCGACGCATGCCGCGCTTGCGTGCGCGGGAGAGCGCTCCCCGCGGGTCACTGATCGGTGCTTCGTCAGGCATGGGCGAGCAGAACGTTCGGTACCGGTCGCAGGATACTGTCTTCGTTCGTCACCGTCACTCGAAGGTCGATAGACCGGCGCCAGCGCCAGAACGACCGGGGGCATCCACGGACCGATGAGGTGCTGCTTTCACACGCCCTCCGACCATCATCTCGCTCGCACGACCATCAGTTTCCATGAACGGACCCAAAGCGGCGTGTCCCACCCAGCGGATCGAGCGTTCGTCGACCGTCTCGCTCCCTCGGACCTCATCGGGCGGGCCACTCCAGAAATCTGACCGGCAATCGCTCCTCCACGCGTGCCTTCAGCACCAGCAGCCACGGGTTCGCTGCGTGCTGCGCCGCCAGCTTCTCGCGCATGGCACGCTTCACGAGCCGCACCTGGAGCACCGCGTCCGCCTCGCCCAGCCCCTCGAACACCTGGCAAAAGGGTGCCTGGTCGTCCTCCGCGAGCTTTACCTCCAGGTGAACGCGCCTCGGCCCAGTGCGTGGCTCCTTCCGCACCCAGACACCATCAGCTCGCGGACGCCGCCAGTAGGTCCGGTACTGCGCGGAAGGTGCGTCCACGAACCCGCGCGAAGCGAGGACCTCGGCGAACACTGGTCGAACTACCGCTTCGACGGCGCGGCTGTCCCCCAAGCTTTCGACGTCGAAGCTACGGGTCTTCAAGCCACCCCGAACCTCCCGGAGAACGTCCTCGAGCCAGCCTCCGTAGCTCGGGGGACGCACGGGGGCGACGGTCCACCCGCCGCGGAACTCTTCAACGGTTCCGAAGGCGACGCCCAGGCCGTGCCACGCCGCCTGGCGGTAGCGAGCGACGTACTCAGGAGACGCACCGTGGGGTTCCGTCAAGCCCTCCGGGGCGTCGAGGATGGCGAGCGCTCGTTCGGCGCCGCAGGCCGCCTTGAGCGCTACCGTGGCGTCCAGGAGCTGAGCGTTGTCCGAGACCAGCGCAGTCCTGCACACGACCCAGGCGCAGCCCTCATGCTCGAACGTCGCGCCCATGTACCGACGGCTCTTCGTGCCGGCAGCCCCGAGTCCAGCAGCGACCGGTTCGCCTGCGACCTGGAGGACCTCGACGGCGCGATCCAACAGGGACTGCGACCACCCGGCGGAGAACGTCATCCCCTGGAACTCCTCCAAAGATCGACGCGGGCTGTCGTCTCGCATGGTCACGTAGCCACCGAACCGATACCGGCGCCAACACTTGATGCCGTCCACGTAGACGGGGTTCGGGCCGGTGTCGCCGAGCGTGTCCACGTCGTCATCGCCAGACTCCGGCTCGGCTCGCTCCTGACAGGCAACACACAGCTGACCCGGATAGGCGAACTCGCCCCCCTGGGGGGAGAAGCGGTCCGATCGACAAATTGCACATCCCATTCTGGGGAGAATACCCACCGCTGTTTGCCGCCCACAAGCGAAGGTCGGCCAAGTAACGTCACCCCCTGTCTTTGCAGCGCGCTCCCATCAACCGAACACCCTCGACCGAACACGGGGGCGCAGGTCATGCTCCAGTCTGCCCCGTGAAGACCTCGTCGGGAGGCGAGGGGGGGTTCCCCGCGAATTGCACTCCGGCCTGCATTTTTTCGCGGTGGGGTGTTCGTTTTGTCCTCCTCCGTCCGGCGCGCGGTACCCCTAGCCTGAGAGCAGGACACGCTGCCCGCCGAGCCCCCGCGCGGGATCGC
>JAAZAA010000287.1 GCA_012514535.1 Myxococcales bacterium | reverse complement strand
CTCCTCGCCGCGCTCACGGCGCTACAACTCTGGGCCTGGACGCGGCGCGACCCGTCGGCCCGCGCCCCGCGAGGATCGCACCCATGAAGCGCGCTCCCCTCGCCCGTGACGGCGCTCCGCTCGGGCCCGCCTGGCTCCGGCTCGGCTGGGGCGCGCTGCTCGTCGCCGTCGGACTCCTGTGGCTCCTGCCGTACCTCTGGATGGTCGTCACTAGCCTGAAGACGCTGCCCGAGATCGTGCGCGCCCCGACGGCGCCGCTCCCCAGCGGCCTGTCCTTCGAGGCCTATGCGGCGGCCCTGGAGGCCATGCCCTTCGCCCACTACCTCTGGAACACCACGCTCATGGCGCTGCTCATCGCGGCGCTGCAGATCGCCGTGGCGCTGCCCGCCGCCTACTGCCTGGCCAAGCTCCAGTTTCGCTTCCGCACCGCGGCGTTCCTCCTCGTCGTCGCGACGCTCGCCGTCCCCGCGCAAGTGCGCTTCGTCCCCGTCTTCGCCCTGCTCGCGGAGGTCGGCCTCGTGAACACGATGTCGGCCCTGGTCCTCCCCTTCGGCGTCAGCGCCTTTGGTACGTTCCTGCTCCGCCAGGCCCTCCTCGCGGTGCCCGACGCCCTCATCGAGGCCGCTCGTCTCGACGGCGCGAGCGAAATCGCCATCGTCTATCGGCTCCTCCCCCCGCTCCTGCTCCCCGCCTTGACGGCGTTCTTTCTGTTCTCGTTCACCTACCACTGGAACGACTACTTCTGGCCCCTCGTGATGACGACGGACGACCAGGTGCGCACCCTGCCCCTGGGCATCGCGCTGCTCCGCGAGCAAGGCACCGGCGTCCGTTGGCACATCGTCATGGCGGGCAACGTGTTGTTGAGCCTCCCGGCGCTCGCCGTCTTCGCGCTCGCGCAGCGACATCTCCTCAGAGCCGTCACCACGAAGGCTCGCTGACGAGAGCGGCGCGGCTCCAAGCCCTGCCGTGAGGCCTGGTCCGATGCGTGCCTTGAGCTCCTGCGGGGCGCTCACGAGGTGTCGCCGCGCTGAGGTACACGGTCGAAAGCGGACGCCTGGGGGGCCGCTCGAGCTCGCGTGGGGCCCCCGGTTCTTCGCGCCCGTCGGGAAGAGTGCGCCCGTTCCACACAGGCGCAAGTTCGCCAGAAATGCTGGAAAACTGACGCGCCGGTCGTGTACGTTGGTGGACTTATGATGGGTGGTATTACGCCGCAGGGGCGACGAGTCGCGGGGGTTCGGATCGAGGAGAAGACGCTGGCTCGGGCCGTGAACGAGAGCGCGGCGGAGCAGCGCGCGGCGGAGCAGGCCGTGGCGAACGGGAGCGCGCCGCGGGTCGTGCCGCGCTGGGCCGTGTTGGGACTCGTCGTGCTGGGGTTCGTGACGCCCGGGTTGGCCGGCTGTGGGGGCACGGCGGACGTGCAGGGAGATCCGGGGGCCACGGTCGGCGGAAGCGCCGGTGATTCTCAGGGTAGCGGCACGGGCGCCTCCACCTTCGACGTCGATCCGGAGCCGGGAGGCAAGGGTTCCGGCGGCGGAGGCACGAAGGACTTCGACCTGGACACCCTCACGATCGTCTACGACGGCCCCACCACCCTGGACATCCACGAGGGCGAGGAGCTCCCCACGCTGCAGTTCACCGCCACCGTCAGCGGTGAGCCCACCGCCGTCGGCTGGAGCGTCGATCGCGGTGAGATCGGCAGCATCGACGACGACGGCCTCTTCACGCCCCGGGGCAACGTCGGGGGGTGGGTGACGATCCGCGCCGGGCTCAACGACAAGGTCGTCGAGGTGAAGATCTTCGTGCGCATCGTCTCCACCCAGAACGGCCCCGCCGCGGCGGACGCGGATCAGGTCGCGGGCGACGCGGAGGAGCTTCGCGCCGGCGGAGGCATCGGCGGCGTCGGCGGCGAGGGCCTGGGCGCCGCGATCACCGACGAGGATCTGCTCGACCTGCTCACGGCGGGCGCCACCGACGACGGCTCCAGCCAGGATCTCGAAATGCTGTACCCCTACGACGGGACGGTGTTTCCACGGGGCATGCTGGCGCCCCTGTTGATGTGGCGCTGGGACGTCGGGGACGCGGACGCCGTGCACATCGAGCTCCGCACCCTCAGCGGGAGCTTCACCTGGACCGGGAGCTTCGGTCGCCCCGAGATCCTGGCGACGACCGGGCGGAGCTTTATCCGACACCCGATCCCACAACGCGTCTGGGCCGCCGCCACCGAGTCCGCAGGGGAGAGCCTCGAGGACGGCAGCAGCGACACCCTGCACCTCTCCCTGAGCATCGCCCACGACGGCACGGTGTACGGTCCCCTCACGCGCACCTTCGCGATCGCCCCGGGGCGGCTCTCGGGCACCGTCTACTACAACTCCTACGGCACCGCCCTCGTGGAGAACTTCCAACATACGCGCGGCGGGCAACCGAACGACTTCGGCGCCGCGGTGCTGGCGATCCGCTCGGGAGAGACCGCTCCGACCCTGGCCTCCGGCTACGACAGCGCCGACGACCACGGCGGATGTCGCGCGTGCCACACGGTCTCTGCGCAGGGCTCCCACCTGCTCGTGCAAGGCGGCGGGGACGATCGCAAGAGCTGGCTCCGCAATCTGCTCGACGACGACGAAGCCTACCTGACGGGTCAGGACTCGATCTTCGCGTGGGCCGCGCTGTCGCCGGACGGCTCGCTGGCCCTGACCAACGCGGTGAACGCGTCGAAGCACAACGAGACGGTCGACCCCGTCAACCACCCCTACTCCCGGCTCTGGGACATGACCACGGATCCGCCGAGCCCCGTCGATGAGACAGGACTCCCGGAGGAGCTCCGCGCCGCCTTGCCGACCTTCTCCCCCGACGGCAGCCAGGTCGCCTTCGCCTACCTCGGCGGGAGCGGCGCGGACGTGCCGGAAGATCTACCGACGGACGGCTCCCAGCTGGCCGTCATGGACTTCGACGAGGCGACCCGCACCTTCTCCAACTTCCGGGTCGTGGCCACGGGCAACGCCAACGATGCCGCCCAGTACCGCGCCCACGGCGCGGGGTGGCCCTCCTTCGTCCCCACTGGAGACCGCGTCGTGTTCCAGAACGAGGTGCGCGGCTCGAAGAGCAACGAGACGTACATCGGCACGCGCGACGAAGCGCGCGGTGAGCTGTGGTGGGCGAGCACGACGGAGGCGCGCTCGGTGCGGCTCGACTACCTGAACGGCCGCAACGCGGACGGCGTGAGCTATCTGCCCATCGCCGGGAACAAGCACGGGATCGGCGACGGGGAATACGACGACACGACGCTGTCCTACGAACCCACGGTCGCGCCGGTGGTGACCGGAGGCTACGCCTGGGTCGTCTTCACCAGTCGGCGCATGTACGGCAACATGGCCGTGACGGATCCGTGGCTCAGCGATCCCCGCAACTACGACTTCAAGGACTACGATCAGGTCACGACGAAGAAGCTCTGGGTCGCCGCCATCCGCGTGGACGCCGCACCCGACGAGGATCCGAGCTACCCGGCCTTCTACCTGCCCGCGCAGGAGCTCTTGGCCGGCAACGCGCGGGGCTACTGGGTGCTCGACCCCTGCAAGTCCGACGGAGACAGCTGCGCCACCGGCGACCAGTGCTGCGGCGGCTTCTGTCGGCCGGCGGAGCCGGGGAGCACCGAGCTCGTCTGCTCGACGACGACCACCACCCTCAGCTGTTCTCAGGAGCAAGAGCGCTGCGACACCGCCGCCGACTGCTGTGATCCCTCCGCCAACTGCACGGGCGGCTTCTGCGCGCGACCGGCACCGGTGATCGTCCGCTGAGATCCGCGCACCCTACGTTCACGCTGCACCTCTCGACGCCGCGCCCTGCGGCGACAAGCCCGGGACGGCTCGTCAGAGGGACGAGTCGTCCGGGCGCGGAGCCACCACGCCGGGATCGACGCCACACCGCTCGGCGATCCGCGCCAGCCCACGCCGTTGGCCCAGGGTGAGCTTCTCTTCCACGAGAAGCTCATAGGTGCGCCGAGCGGCGCCGGCGTCGAACAACGCACAGCGCGCGATCAGGGCGGCGCGGAGGGCCTCCGTGCGGACGCTGCTCAAGGGCAAGCTGCTCCCCGCATCCTCGAAAACGGACTGCTCCAGGAGCGCTGCAGCGGCGGCATGATGCCCCCGCGCGAGGAGGTTTTTGCCGAGGAGATAGCGCGCCATCGCGTCCTCGGGGCCGCCGCGCATCCACCCCCCGAGCGCGGGCGCGGCGAGATCCCACTGGGGCCCGGTGGTCGCCGCGCCCACCAGCAGCAGCTCGATGGCCTTGCGCGCGCGGGTCGGCGCGCGCAGAGCCCACCGCCTCACCTCGAGGGAGCGCCGGGCGTGCTCGCCCACGGTCATGTCGAGCGCCATGGTGTAGGCGTCGAAGGCGACCTCGTCGCGCCCCAGGAGGAACGCGGCGTCTCCGGCGCCCTCCCAGGCGCGCGCCCGCTCCACGCTGGTCCGGCTCGTGTCCCGCGCCAGCGCGTCGAACTCCTCGAGGGCCACCTCCGGGCGCCCCTCCCGCAGGCTACAGGCCGGCCGCAGGAGCGCTGCCCCGCCGTGGCGCGGCTCGAGCTCGAGCACCTCGTCGAGGATGCGCCGAGCACCCGCGGGGTCCTGGAGCCCCAGTCGGACCTCCGCCCGCTGGTAGAGCCGATCCACCAGGTGCGGACACTGCCTGCCGAAGACGGCGGGTTGCTCGAAGCGCGCGCTGGCTTCGTGGAGCAATGTCTCGGGGAGCGGGATGGCGTCGAGGTGGACATGCCAACGCTCCTCGAGTTGCCCGAGATCGTGTCCGGTGAGGACCTCGAGGGAAGCGCCCCCGTACCAACGCCGGACCACCTCGGCCCCCTGATCTTCCCGGAGCCAGGACACGAACGCCCCCGCCACCGTGTAGGCCCGCGCCGAGCTCTCGCCGAGGAAGGTCAGCCGAAAGACCCGCTCGAGGGGCGGGAGCAGGTTCACCTTCCGCATGGCGGCGGCCCACTGCTGCAGGTCGACGTTCCCGTCGTCCCGGGGTGCCGCCGCCACGGCGATCCCCTCGATGCGTCCGGGGTCCGGGATCCACCCGCCCAGAGGACCCGCCACCCGGAACGGCCCCGCTCCGAAGCTGCCGGCAACCACATGCGCCAGCTCGTGGCCGAGCACCGGGTGTGGGAATCCGGACGGCTGGAGGTAGACCTCGCGCCGCCACGGCTTGGCGATGTACGTCGACGCGGCGCCCATGAGCCGCCCCTTCTGCGCCGCGTGGGCGAAGAGCATGACGGTCACGCGGTCCGGCCCCGGCGCCTCGAAGAAGCGCTCGATCTGCGCCAGGTGCGCGTCACATTCCCGCGCGAGGCGCGCCACCTCGGCCCGGCGGAGGGAGTCGGCGTACACCACGTCGCAGCGGCCATAGGAGAGCTGTCCCCCCAAGGCCTCGCGGATGCTCGCGTCCGTGCTGAAGTGGCCGAGCTGCGCCCCCGCGCCAGCGAGCCCCGCCGAGAGGGCGCCGAAGAAGCCGAGCCCCACGACCCCGCGCCGATCCAAAGGACGGCGCACGCGGAGCCCGCCCACCTCGCCCCGCCGCTCCAGGAGGCTCGCCCCGCAGAGGGCAGCGAGCACCGTCGCCAGCGTGCCCGCGCGGTAAGTGCAGAGGCGCGCGATCGGGATCTCCACGACCTCGTAGAGGGGCCCCGCGAAGTACCCGACGAAGGGATCGAAGGCGAACACCATCGGGCTGGTCACGAAGCGCACCAGGCTGACGCCCACCGCGAGCAGTGGCGCGCCCAGCGCGAGGGCGATCACTGCCAGGCGAGAGCGCCCCCGGAGCGCGCAGCCCACGAACGCCCCCCACACCCCCGCGAGCAGCACCCCTGCACCCGGGCCGAGCACGAGCAGGAGGAAGCCCGCCCCGGGCTCACAGATCCCCGCCCGCGCGCCATGCACCAGGGCGACCACCAACAGGACGAGGGCGTGCCCGGTCGCCGCCAGCAACCCGCGCAGCAAGGCGTCGAGGGGGGACCACGCCCCCGCCTGGGGCGCCCTGGCTCCTTCGAGAGCGCAGGTCACCGCCGCAATGGCCGGTACGACCAGGCCCGCCACGAGGGCCGCCTCGTAACGGGGCCCGCCAAGGAGCGGCAGAAACCCGATCGCCAGGAGGTACAGCGCGCTCGAGATCCAACCGATCCGCTGCGCCCGAGAGGCGAGCACGGACGCGAGCTCGAACGCGACGGGGCCGCCCATGGAGCTGCCGCGCCCTCAGGGGCGCGCTTCGCCGAGCGACGGCGTGGTGCGGCTCGGCGGCTCGCCCTCCGGTCGAGCCAGCACCAGAGGCAAGACCTCGTCCACCTTGTGGATCAGGTGGACGCGAATGTCGTCGCGGACCTCGGCGGGCACCTCCTCGAGATCCGGCTCGTTGCGGGCGGGCAGGATGACCTCGCGGATCCCCGCTCGGTGGGCCGTGAGCATGATCGCCTTGATCCCGTTGACCGGGAGCACGTTGCCGCGGAGCGTGAGCTCGCCCAGCACCGCGACGTCGGAGCGACAGGGCGCATCCAGAAGCAGCGACGCCACCGCGCAGAACATCGCGACGCCGAGGCCTGCGTAGTCCTGCACCGCCCGGGCGCGGGGGATGTGCATGTGGAGATCGATGGCGCGGATCCACTCCGGGTCGAGGTGCAAGCGCTCGCTCTTCGAGCGCACGAAGGAGACCGCCGTGTGCGCCGCCTCGGACAGGATCGGCCCCAGGTTTCCCGTGACACGCACCGTGCCGGTGCCCGCCATGCGCGTCACCTCCACGAGCACCAGCTCCCCGCCAGCGCCGCTCGTACCGAGCCCCACGGCCACGCCCGGCGCCATCCGACGCTCCGGGAGATCCGGTCGATACCGCGGCGGCCCCATGAGCTCCCGCACCAGCTCCGAGGTCGCCTCGAGCTGGTTCACCTCCTGGCCCTCCGCCAGGCGCACGGCGACGTCGCGGCACACGGACGCGATGGCCCGCTCGAGCCCGCGCACTCCGGCCTCCCGCGTGTAGGAGTCGACGAGCGTGTCGATGCCCTCGTCCGCGAACCGCAGCTGCTCCGTGGTCAGGCCGTGCTCCTGCAGCTGCTTGGGCACGAGGAAGTTCTGGGCGATCGCCCGCTTCTCGGCGATCGTGTAGCCAGGGACCTCGATGATCTCCATGCGATCGCGCAGCGCCTCGGGGATGCCGGAGCGATAGTTGGCGGTCGCCAGGAAGGTCACCTTCGACAGGTCGAAGGGCACGCCGAGGTAGTGATCGACGAAGCTGTCGTTCTGTGCGGGATCCAGGACCTCGAGCAGAGCCGCGGCTGGATCGCCGCGCATGTCCGCGCCCATCTTGTCGACCTCGTCGAGGACGAGCACGGGGTTGTTCGTGCCCACCTTCTTCAACGCCTGCAGGATGCGACCGGGCATGGCCCCGACGTACGTGCGCCGGTGCCCGCGGATCTCCGCCTCGTCGCGCACGCCGCCCAGGGCGATGCGCCCGTAGCGGCGACCCATGGCCCGCGCGATGGAGCGTCCGAGGGACGTCTTGCCCACGCCGGGCGGTCCGAGGAACAGCAGGATGGGCCCGCGGTTGTCCTTCCGGAGCTGCCGCACGGCGCTGTACTCGACGATACGCCGCTTCACGCGCTCGAGGCCCCAATGGTCCTCGTCGAGGCAGCGCGCCACCTCGCTCACGTCGAGGCGATCCGGGGTGGAGTGGGACCAGGGCAGATCCACGAGCCACTCCACGTAGTTGCGCGTGACCTGGAACTCCGCCGACTGGGGCTGCATCCCCGCGAGGCGCGACAGCTGTTTGCGCGCGGTCCGCTCCACCTCTTCGGGCATGTCCGCGAGGGCGAGGCGCTCCCGCAGCTGCTCGACCTCGTCGTCGTCGACGCTCTCGCCGAGCTCCTCGCGGATCGTGCGCATCTGTTGGCGCAGCACGTAGGCGCGCTGGGAGCGGGTCATCTCCTCGGCGACGAGGTTGGAGATCTCGTCCTTGACGCGCAGCGCCTCGAGCTGCCGCTCCACCATCTTGGACACGAGCCGCACGCGGCTGCCGACGTCGACGGCCTCGAGCACCTGCTGACGCACGTGGACCCCCGCGAGCTCCTCGGGGAAGTTCGACGCCACGAGGTCTGCGAGGGCGCCGGGTTCGCGCACGTTGTCCAGGATGCTCGCCGTCTCCCGGGGTAGATCGGGCATCAGGGCGAGCACCTTGCGCATGCTCTCCCGCAGGCGATCTCCGAGCGCGGTGAGCTCGTCACTCGTCGCGCCGGTCTCGCTGATGCGCTGCACCTCCGCGCGCATGTAGGGCTCGAGTCCGAGCGGTTCGGCGATGTGGAAGCGCCCGATCCCGTTGAGCACGACCGAGTAGTTCGACGCGTTCACGCGGATGACCTTGACCACACGGGCCAAGGTGCCGACGGTGAACAGCTCGTCGAAGGTCGGCTCGACGGTGCTCGGATCCCGTTGGGCGACGACGCCCACCAGGGCGCTCTCCCGGTCGAGCTCCTCCACCAGCCGCACGCTCCTCGGGCGGCCGACGTTGATGGGGACGACGGACATGGGAAACAGCACCGAGTTCCGAAGCGGTAGGATCGCGATGCGTTCCGGTCGAGCCGAAGGTGGCGGCGCAGCAGGCATCTCTCTGAGGTATACGTCGGTTTGCGGTACCCGGAAACCGGCCAGCCACCGAAACCGGTCGACCTCGACGGCGGGGCTGCCCCCGGTCGTTCACCGCCCCCTCATTGCCCCCTCATTGCCCCCTCATCGGCCAGGACTCGCTGACCGCGGCCAGGCGGACCCGGGCAAGACGGGGGCGCGCCAGGGTGGCGCTCAGCGGAGCGGAGCGCCACCGGGAGAGTCGCCGCCCGCGTGCCCCTGTGGTAAGGCGGGCCAGCCATGGCACGCGCGCTCGACGCCTCCGAGGAAATGGCCCCGCGAGGGTCCCTCAGCCCTGCGCCCTCGAGGCGGTCGGACGGGCCTGCGGGCTTCGCGGTCCGGCGCGTTTTGGGCCCGTTCGCGCCGCTCCTCGCCGTGGCCGCCCTGGCGAGCGCTTGCAGCAAACCGGCGAGCTCCCCGAACCCCCGCGCGGCCCTGGACGCCTACACGACCGCCCTGGCGGAGGGACGCATCCAGGACGCATACGCCCTCCTCAGCGCGGAGGCGAAGCGCGACATGACCCCCGAGGCCTTCGAGCGCATGGTGCGGGAGAACCCCTCGGAGCTCCGCGCCCTCATCGAGGCCCTCGAGCGCCCCACCGCCGATCCCTACGTCACGGCGCGCGTGACCGCCCCGGACGGTGAGACCCTGCTCCTGGTTTACGAGGACGGAGCCTGGCGCATCGACGCCTCCGCCGTGGACCTCTACGGGCAGACGACGCCGGCCCAGGCGCTGCGCTCCTTCGTGCGCGCCTACGAGAACCAGCGCTACGACATCTTGCTTCGGTTCGTCCCCGAGGCGCACCGGGAAGGCCTCGACGCCGAGAAGCTGAAACAGGCCTGGGAGGGGGAACAAAAAGAAGAGATGGACCGGCTCGTCGCGTCCCTGACCGCGGGACTCGGCGAGACCCACGTCGAGCTCGTGGGCGACCGGGCCACGGTCGCTTACGGCTCAGCCGGTACCGTCGAGCTCCTGCGCGAGCACGGCGCTTGGAAGATCGAGGATTTCCGATGAACGCTCCCAGTGGTTCCCCCACCCCCGAGACCCCCCGCACCGCGTCGGTGGAACGCGTCACCGGGGAGACCCAGATCCGAGTCAAGCTGAATCTCGACGGCACCGGACAACACTCCATCGAGACCCCCATCCCGTTCCTCACCCACATGCTGGAGCAGCTCCCGCGCCACGGGTGCATCGACCTGTTCGTCGAGGCCCACGGCGACGTGGAGATCGATGGCCACCACACGACCGAGGACCTCGGCATCGTGCTCGGCAAGGCGGTGCTCGACGCGCTCGGCGAGCGGCGCGGCATCCGGCGTTACGGCTCCGCCACCTTGCCCATGGACGAAGCGCTGGTGACCTGCGCCATGGACCTGTCGGGGCGCGCTTACTTCGTGTGGAACGTGGATCTGCCCAAGGCCAAGCTCGGCACCTGGGACGTCGAGCTCGCCGAGGTGTTCTTCGAAGCCTTCGCCCGCTCCGCCCAGGCCAACCTGCACATGGTGAAGCACGCGGGCCACAACCTCCACCACATCGTGGAGATCTCCTTCAAGGCCTTCGCCCGGGCCCTGCGCGCCGCGACCGAGCTGGACCCGCGGACCGTCGGGGTGATCCCCTCCACCAAGGGTGTGCTCGACTGAGCGCCCGCAAGCTCGGGCCCCGCCACGAAGCCGCTCCCCCGAAGCTCCGCCGCCGACCCCGTCTGCATCGCAGCCCGTAGGCCCGCCCCGCCCCCCGCCCTCTCGATCCCCCATGCACGTCATCGTCGTCGACACCGGCCACGCCAACCTCCGGAGCGTCGAGAAGTCCCTCGAGCTCGCCGGACGCGAGCTCGAAACGACCGTCCACGTCCAGCGCAGCGCCCGCCCCGAGGAGCTCGCCCGAGCCGACAAGATCGTCGTCCCGGGGCAGGGAGGATTTCGTCACTGCGTCGAGGCCCTCTCCGGGCCCCTCGCGGAGGTCCTCCGGGAAAAGATCCGGGCAGGGACCTGGTACCTGGGGATTTGCCTCGGACTCCAGGCCCTCTTCGAGTCGAGTGAGGAAGCCGCTGACGTGCCCGGTCTGGGGTTCCTTCCCGGCGCGGTGAAGCGTCTCGAGGCGGCGCCGGACATCAAGATCCCGCACATGGGCTGGAATCAACTCGAGCTTGCCTCCGGGGGGCACCCGGTGCTCGAGGCGGCGGGCGGTGATGGCAGCTGGTTTTACTTCGTGCACTCGTTCCACGCGCTGCCCGCGGATCCGACGTTGATCAAAGCGACCGCGTCCTACGGCCCGAACCGCGTCACCGCGGCGGTCGCCCGGGACAACCTCGTGGCCACCCAGTTCCACCCCGAGAAGAGCCAGAAGGCGGGGCATCAGCTGCTCACGGCCTTCCTGCGCCTCTGATTGAGCCGAGGAGCGGCTCCGTCCACGCTCCGCCGCCAGACGCGCCCCGCCGCCAGACGCG
>JAAZAA010000286.1 GCA_012514535.1 Myxococcales bacterium | reverse complement strand
TCGTTCTGTGGCGTCGCGTTTCGTTCTGTGGCGTCGCGTTTCGTTCTGTGGCGTCGCGTTTCGTTCTGTGGCGTCGCGTTTCGTTCGTTCGTTCGCGTCGCGTCGCGGTTTCTGCTCAGCTGCGCCGCGGCGGGGGGCGCGGAGGGACGCCCGCCAAGCTGCGCTGTGGGGGGCGCGGCGGCAACGAGTGGACGGGGGACGCCTCGGGGAGGGAGTCCCGGGTGACGAGGCCCAGGCGCACCCGCGCTTCCGCGCAGGCCCGCGACGCGCTGAACAGGATCAGATCGCGCGCCTCCGCGTGGCCATTGAGCCACCGCCAGCGCGCGGGCCCCGCGGCGGCGAGAGGGCGATCCGCGAGGCGAGCGAAGGCCTCGACGGCGCCGCCGAGGGAGCCCGTGCCGAGGAGCGCGGCCCGGTTGGGGAGCAAGCGAGCGGCCTCGCCGAGGTGTTGAGCGCGAGGGGTCAGGGTGCCGATCGCCTCGAGGACCAGGAAGGGGACGTCGTCGTCGTAGCCGACGGCGCGCAGACCCTTCTCCAGCTGTTGGCGGGCGAGGAGGAATTTTTCCTGATCGATGCCCGCAGGCACCCAGTTCGGCGCGAAGAGGTTCAGGAGCGCCGCGAGCATCGGCCAGCTGTCGCGCGAGCGACTGCGGGCGAGCGCGCCAGCGCCGCTCTGCTGGAGCTTGAGCCCACGCAGCAAGAGGAACGTGCGCTGGTCGGGGCTCAGATCCTCGAGGGCCGGCCCGATGAGCATCTGATGAGGGGCGCCACGATCGAGCGCGGCGCGGGCGGGCAGGCAGCGCGCCCCCAAACTCGGCGTCACGAACAGAGCAACCTCACCGAGGCCCGCCGCGCGTGAGAGCTCGCGGAGCTCGTCCAGGACGACTCCCGACTCCACACGCTGCGCTGCGACGGCGACGGGGAAGGCCGCATCGAAGGCGCGCCCCGTCTTGCGCAGCAGGGCGCGGAGGGGCGGCGACATCTCCGTCGGAGCGAGCAGATCGTCGAGCTGGGCGCCGAGGGCGCTCGCCCCGGCTCCCTCCCGCGACCCGTCTTCCCCGACCCACGCGCGCCGAGCCGCCTCTGCCCCCGCGGCGAGCTCGTCGAGGCCTTGCAGCTCTGCGAGGGTGGCCAGCATTCCCAATGCGCTGGCCTCGATCCGCTCGCTCTCGAGCTTGCGCCAGGTGTCCTTGGTGGTGCGCTCCACGAGGAGCCGCCCCTTGCCGTCTTCACCTTGCCGCTCCAGGAAACGAACGAGGGCCGCGAGGGGAGCTGGCTCGGTGGGCCAGGCTTTCCGCGCGCGTTCGAGGGTGGCCACGGCGCGCTTCGCGTCGCCGGCGAGATCCTCGTAGAGCTGCGCCAGATCGAGGGCGCCCGTGAGCTTTTCTCGTGGGTGCTGCGTGAGCTGGATGAGCTTGGTCTGGAGGGAGATCGCCCGCTCGGCCATCCCCAGGCGCGCGTAGTTGCGGACCAGCCGGGCGAGGACGTCGCGGTCCTCGGGGCGCTCCAGCAGGACGGCCTCGTAGAGCTCCGCCGCGGCGCGGGGCTTCGCCAGGTGTTCGTCGAGGAGGAGCGCCAGCGCGTACTTCGCCTCCGTCAGCTCGGCGCCCGGCGGCGTCAGCTCGATGAAGCGCTCCCAGGAGCGGCGCGCCGCCGTAGGGTCGTGCAGCGTCGTGCTGGCGCGGGCGTGCGCGCGCCAGGCGACGGTCGCGTCGGGCTCGAGGGCGAGCCAGGCCTCGAGGGCAGCGCGCTCCTCCGCGGGATCCTGGAGCTCCAGGTAGCAAGCAGCGAGGCTGCGATGTAGCTCGAGCTTCTCCTCGGGGGTGGACGCATGCGTGCGGCGTCCTTCGAGCAACTCCGCGAGGGCGCGCGCGTCGCCGTGCTTCTCGATCAGCGCCCGGAGCCGTTCGAACGCCGTCGTGTCCGCCGGCGCGAGGGTGAGCACCTCGCGGAGGGCAGCCTCCGCGGCGTCGTCGTGTTCTCCCGCGAGATCCGCGTGCACCCAGGAACGGGCCGCTTCCAGCAAGGCCGCGCGACGATGGGACGGGTCGCGAAGCCTTCGAGCCAGCTTTTCGCCCGCGCGCGCCGCGACGGCGGGGAGCCCGGACGCGCCGACGAGCTCCCAGCGGAGCCAGGCGGCGACGAGGTCGTCGGGCAACGCGCGGAGGGCCCGGTCGACCACCGCGAGGGCTTCGGCGCGCCGCCCGAGCCGGGCTGCGGCGAAGGCCGCTTCGATGAAGCTCGCCGCGGCTGCGGCTGCGGTGTCTGCGGTGGTCCCGAGGAGGGCGCAGAGCCAGCGGAGCGTCTCCGCGTCATCGACCTGGCGCGCGTGGATCTCGAGGGCGTGGAGCGCCAAGGCCGGGGGCCGGGGAGACCGCGCGAGGGGCTCGAGCCAGCGTCGGGCGGCCCGGAGATCACCGTCGAGCAGCCGCGCCGCGCCGAGGTGGAGCCGGTACGCCAGGCGATCGGCGGGGGAGAGGTGTTCGGCCAGCGCGCTCCCGGCGGGATCGAGGTGCCGTACGTTCCCCTCGTGGAGGAGGTCGGCCTCGAGCCGGGCCGCCGCTCGCACCGCCGCCACCGGGCTGGGGTTTCCGGCGAGCAGCGCGCGCAACCACTCCCTGCGCCCCGCCTGGTTGCCCCGCGCCCCGTCGAGGCGAGCCAGGGCTTCCAGGGCCTCGTCGCGTCGCGCCGCCTCCGCGCTCGCCGCCTGCTCGAGCAGCGCCGCGCTCGGCTCCGTCGCGTCGCCCCCGTCGTGGGCGAGCATGGCGGCGAACGCCGTGGCGAAGGGGGAGGGGTGCCGCTCGAGCAGACGACGCAGGGCCCGGCTCGCCAGCCCTGGCTCCCCCGCTCCCCACGCGCGCATCGCTGCCTCGGCGCTCAGCCACGCCGCCTGCGGCGTGTCGGCGTGGGCGGCTCGCAGGCGGTGCTCGGCTCGCTCGAGCTCCGAGCAGCGGGTCGTCCGCTCGCAGTACTCCTGGAGCGCCAGGTCTTCGGGGAACAGATCCGCGAGATCTCGGAGCGCGCGCGAGGCGTCCGCGGCCACCTCGCTCCCGTCGTCGGGTTGTCGCAGGAGCCACAAGGCGCGCTCACGGGGGCTCCGGGCGAGGGCGGCTCCACGGCTCAACCACTCGCGTCGCTCCACGGCGTCGGCGGTGCGCGCCGCGAGGAACGCGGCATAGCCGCAGGCGACGCGGCGAACCGCCTCCGACAGGGTCGCCTGGCCCAGCAAGTCGAGAGCTTCACGGGGGTGCGCCCGGAGGGCCGCCTCGAGCCAGAGCAGGGCGGCGCGGTCGGGGTCGCGGCAGCTTCGGGCCAGAGCGGTGAGGAGGGACGTGAGCGGTGCGCTGCCGCTCGTGTCCGCGAGAGCTCGTACGTGACGAAGCTCGGGGGCGAGCTCGTGAGCTCTCCCGTAGGCGTCGGCGGCGCGATCCGCGTGCCCGGCGAGCTCGTGCAGGAGGCCGACGACCTCGTGGAGGGCGGGGAGATCGCTCAGGAGCGCGAGCCGCTCCAGGGCGTCGACGGTGGCGTCCGGATCCCGCGCCGCCAGGGCGATCTCGGTGGCGAGGACGTGTCGCAGCGGATCGTCGTCGGGGAGCTCTTCGAGGAAGAGGGCGAGCTCGTCCCGCTGTGTCGGTGCCAGGCGGCTGCCCAGGGTCGCCTCGAGCGCTCGCGGCGAGGCGCCCAAATGATCGCCGCTGTGTTCCGCCAAGGACGCCGCCAGCGCCGGATCGGACTGGCGGCTCAGGGCGTCCAGATCGAGGTCTCCCACCTGGAGGGCGCCCCCGCCGATCAGCGCGAGCACGATGCGCTCCCCGAGATCGAAGGTGCCGGAGGCGGGGTCGGCCCGATCGAGCGCTTCGTTCAGGGCGCCCCAGTCCGCTTGTTCGACGGCGCGGGCGGCGAAGGTGCGCAGGAGCGCGCGGTTCGTGTCGGTGGCCAGGCGCTGGCGGAGCGCACGCAGCGCGACGGGCCTGCTCTGGGCGTCGTGAGCCGCCAAGGACGCGGCGAGATCCAGGAGGGCGTCGCTGGCCAGCTCCTCGGCGGTCGCCGTCAGGTGCTCGGCGGACTCGCGCCAGCGCCCCGCGGCGAGGTGACGACGAGCGCGGTCCAGGTGGACGAGGGCGTCCGGGTCGTCGGCGGGGCGTCGGTTGCGCAGCTCGGCGACGCGGAGGGCGGCCGCGCGCAAGGGGCTCTCGGGGGGCAGATGGACCGCGAGGGGGTTCTCCCCCTCGAGCAGTCGATCGACGAGCCGCGAGACGGCGGCGCGCAGGTCGCCGGCGCGCTGCGCGAGATCTTCCGCCGCGCTCGCGCCGGCCACGTCGCCCGCGAGGCGAGCGAGCTCCGACAGCAACCAGGCGGCGTGCGAGCGCTCGGCCTCGTCCGCGCAGAGTCGAGCTTCCCCCTGGAGCGACCGGAGCCAGCGCGACCTGGCGGTCGGATCGTCGGCGCGCCACGGAGTGAAGGCCCGGAGCTGGAGCTGGGCGAGGGTGAAGCTCGGCGCGGCGCGGGTGGCCTCGTCGGCGCAGCGCGCGGCTCGGTGCGCGTCGCCCGCCTGCGCCCACAGCTCGCTCGCCAGGAGCAGACCGCGCGCGGCGGCGAGAGCCGTCGTCTGGTGGCGCGCCTCGTCCTCGAGGAGGGCCGCCTGGCGTTCGAGATCCTCGTCGAGGGGTGCCTCGAACGCGGCGCCCACGGACGAGCCGTCCCTCGAGGCGTCGGGCGCGCCGACGTCGTGCTGGGACATCGAGCCAGCCAGCTCACGGACCTCGGGGGGCGCCGCCGTCCCGGGGACGAAATCCGCGGGCGGCTCCGGGGCGGCCTCGAGGAGAGCGACGAACAGCGCGTCGCCGGGCGCATCGTCGAGTCGCCCCGTCATACGTCCTCCAAGCCAAGGGCTTCGCGCAGATCGGCGAAGGTCGTCGAGAGGGTGAACGCGATGAGCTTCGCGAACGCCGGATACGCCGGACGCGCGTCAGCGCCGGTCGCGCCGCCCCTGTCCAGCGACCCGTCACCCAACTCCTCGAGCGGTCGCCGCAGCTGAGACGGCTCACCGAGGGCGAGCGCCCCGGCCCGGATCGCGCTGAGCCGAGCCGCCCGATACCAGGAGGCGAACGCGCGCCGCTCGCGCGGCGCGGCGCCGAGGGGTTCACGCAGGTGTCCGCAGAGCTCGTCGGAGAGGTGAGGCCGGAGGGCGTCTCCGACGGCGCGCGCTCGCTCCTCGTCCACTTCGAGGGCGCGGGCGAGGTCCGGCGAACCGACCGCGCAGGCCACGCTGGCCATCATGCGAGCGGCGGTCGCCTCGTCCCGTTGCACGAACGGGGCGGTCCCCCGCGCAAGCGTGTAGAGGGCGCCGATGGCGCGGGCGCGCCGGCGATCGTCGAGGGGACCTCGGAGCTCGTCCCCCAAGATGAGCGTCGGTTCGGGACCCGCCAGCGCAAAGATCCGGTCCGCCAGGGTGCTGCGCCGCACGACGATCCGATCGAGCCCGAAGACCCGCGCCCATTCCCCCAGCGCCGGATCGACCGCGTCGAGGGCCTCTTCGGGCACCGTGGGCCGGACCCGGAGCTCCTCGAGTCCCGGCTCAAGCACCTGGAGGCACCCGGCGGGGAGCAACGCCGCCACCTCGCGATAGGGGCCGCGCTCCTCCGGACCCGCGATCCCCTCGAGATCCCGCGGGGCGAGGCGCAGCGCGGCGTCGCGCGGTGCGCGGGGGAACCGCCGTGTGAAGGCCAGCAGAGCGTCGACCTGTTCGGCCCCGAGGCGCCCCAGCAGGTGCAGACCGCCGTGGGCGGCGAGGGCCGTGCGCCGGGCGCCCGTCTCCTCCGCGAGCTGCGCCACCAGCTCGAGCTTCCCCGGAGCCAGCGGGCCCGCCTCCGCTTCGCGACGCAGCTCGTCGAGGGCCCTCTCCAGGAGCGGCCGTCGTTCGACCGGGTCGACCTCGTCGAGGAGGAACGCGAGGGCGTCCGGGCTCGTCGGATCTTCGGCGAGGAGCGCGCGGGCCGCCTGCGTGGCCCGCGGGAGCCGCTCCGGCGCGGAGGGATCGAACTGATCCCGATACAAGGCGAGGAGGAACGCCGCCGCCTCGGCCCGAGCCGCCGCGTCGGTGGCCTCGGCGAGCACGATCTCGAAGGCCTCTGCGGCTTCCTCGAATTCACCGGCCCGCAGGGCGCAGAAGCCGAGGCGCTCGATCAGCGTCTCCCCGTCGGGGTGAGCGCCCGCCAAGCCAGCGTCTCGGAGGGCTCGCAGCGTCGACAAGGCGCGCGCCGGATCGCCGAGCTTACGTTCGAGGAGGTTGGCGGCGGTGAGGCCAGCGAGGAGTCGCTGCGCGTCCGGCGCGCCCTCGAGGTCCGCCAGGCGGGTGAGGGACGTCACGGCTCGATCGTGGAGGCGCTCACGGAGACACACCTCCGCGCTCAGGGCGAGCGCGCCGAGGTGATGGGGCTGCAGCTCCAGCAGGCGGTCGAGGGCGCGCAGAGCCGGGCCCATGCGGCCGAGTCGCCGCAGCAAGCGGGCTTTTTCCCAGAGCAGCTCGCCGCTGCGACGGGGCTCGTCCACCGCGCCGAGGCGCCCCTCGAGCAAATCGAGCAGCCGCTCGTCGTCCCCCTTCGCCCGCACGATCAGGTACAGGCGCTCGAACGCCGTGTCTCGCGAGAAATCACGCGCCAGCGCGGCGCCGAAGGCCTCCTCCGCCCGGGACGCGCCGCCCGGCTGCTCCTGGTACAGCACGCCCGCGCGCTCCCAATAGGCGGCGGCGCGCCGCGAGTCATGGGTGCGTCGGGCGAGCTCCGTGCAGGCTTCGGCCTCGAGCTCTCGATCGTCGAGCGCCCGCGCGCTCGCCCGCAGCCCCTCCCAGGCTCCGAGATCGTCGGGCAGGAGCTCCGTCACCTCTCGAAAGGCGAGGATCGCGCCCTGGGCGTCTCCGGCGCGGAGGCGAGCGAAGCCTGCCATCGCGAGCAGAGAGCCGACCTCGCTCGGCGAGCCCCCCGCCTCGGAGGCGAGCCGTCGTTTCCCCTGGGCCACTTGCTCGAGGGCGGCGGCTCGCTCGGCGTCGTCGGCGCCCGGAGGGGTGAGTTCCAACCGCGCCCACTGCCGGAGCCGCCCCGAGAGCGTCGTCGACGCGCGGTCCTCACGGCTCGCCACGGCGGCGCGCGCCAGCGCTTCCGCGGTGGGAGCGTCCACGAGCTTCGCGAGCAGCGCCGCGCCCGCGCCGAGCTCCGGGGCGTTCAGTCTTTTCCCGAGCTCCGCCCGCGCTTCGAGGCCCGCTTCCAGGGCCCCCGCGGCCCGGCACTCCACGAGCCAGGCGAGGGCGCCTGCGACGCTGTCGGGCGCCTCACTGGCCCAGCTGGTTGCGGCCCCGAGGCGCTCCTGCGGCGGAGGGTCGGGCTCCTCGCAGAAGGCCGCGTAGCGCAGCGCCGAGCCCAACCCGAGGGGGGCCTCCGGGAGCGCGCCGAGAGCGCGCCAGGGCTCCGACGCGCTCGTGGCGGAGTAGGCGGCGCGCATCAAGCTGGTCAGCCAGAGGGCGGCTTTGGTCCGAAGCTCCTCCGCGCCATCCGGCTCCGCCGTCGACGCCGCCGTCGTTGATGGGGGAGCAGGGGCGTCCAGGACGGCGAGCGCCGAAGAGCCCGGCTCCCCCGTGAGCTCTCCCTGCCGGACCGCCAGCGTCAGCCGCTCGAGGCTCGCGTAGTGACCGCGATCCGTGTCCGCGCGATCGAGCTGACGAGCTCGCGCTTCGGGATCGTCCGGATCGAGTCGCCGCGCGCCCCAGCGGAGCCAGGGCTCCGCCGCTCGTGGCGCCAGCTCGGCGGCCTCACCGATCATCCTGAGCGCCGCCTCCGGGCGAGCGCTGCGCCAGAGCAATCTGCCCGCTCGGAGGAGCCACGCCGCCCGCACCTCGGACGGCGTCGTCTCTCGACGCGCGGCCCCGGCGAGCACCGCGGCGGCCTCGTCGGGCGCGTCGGCGCCGAGCACGTCCGCGAGCAACGCGGTCGCCAGGAGGTCACCGGGATCTGCCTTCGTGAGCGCCGTCAGGCGCTCCCTGGCGCCGCGCACGTCTCCCTCTTCGATCAGGCGACGGACGGTGACGAGCGTCGCGCCGCGGCGGATGCGCGCAGCGCTCGCGGGGAGGGCTGCTTCGAGGGCGACGCTGTCTTCATGACGTCGTGAGCCGCTCCAGAGAGGCAGCGCCCCTGCGCGCAACAGCGCGAGGACGAGGTGTCCGTCGTAGGTCTGCGGGAGGAGCTCCTCCGGGGCGCTGGTCCGTCGAGGCTGGGCAGCGTCGTGTCGCGGGCCGGGGGGCGCGTCGCCCAGGTGCTTCAGGAGACGCGCGCGCACCAGCCCGAGGGCCGCGTCCCGGCGCGCCTCGGGTGAGCCGCTGTCGGCCAGCGGCTCCAGGGAGCCCTCGAACGTCGCCGGGTCCCCCAAGAAATGGGCGACCATGGCCTGGACGGAGGCGAGGGGCGCCGACAGGGGCTCTGCGCGCCGGGCGGCCTCGAGCAGCGCGGCCACGTGCTCCCGACGCCGTTCCCCCGTGGGACCGCTGGGGTCCGGCTGGGCGGCGATCAGAGCCGCCGTGACGAGCCAGTCGACGCGCGCGGCGCCGAGCTCCTCCGCGGCCTCCGCGAGGACCGTCCCGCACTCGACGGCGCTGGCCGTGCGCTCGACCACGTCGAGGTGGAGCGCACGCGCCCGCAGGCTCGCCGGGTCACAGCGCCGGGCGGCGTCGACGGCTCGGCGTTGCCCGTCGACGTCTCCGGCGCGCGCCGCCGCGGCCGCGAGATCCAGCCACAGGGCGGCCGAGACGGGGCCCGCTCCGATCCGCTCGATCTCCGCCTCGAGGTGCCGCGCGCGACGGGGCCCCTCGGGGCCATCCCGGCGAGAGAGCACCCGCGCGAGCCGCGGCAGGAGCTCCTCGGGGAGGCCCTCCGCGCAGCGATCGAACAGGGACCAGGAGCGCTCCAGCTGCCCGTCGCGCCGCGCCCACTCCGCCGCACGCAGCAGCCAGAGGGCGACCTGTTCTTCGCCGAGCTGGGAGCTCGGGACCTCCGCGCGCGCCGCGGCGTCGGGATCCGTCGAGCACTCGCGCAGGAGCGTGGCCGTTCGCTCGGCGATCTGGCTCGCCTCCGTCCAGCTCTCGAGCTCCACCGCGTAGCGCTCCCATTCCACCAACACCGTCCACGAGGCGTGCTCGTCGAAGGCTTGCCGGCAGAGGTCGAGGGCGGTCGTCGGATCCGCAGAGCTCGCCCGCAGGGCGGCGCAGTCCAACAGCAACAGGGCGCGCCAGCGGCCATCCTGGGCCGTGGCGGCTCTCCCCAGGCGGGCGCGCTCCCGAAGGGCCCTGTCGCCGGTCTGGCCAGCGAGCACGTCGAGGGCCAGCCACGCAGCGGGATCCTCCGGGAGCTCCTCCAGCCAGCGCTCGATCGTTTGGCGAGCCTCCTCGGCGCGCCCCTGCCGTCGCTGCAGCTCCGCGAGGAGGAGGAAGGCCTCCTGGTGTCGGCTCCCTGGTTCGGCGACGTGTGCCAGGCGCTCCAAGGCAGCCGTGAGGTTTTCGGTCGAGCTGCGGCGAACGGCGAGCCCGATCAGCGCCTCCAGGGGCGTGAGATCGTCCGGAGCGAGGTTGGTCGCTTCCTGGTAGTGCTGGGTGGCCTCGGCGATCCGGCCACGCCGCTCCTCGAGGCGTCCGAGCAGGTGATGGAGCCGCGCGCGCTCGCCAGCATCGCTCGCCTGCTCCAGCTCTCGGCCCAGAGCCGCGACAGCGCCGTGTCCAGGTTCGGGGGCGTGCCGGTCGTGGAGCAACGCCGGGAGGGAAACAACGCGCACCGTCATGCCACCGGTCGAGTCCAGCGCGGACGGCCCAGCCCGGTCCCCGCGGACCCCCGTGACTTTAGGCAAGCCCTGAGCGGATGCATAGCTGGCCCGCCGAAAACATGCCCCGATCTGGGAGGTGCACCGACCCAGCTCGGGGCGACGTCACCCGCCCGCGGCGCTCATTGGATGCGCCGCACGATCCAAAAGCCCCGCGGCGTCTCGATCGGCTCGGCGTGCACGGTCCCCTTCTCGAGGGTGAACAGGGCGTACTCCACGCTCGGTTCGAGCACGCCGCGAGGAACGAAGCCCGCGTTGGCGGTCGATCCCGGGTCGCCCTTCTCGACCGCCTTGGAGAAATCGCTCTTGGCGATGGCGAGGGCTTCGAGGGCGAGCTCGCGCGCCCGCTCCTTGGTGCGCGAGCGGGGGGCCTTCTGGCCCGGCGCCGCCTGTGCGCCTTCGTACTCGAAGAGCACCACCCCGAACTTCACGCGCGAGGGGGCTCCCTTGGGGAGTTCGGGAAGAGGGCTTCCATCCGGGAGGCGGTCGTAGCCCTCCACGGTGGGCACACTGGAGGGCTCGAGGACGTCCACGGGCTCGGCATCCGGCGGCGCCGGCGTCTCCTCGGGGACGTCGATCTCGGCTTCCTGTGGCTCTGCTTCCGCCGGCGCGACCGAAGCGGGCGACTCCGGCGCAGCGCTCTTCCCGAGCAGCGCGAGGCCGACGATGCCTGCTCCGAAGGAAAGGGCGATGGCGGGGGGCATCCAGCTCTTCATCTCGCGGAGGCCGTTACCACGAAGTGAGCCAGCAGCGAATTGCAATCCGACCCTCTGGGGCACATCGACCTACCCTTCGGCGTCAGATGGGTGACGCGGAGGGGAGAGAAACTGCTAAATGTCCTCTCACTCCTCATGTTCGAAGTCTCGTGCCCCAGCTGTCGCGCCAAGTACCCCGTCGACGAGCGCCGGGTGCCCCCCACGGGCTTGAAGATGCGCTGCCCCAAATGCGGCGAGTCGTTTCAGGTCACGGCCCCCGCGCCCGAGGGAGCCCCCGTGCTCGGGGCGGCCCTGGGCCTCACGGCGCCGAGCGCGGCAGAGCGGCCCGCCCCCGGACGTCTCGCTCCGGGGGCGCCCCTGGGGGTGCGCGTCGGCGCTTCGCTGGGGAGCGCTTCGTCCGGTGGTGCGGGGCGACCTCCACCACCACGCACGACGCGATCGACGATGCTCGGCGTCGCCCCGGCCCAGAGCACCCCGGAGACCTCTTCGACGACGGCTCCGCGCCGGCCGCCGCCACGACCGACCGTGAGCGAGGGAGCGGCGCTCCCCGCCGTCGCGCCGCCCCGCCCGGCCAGGCCCGCCCCCGCGACGCCCGCCCCCGCGACGCCCG
>JAAZAA010000285.1 GCA_012514535.1 Myxococcales bacterium | reverse complement strand
TGCGCGGTCGAGCTCTGCGCCGTCGAGTCGTGCGCGGCGCGGCGCGGCCCTGCTGGGCGCCACGCTGGTGGGAACCACACTGTTGGGCTGCACGCTGGCGCCGAGCTACTCGCGCCCCGAGTCCTCCGTGCCCGAGACCTTTGCTGGCGCCGAGGGGGAGGGCGGGAGCGCGGCGGCGCTCGGCTGGCGTGAGGTGTTCCAGGACGCTCACCTCCAGGGGCTCGTGGAGCGCGCCCTCGAGAACAACCGGGATCTGATGGTGGCGGCGCTCAACGTCGAGCGCTTCCAGGCCCTGTACCGGATCGAGCGGGCGCCCCTGCTGCCCGCCGTCGGCATCGACGGCTCCGCCACCTATCAGCAGCTGCCCGCGGCGCTCCCCGCCAGCCGCTTCGCCCCCAAGCAGCAGTACGCGGTGAACCTCGGCGTCTCCGCGTGGGAGATCGACTTCTTCGGCCGCATCCGGTCCCTGAGCGAGGCCGCTTTGGAGCGCTACTTCGCGACCCAGGAGGCCCAGCGCAACGTGCATCTGTCCCTGGTGAGCCAGGTGGCGATCGCCTACTTCCAGGAGCGGGCCCTCGCCGAGCAGCTCGAGCTGGCGGAGAGGACGATGGAGCTCGTCGACGAGTCCCACCGCATCACGAGCCGCTCCTTCGAAGCCGGGATCGCCTCGGATCTGGATCTGCGCACGGCGGAGAGCCAGCTGGAGGGCACGCGCTTCAACCTCGCCCTCTACCAGCAGCGCCACGCCCAGGCGGTCAACGGCATCGTCTTCCTGCTCGGCGCTTCGTTGCCCGAGGGTCTGCCCGAGCCCCCGCCCCTGGCGGAGGCCCCGATCGAGACGAACCTGCCCCCGGGGCTCCCCTCGGACCTGCTCCAGCGGCGCCCCGACATCCTGGCGGCGGAGCACGAGCTCCGCGCCGCGAACGCGTCCATCGGCGCGGCGCGCGCGGCCTTCTTTCCCTCGGTGACCCTGACGGGCGCCGCGGGCTTCGCCAGCCTCGAGCTCGGGCAGCTCTTCGGCAGCGACAGCGTGGCCTGGAACTTCACTCCCCGGATCCACGTGCCCATCTTCCAGGGGGGCCGCCTGCGGGCGAGCCTCGACGCCGCCGAGATCTCCAAGTCCATCGAGGTCGCCAAGTACCAGCGGACCATCCAGGCCGCCTTCCGGGAGGTCGCCGACGCGCTGCTCGCCCGCGAGGCCATCGAGCAGCGCCTCGAGGCCCAGAAGGCGCGCGTCGCGGCGAACGAGCTGCGCTATCGGCTGGCGGAGCGCCGCTACCGCGCCGGGGTCGACAACTACGTGACCCTCCTCACGGCGCAGCAGGATCTCTACGCCTCGCAGCAGCTGCTCATCGACGTGCACGCGGATCGCCTGGCCAACGTGGCCGCCCTCTACCGGGCCCTGGGCGGCGGCTGGTACGAGACGTCCGAGGAGGCCGCGGAAGCCGAGAAGGCCGACTGAGCGACGCGAGCCATGCAATCCATGCATGGGTTGGGGTGGATCCATGCATGGATTGCATGGGTCGACGTGGAATCATGCGAGCCGCTGAAGGTTCGCCGCTGTGCTGGGGCCGCAGCGGGCGATGGTAGCGACCGATCGGGTCGCGCTCGAGAAGACGGCGCGGATCCTCAGGGACCCGGCGTTCACGGCGGCACTGTAGAAGCGCCGGGGCTGAACGTATCGACATTGAAGATGTGTTCGCCCTGGCTCGCCCTGATACTGCGTGAGGCCAGATGACACCCAGGCGTTTGACGCGAACGTTTGTGCGAAAGCATTTCCACTCGAGCCCTTCCTCGGTAAAGAGGTCGTATGCCTCGTACTGCGCCCGCGCCGAACATGGTCGCGATCCCCGGCATGAATCCTGGGACCTTCGTAGCGGGCGGCGGTGG
>JAAZAA010000284.1 GCA_012514535.1 Myxococcales bacterium | reverse complement strand
CGCGCCCGTCAGCGGTTCCACGGCGCGCCCCGTGAGCTTCGTCGCCGAACCGCGCCTCGGTCCCCTCCTGCTCCTGTACGCCTGCGTCGAGCTCGGCTGGACGGTGCTCCCGCTGCACCCCCGCGCGAGCGACGAGGAGCGACGCCGGATCACGACCACGCTCCGGCCGGCCCTCCACGTCGACGAGCGAGAGCTCGCCCGGTTCGAGTCGTGGATCACGGAGGCTCCCCTCGATCTCGACGGGGACGTCCCTGCGCACCTCGAGGAGCCCGACCCCGAGGTGGATCTCGCCTGGCTCCTGACCTCCGGCTCCACCGGGACGCCGCGGGCCGTGCGCCTCAGCCGGCGCGCTTTCCTCGCCTCCGCCGACGCGAGCGCCCAGCACCTCGGGTGGCGGGAGGACGACCGCTGGCTGTTGGCTCTGCCCTTCGCCCACGTGGGCGGACTGAGCGTCCTCACTCGCTGCCTGATCGCGCGGCGCACCGTGGTCCTGGGTTCCCCGCGGATCGATGGCGCGACCCTCGCTCGGCAGGGCGTCACGTTGTTGTCTCTGGTGCCGACGCAGCTCGCCCGCTGGCTGGAGGATCCGAGCGCCACCCTCCCGCCGACCGTGCGCGCGGTGTTGGTGGGAGGCGCCAGCGCCGCCCCCGAGCTGATCGAGCGAGCGCGGCGGCGACGGGTCCCGGCGCTCCGCACCTATGGGCTGACCGAGGCGTGCTCCCAGGTGGCCACCGAACCCCCGGGCGCCCCGGTGACGAGCCGTCGCGACGGGTACGTGGGCGACGTCCTGCCGCCCTGGGACGTGCGCATCGACGGGGCCGGGCGCATTCACCTCCGGGGCGAGCCCGCGTGCAGCGGCTACGTCGACGCTCCCCTCTCGCCGGGAGAGTGGCTGGCGACGAGCGACCTGGGCGAGCTCGTCGGGAACCACCTTTACGTCTTCGGACGCTGCGACAACGTGCTCGTCTCCGGGGGCGAGAACGTCGCGCCGGAGGGCGTGGAGGCACAGCTCCTCGCCCACGGAGGAGTGAGCGAAGCTTGCGTCGTGGGGGTGCCGGACGAGGTCTGGGGGCAGCGCGTCGTGGCTCTCCTGGTCCTCCGCGACGGCACCACCCTCGAGGAGATCGACGCCTGGACCCGCGCGCACCTCGGAGGGCATCGACGCCCCCGCGCCTTGCGCTCCGTCGGCGCGCTCCCGCTCCTGCCTTCGGGCAAGATCGATCGACGCGCAGCGGCGACGCTCGCGGCGACGCTCGTCGAGCCAGCCGCCCCCGCGCGCTGACGCCTCGACCCACGAGGCGCCGCCCTTGGACTGGCGCCCCTGGACGGCCTCGCCGGAACCGTCAGGCCCAGGCGCGCAGGGGCGCGAAGGGCTCCGGGACGGCGCAGCGTTCGAAGCTCCGAGCGTCGACGAAGACGTGCACCGTCTGCGCCACCGCCGCCACTCCGTCGCGACGCAAGATCTGCCAGCCCAGGACGATCTCCGTCTCGGCGACGTGCGCGGCCACGGCGGTCACCGTGATACGGTCACCGAACCGCAGGGGCTCGAAGTAGTCGACCTCCACGTGTCGCAGGGGCGCGGCCCAGCGACGCTCCCGCAGCACGGACGGGAGGTCCGAGCCGAGCTCCGCCAGCAGCGCCACGTAGGCATCGTGGACGTAGTCCAGGACCCGCGCGAAGAACACGATCCCCGCCGCGTCCACGTCCTGGAAGCGCACCGAGAGGGCGTGATGGAAGTAGCCCGCCGTGCGGCCTCTGAGGTCCCGTTTGTCGAAGTGATGCATGTCGATTCCGGAAAGTGACCCCTAACCAAAAGAAATCTGACCCGAAAAACCGTCGATCGGCCCACTAAGGCGGGAAACGATCGAAGCCCGGGGCCTGGGCCGCCCCTCTCTCGGATATGGATCTTTCCACTCCCCTGCTGCGACGAAGCTAGCCCGGTTCACGCGCTCCTCACAAATCGACTTCACTTGCACGCGAGTCCTCCACCGTCGCCGTAGGCGCGGTCGCCTGGTATCCCACACTTCTCGAGGTTTCATATGGCGGCCCAGCGTCGACTTCGACTAAGGGGGTACAGCGAACGTGAAATAGAGCCTGGACGTCTCGCCCCACGAGCCACGCTCCGGATCCAGCCCTCATGAGATATTTCACCCAACCTCCCCTCGCCGTCGGCGCCGCGTTGGCGATGATGTCGCCGCTGGCGCTCTCTGGTTGCCCGATGGGCGGGGAGCTCGATCGCCCCGGAGATTTTTTGGGCGACGACGAGTGCGACGCCTTACCCCTCTTTCAGCAGTGCTCGGGGGGGATCTGTCATTCGGGCGACGACCCCTCGGGGACCGTGGAGCTGCTGGCACCCGGCGTGGAAGATCGCCTCATCGGCGTTCCGGCGAGCTACGCGAACGTGCGCGGCGGCGCCGACGCGTGCCCCACGGACGCCCCGGAGCTCCTCGTCGACCCCGAGGACATCGAGAGGAGCCTGATGCTCACCAAGCTGACCGGCACCCACGCGTGCGGTGACCGCATGCCCTTTCCGCCGACCCCCAGCTTCAGCAAGGACGAGATCGATTGCGTGCGCAAATGGATTCACCGCATCGTCGAGGCGAAGGCCTCTGGGAACGACACCGGCCCCGGGGGCCAGGGGAGCGAGCCATGACGATGTCTCCCCTCCAGTCGACTCGCCCCGTGGCCAAGCCCGTCGTGAGGGGGCGCTTGCGTTCCGTGCTCACGGCGCTGGTGCTGGCCACCGCCGTGGCACCACCGCTCCTGTACACCGACGTCGCGTCGGCCCAGGACGAACGCTCCGGCATCAAGCGCGTCGCCGTCGGCTCGCTGACGGGTTCGAAGACCGAGAGCGCCCGTGGCTGGCTCGTCGAAGGTCTCGAGGAGCAGTCGTCCCTCGAGGTGTTGAGCGGCGGTGACGCGGCCGCCATCGAGCACGGCGCGAGCGAGTCGGAGATCGCCGCTCACGCCGCGCAGCTCCAGGCCGACGCGGTGGTGCTCGGCACGAGCAACCTGAAGCCCAAGGTGGGTTGGGTCGCCGAGATCTACATCCACAACGGCGAGGACGGTGCACTGATCGAGCAGGTCACGGTCACCGCAGGCGCCTGGAACAAGTACCGCGCGGCGCTCGGGAACGCTTCCCAGTACATGGACGCGATCGAACAGGCCCGTCTCGCCGATCCGGAGCCGGAGTCCGAGCCCGAGGAGGACGAAGAGCTCGAAGAAGACGAGCCGACGGGGCGCGACGAGGTCGCCACGACGAACGACTCCGCGGCGCGCCCCTCACCGTTGTATGCCCGCTTCGGCATGCGGCTCTACGCGCGCTCCTTCCGGTACACGGACCCGCTGCGCGAGGTGTTCCCCGGCCAGGACTTCCCGCAGATGCTGACGTACAACCTGGCGGCGGCTCCGATGGTGTTCGGGCGAGTGGATTGGTACCCGCTGGCCCATTTCCAAGGCGGGTTCCCCGCCAACGTGGGCATCAGCGGCGGTTACGAACTCGGGGTGGCCACGGACGTCGAGTTCCGCAACAGGATGCTGAAGCAGTCCCACTCCCTCATGTACGTCGGACCGAAGATCCGCATCCCGGTGGCCACGCACGAGATCGGACTGTTCGGACACTTCGGGAGCCACTCCTTCAGCATCGACGGAGACGCCGCCGCGAACGGCGGCCGCGACGTGTTCCCCGACGTGACCTACCGGTTCCTGGATTTCGGGGCGGACGTCCGCTTCCTGTTCGACGACATCCGGCTCGGAGCCCACGCCAAGTACCGCATGCTGCTCGGCTACGGCGACGTCGCGTCGGCGGACTGGTTCCCGAACACGAGCGGCGCCGCCGTGAACGTCGGCGGCGAGGTCGGCTGGAAGCTCACGGACACCCTCGAGCTCCTCGTCGGCGTGGATGTGCTCCAGTACGGCCTCGACTTCAGCCCCGCGGCGTCCGCGGAGCCCGATCGCGTCGCGGGCGGCGCGACGGACCGATACGTCTCCGCGTGGGGAGCGTTGGGCTTCACCTGGCCGGGGGACGGTTCGACGTCCGTGAGCGTCTCGACGTCCGGATCGTCGGGTGAAACGGAGAAGACGGACGACGAGGATTCCTTCGCCGACTTCGACGACTTCTGAGGGCGCGGCGGGTCGATTCGAGCGACCCGCTGGCTATACTGCCGCCCGATGATTCGCCTCACGGTCTCTCGCCGCTCGCTTCGCCAAGCCTGCGTCGTGGTGCTCGCCGGCTCGCTCTTCGGTTGTCAGTCGAAGTCGACCGAACCCACGGCGCAGCAGAGCGCCCAGCAGAGCGCCCAGCCCACTCCCGAGGCGAGCGCCCAGGAGGCGGCCGCCGCGGATCCGAAGGGCGCTGCCCCGGAGGGGAGCGACCCACGCACCTACGGGGAGCCCCTCGAGCTCCGCGAGGCGATCGATCTCGCGGAGCTGCTGCGGTCACCGGGCGCTCACGAGGGGCAGACGGTGCTGGTGGAGGGCTTGGTGCGGCGCGCCTGCTCCGCCAAGGGGTGTTGGCTCGAGCTCGCCACGAGCGCCGCGCCCGACGCCCCGGGGTGCCGCGTCACCTTCAAGGACTACGGTTTCTTCGTGCCGACGGACTCGGCGGGGGCGACGGCGCGCGTCCAGGGGGTCGTCCAGGTGACGGAGGTCGGGAGCCATCACGTGGAGCACCTGGAGGGCGAGGGCGCGACCTTCGAGAACAAGAAGAGCGACGGCACCGCGACGGAGCTGCGCGTCGTGGCCACTGGCGTCGAACTGCGCCGCAGCTGAAAGGAACCGCATGGCGCGTCCCAAGACTTTGCTGAGCTGGAGCAGCGGGAAGGACTGCGCCTGGGCGCTGCACGTCCTCCGTCAGCGGGGAGACGTCGAGCTCGTCGGCTTGGTGACGACCGTAAATCAGGTGCACGACCGCGTCGCCATGCATGCGGTGCGCCGCACGCTGCTCGAGGCTCAGGCAGAGGCGGCGGAGCTCCCCCTCTGGCTCGTGCCGATCCCCTCCCCCTGCAGCAACGAAGAGTACGAGGCCGCCATGAGGCAGCTGCTGGCGCGCGCCCGTGACGCCGGGGTGACCCAGATGGCCTTCGGGGATCTGTTCCTCGAGGATGTCCGGGCGTACCGCGAGTCGCGCCTCGCCGGCACGGGCGTCGAGCCCCTGTTTCCCCTCTGGCAGATCCCGACGGAGGAGCTCGCGCACACGATGGTGCGGGCCGGGGTCGTCGCTCACACGACCTGCGTCGATCCGCGGCGCCTGCCTGCCAGCTTCGCGGGGCGCGCCTTCGACGCGGCGTTCTTGCAGGATCTCCCGAACGACGTGGACCCCTGCGGTGAGAACGGCGAGTTCCATACGTTCGTGAGCGCGGGCCCGATGCTGGCTCGCCCCCTCGCCGTCACCGTGGGTCCAACGGTGGAGCGGGATGGCTTCGTGTTCTGTGACGTCGACGTGTCCGCCGTGAGCCGGGGCGAAAGCGCCGACGCTCCGGGAACGTCGCCATGAGACGCGCCGCGCTGCTGGCGCTGCTCGTGGCGCTGGGATGCTGCACCACCCGGGGGCACCAAGAGAGCCCCTCGGCCAGGGAGCCCGCCGTGGCGGACGACGCGTCGAGAGCGGCGAGAGAAACCGCCGCGCCTCCGGACGCCCCGGCGCACGCCCCCTCCGCGCCTCCAGAGGCCGCCCCGGCGCCCGCGGAGCCTCCGCCGCGGCTCCCGGACGGAGTGCTCGTCGGAGTGGCGATGGATGTGGCCGTCCCCGGAGACAGCGCGGTGCGCGTGGTCCACGGCGGGGCGGAGGTGCGCCGCGCTCTCGTCTACCTCCACGGGATGTGCGGCAACCCGGAGGCGATGGCGGACTGGTCTCGCGTGGCGATTCGCTACGGGACGCTGATCGTGCTCCGCGCCGACGTGCCCTGCGGCGATCGCCCGGGGAACAAGTGGCCGACGGACGTGAACGCGATCCAGCGACGCATCGATCGCGCCCTCGAGGTGGTCGCGGAGCAGCGCGGCGGGCTCCTCGATCGCTCACGGCTCGTCGCCATCGGCTACTCCCAGGGCGCGCACCGCGCCGAACGCCTCGCCGAGGCCTTCCCCGACCGCTACCCCCACCTCGTCCTGGGGGGCCCGCCCACCGCCGCGAGCCCCGAACGCCTCGAGCGGGTCCGGAGCGTGGCGATCCTCGGTGGAGAGCTGGAGAACACCGACCACATGCGAGCGGGCGCCCTCGCCCTCGAGGAGGCGGGCCTCCGCGCGCGTTTCTTCCTCCTCCCGGGCGTCGGCCACGGCGCGTACGGTCCCGAGGCGCCGCGGATCCTCGGCGACGTGTTCGCCTGGCTCTTCGCCGGAGACTCGGCGAACGACCGCCCCCCGACCTCGGATCTCGCGGCTCGAGGTCCCGCGGCGCGATAGCCGCCCGCGTGGCCTTCAGCCCACGGGCCGGTGACGGGGCCGCCCTGTGGTTCAGCCCACGGGTTCGCGGCGAGAGCGCCCCGAGGCCATCCGGTGAACCACCTTCGCCGCCAGGGAAGGCGCCACCCGGCTCGCCCACTGGAGAGCCCGGGCTTGTCCACCCACAGGCACGACGGCGAGGTTGCGCTCGACGGCCCGGAGCACCGCCGCGGCCACCACGTCCGGCGGCACCCCACGGGACTGCAAGAGCGCCCCGATGCGCGCGCGGGTCGCGGGGTCGAAGCGCGGCTGGTCGGCGATCCCCGTGTTCACGAGCCCGGGGCACACCACCGACACTCCGACCCCGCTCGGCGCCAGCTCCGCCCGGAGCGCCTGGGACAACCCGACGACGGCGAACTTCGTGGTGCCGTAGGCCAGGAGCGGCGAGAAGCCGACGACCCCGGCCGCAGAGGCGATGTTGACGACGTGTCCGCGGCCGCGGCGACGCATCGCGGGGACGAAGAGCTGACACCCATGGATCACCCCCCACAGGTTGACCCGCAGCACGCGCTCCCAGTCCTCCCAAGAGGTCTCGTCGAGACCACCGAGCACCAGCACGCCGGCGTTGTTCACCAAGAGCTCGACGCCCTCCGTGCGCTCGTGCACCCAGGCGGCGCACTCGGTCATCGCCCCTCGATCGCCCACGTCCACCGCGTAGGTGAGCACCTCGGCGCCCCTGGCGCGCAGCTCTGCCCCGAGCGCGTCCACGGCGCCCCGATCGATGTCGCAGAGCACCAGGCGGTTCCCACGCCCGGCCAGCTGCTCCGCGCAGGCGCGCCCGATGCCGCGAGCCGCTCCCGTGATCAAAGCCCAGCCGTCACCGGTCACGCCCGGAAAGTATCCCGGGCCCCCGCCGCGAACCAACGGCGGACCTGCGGTTTCCCCGCTGCCTCGCCCGCGCTAAACTGAAAGGATGCACCCCACGCAGGACGCGCGGGTCATCCTCCGCCACTGCGACGACTACGACCCGGTCCGGATCCAGGAGATCGTCGGTGACGCCCTGGACGAGCTCGGGCTCGTGCCCCGCGGGCGCGTGCTGGTGAAGCCGAACATCGTCATGGCCGGGGAGCTGTTTCGGCACGCCTACACGCGGCCGGAGGTGACCCAAGGGATCGTGAAGGCCCTGCAGGCCCGGGCCCAGGGGGTCACGGAGCTCGGCATCGGGGAGCGCTGCGGCATCACGGTGCCCTCTCGTTACGCCTTCCGTGAGGCGGGCTACGACCGGGTCTTTCGCCGCACCGGAGCAGTCCGTCACCTCTTCGACGAGGTCTCCCAGGTGGAGATCCCCCTGCGCCACCCCGGTCGACTGCGTGACTCCATCTACGTCCCGGAGCCGGTCGCGCGAGCGGACTTCTTCGTCAACGTGCCGAAGTTCAAGGCGCACCCGTGGACGACGGTGACGTTCTCTCTGAAGAACTACATCGGCATCCAGGACGACCGCCACCGGCTCATCGATCACGACTGGGCCCTGAACCGCAAGATCGCCGACCTGCAGCACGTGCTGCAGCCGCAGCTGGTGGTCGTGGACGCCATCACGGCGGGCCAGGGGCGCATGCTCACGCCGATCCCCTTTCCCCTGCACCTGCTCGTGCTCGGCAACAACCAGGTCGCGGTCGACGCCGTGTGCTGTCGGATCCTGGGGCTCGATCCACGGGAGGTGGAGCACATCCGGCTGGCCCACGAGGACGGCTTCGGCCCCCTCACGCCGACCCACGTGGGCGGCGACGTCTCCCTCGAAGAGGCCCGCGAGCGCGCCCAGGGCTTTCGCCTCGGCCTGGTCCGCGTGGAGAAGTACTTCGAAGGGACGCGCATTTCCGCCTACGCGGGGCCGCCCCCCGGGGGCACCGATGGCTATTGCTGGGGCGGCTGCCCGGGCGCGCTCGAGGAGGCCATCGAGGTGCTGCGTGTGTACGACGCGGAGTGTGATGAGAAGATGAGGCGCATGCACGTGGTGTTCGGCGCCTACGACGGCCCCCTCGACCTCTCCTACGGAGACAAGGTGCTGTTCGTGGGCGACTGCGTCGAGTTCCGCGGGCAGCTGGGGAGCGAGCTCGTCTCGATCGAGAGCCTGTACCGGGATCGCTCCGCCCTCGATCCGACGGAGGCGCCCGGCGTCGACATCTACGCCAAGATGCTCCAGGTCATGGCGCAGGTGCAGGCGGCCGAGCACAAGCCCTACCTCCGCCTGGCGGGCTGCCCCGTGAGCGTCTCCGAGCTCATCCTCGCCCTCTCCCTGCTCGGCGGAGTGAACAACCCCTACCTGAGCCCGCAGGAGGCCGTGCGCTTCACGAGCCACTATCTGCGCCGCGCGGCGTCGCTCCTCGGAAAGCGCCTGGGCGGTCAGGCGGGCCTCGTGCAGGCTTTTGGGGAGCGCGGGGCGGCGCGCCCCTCCGTCTCCCTCGAGGAGCGCGAATCGACCGAGCCGACGTAGGGCCGAGCCGATGTCCGGCCCGGCGATGGTTCGAGGGAAGGCCCTTCGAAGTCACCCCGCAGTGAGCGCGAGCTTCCGAGAGGGCGGTTTCGGGCGCGTTGGCCGGAGACGGCGGCTCAGGCCAACGCGTTGAACTGCAACTGCAGGCGCTGGTGATCCGCTTCGCCGACGTAGCCGGCCAGGCCCAGGCGGAGAGAGATGGTGATCTCGTCCCCCCACGGCCACCACAGCGCGTAGGGCACGAGCCGCCCCTGGGTGGACAGGGTGTAGATGAGCTGGTCGGAGCGCACCCCTCCCACGTTCTCCGCGACCTGGCGCACGTGCTGGTTCGCCTTGGAGAGCGTCTTGTAATCGTAAACTTCGGGGAGGACCGCCACGAGAGCCTGGTGCGCCTCCTGGGTGAGGTCCACGTGGAAGGAGGACGCGACGCAGTTCACGCGGTAATCCCAGCTCCAGCCCTTCTTGGGCCAGCGCTCCTTCAGCCGCTCGAGACGCGCAAAGAGTTGATCCGTGGCGCTACCGCTGGGCTCCATCGCCGCAGAGCTTACCTGACCCGAGCGGGGTTGGACCATCCTCTGTGGACCCACGTCCGAGCGTTGGGTAAACGTTTCCTCAGGGACCATGGACCACCGCGAACGCACACTCGAAGAGCTCGGCTTTCCCCTCGACCGCGTCCCTCAGACGGCCGCGCTGTATCGGCCGTTGGTCCTACACGGCACCACCGCTTATGTATCCGGCGCCCTGCCCTTCGATGGACCAGGTCAGCTGCGCTGGCGCGGCAAGGTCGGCGGCGAGCTCTCCCTCGAGGAAGGCAAGGAGGCGGCGCGGCTCTGCGCGGCGAACCTGTTGCGCGTGCTGCGGCAGGAGCTCGGCGCGCTCACGCGGATCCACCGCGTCCTCCGCCTGGGCGGCTACGTGAACACCGCTCCGGACTTCACCGACCAGCATTTGGTCATCAACGGGGCCTCCGAGCTGCTCGTCGCGGTGCTCGGGGAAGCGGGGCAGCACGCACGCAGCGCGTTCGGGGTTGCGCAGCTGCCCCTGGGCGCGGCCGTGGAGGTCGACGCCGTCGTCGAGGTCACCGAGCGATGATCCCCGCACATCTGATCGTCGGGGAGCCGACCGCGCGCGCCACCGCCTACGTCCTGCACGGTGTGCTCGGCGCGGGCCACAACTTCCGGAGCTTCGTGAAGCGCTTGACGGCGCGGCGCCCCGAGTGGCGCTTCGTGCTCGTGGATCTGCGCCACCACGGACACTCCCAGGGCGCGCCCCCGCCCAACACCCTCGAGGCCTGCGTCGGGGATCTGCTCGATCTCTCCCGAGAGCTCCGCACCGCTCCCGAAGCCGTGATCGGTCACTCCTTTGGGGGCAAGGTGGCCCTCGCCTACGGCCGCGCGCTCGCCGGCGGCGACGAGACCCTGGCGCGGGAAGACGTGGAGGCGGCCCGAGCCAGCCTGCAGCAGCTCTGGGCACTGGACTCGAACCCGGGACCCCAGGCCCCGTCCCCGGATCATGAGGTCCTGCGCGTGGTGTCGACCCTGCGCGTCCTGCCCGGTCCCTTCGGCACCCGGGACGAGGCGGTGCGAGGACTGGAGGAGCGCGGGCTCTCGTCGGGTCTGGCGCAGTGGCTCGTCACCAACCTGGAGCGCAGAGGCGATCGGTTCGCCTGGCGGTTCGAGCTCCCGGCGATCGACGATCTCCTCGACGACTATTTTCGTCAGGATCTTTGGCCCTATCTGGACGCCGCCCGCGGTGTCCCGGAGCACCACCTGGTGGTCGCCGAGCGCAGCGATCGCTGGACCGGATCCATGCGCGACCGGGTGCGTACCCTGTCCCCTGCGGCCTCCGTGGTGCTCCACGAGCTGCCGAACGCCGGACATTGGGTGCACGTGGACAACCCGGAGGGCCTGCTCGACATCATCGCGGGGCACCTGTCCCCACCTCGCGGGTGATCTTACGCCGAGCGACGACCGCTCGGCGTAGGTGATCTTCTCCAACGCAACGGCCCAACGCACGGGCCCAACACGTCCGCGATCAGCTCTCTCGTGGACGGCCGCCCGTGGGGTCCTGGGGAGCCGGGCCCTTGTGCAGACCGCACTCGCGCTGGGTGGCCTCTTCCCACCACCAGCGCCCCGCCCGCTCGTGCTCACCGGGACGGATCGCCCGCGTGCAGGGCTCGCACCCGATGGACACATAGCCCCGCTCGTGGAGCTCGTTGAAGGGCACGTTCCGCTCGCGGATGTACTCCCACACCCGCTGCAGGCTCCAGCGCGCCAGCGGGTTGACCTTGAGCATCCCCCGAGCGACGTGGCTCACGTCCCAGGTGATCACGGGCACGTCCGTGCGCGTCGGGCTCTGGTCACGCCGCTGCCCCGTCGCCCACCCGCCGAGCTCGCCGAGGGCGCGCCGCAGCGGTTCCACCTTCCGCACGCCGCAGCACTCGGCGTGACCGTCGTCGTAGAAGCTGAACAGCCCCTTCTTCCGCACGAACGGCTGGAGGAGCCGCGGATCGGGGGACACCAGCTCGATCTCGATCCCGTAGTGTTTCCTCACACGATCGATGAACCGGTAGGTCTCCGGGTGCAGCCGCCCCGTGTCGAGGCAGAACACGGAGAACTGACGGCCGAGGCTCACCGCCATGTCGATCAGCACCACGTCCTCGGCGCCGCTGAAGGCGACGCCGCAGTCCGCCCCGAGGCGCGCGAGCGCCCAGTCCAGGATCTGCTGTGGCTCGGCGCCCTCGAGCTCGACCGTGGCCGCCTCCACCTCGTCTCGGGTGAGTCGCTCGCCCTGCCGAGGAGCCGCGGGAGCCCCCCCTCCCGTGACCGTCCCGCGGGAGAGCTCCTTCACGAGCTGCAGCGCGCTGGTGAGCACCACCGGCGCCGCGCCGTCCCGCTCCACGAGGAAGAACGGCGCCAGGGTCACCTGGTGCCGCTCGGCGAGCTGCATGCCCTCCGAACTCGGGTCGCTCTCGTCCGCCCACACGACGTGGTCGATCCGCTCCCAGAGCTGGCGGCGCCGCAACATGTCCTCGGCTTGCCCGCACTTGGCGCAGGGCTCCCCCGAGGCGAGGCGTTTCTTGACCATGGTGACGCGCAGCGAGCCCGTATCGCGCCCGGAAAGGAGCTCGGACACGGGCTCGGTGGCGGCGGACCCCGACGCGGCGCGGGGTTCATCGAAGGAGGCAGCCATCTCTGGGGTGCGTACGCCCGAATCTCCCCATGTCAAGCCGTCATGGGAGGCGCGGCGTCGCCGACGCACGCCGCACCGTCGAAGCGCGCGCATCGGGACCATCGCCAGGAACGCGCCGCTCAGTCGTCGCCGAAGCTCGTCTCCACGAGCCGGGCCGTCTCGATCCAGGGGTGATCCGGAGGGACGAGCTTCTTCGTGCCTGCGATCTCCGTGAGGGGCACGGGCACGACTCGCTCCCCCTGCATCGCCACCATGACGTCGTAGGTCCCCTCCGCCAGCAGCTTGCCGGCGCTCGTGCCGAGCCGAGTCGCGAGCACCCGGTCGAAAGCGGTCGGCTCTCCGCCGCGCTGGACGTGGCCGAGGGACGTCACCCGCGCCTCGATGCCCGTGAGCTGCTGCAGCTGCCGGGCGATGCGGCTGGCCACCGGCTCCTGCACGAGGTGCACCCCGAAGGGATCCGTCGGCGGGCCGTCGCTCGGCTCGTCCTTCTTGGACTTCTTCTTCCCCTCCTTGTCCTTGTCCTTGGCCTCCTGGCGCTTCCGCTCGGCGGCCGCGGCGGCGCGCTTCGCAGCCTCCTCGACGGAGCGAACCCCCTCCGCCACGGCGATGATGGAGAAGCGCTTGCCCGCTTGACGACGCTTGATCAGCTGCCGCGCGACGAGCTTCAGATCGTAGGGGATCTCCGGGATCAGGATGACGTCGGCGCCGCCGGCGAGGCCGGAGCCCAGCGCGAGCCAGCCGGCGTCGTGCCCCATGATCTCGCACACGATGATGCGATGGTGGCTCGTCGCGGTCGTGTGGAGGCGATCGAGCGCCTCGGTGGCGATGCGCATCGCGGAGTCGAACCCGAACGTGATGTCCGTCCCCATCACGTCGTTGTCGATCGTCTTGGGGAGCGTCATCACGCCGATGTCGGTAGCGCGGCGCAGGCGCAGCGCGTTCTTCTGGGTACCGTTGCCGCCGATGCACACGAGACAGTCGATGTTCATCCGCCGCATGTTCGCGACGGCGACTTCGGTCATGTCCATGACCCGCGAGCCCATGAGCATTTTGTGGGGTTTGTCTCGACTGGTCCCCAGCAGCGTGCCCCCCTCCGTGAGGAGCCCGCTGACGATGCGGCTGTCGAGCGCGATCGTGCGGTTCTCGACGAGCCCCCGGAAGCCGTCCTGGACTCCGATCACGTTGATCCCGTAGTGCATCGCGGCCTTGGCCACGCCGCGGATCGCTGCGTTCAGACCCGGACAGTCTCCTCCCGCCGTCAGGATCCCGATCGAATGGGTACGTGAGGCCATGCTTCTCCTGTCGCTTCGAGGTGGCTCCGCAAGAGTAAGCCCAACTGTCTCGGGCTGACCACACCGGGAGCGCATGTGAGCGACCTCGGAGGGCTCGATCGTCTGGCTCACGTCGCCATTCGGCCTTCGTCCTGCCCCGAGTTTCAGGTCGCAGCAGGTGAGACCTCTTTTCGCATCCGGGCGCCTTCAAGCGTGGCGACCGCGGGGAACCATGGCATCCTGGTCTCCGCTTCCCTTCCCCCTCCACCATGGTCTTCCGACGGCTCCGTCTGGCCATCGGTGTGCTCGGTGTGCTCGCAGCCGGCTATCTCCCCGTCTACGGCTGCAGCATCCACGGGTTCTCCGAGGCATCCGCTCCCCAGCGTTTCATCGCCCCCGCGCGGCCGCACTACGCGAGCTCGGGAGAGCCGGAGCCGACTGACGTCCACGAGAACACCGACGAGGTGCGCCGCGTCGTGTTGGAGATCAAGCCCGACGCCCGCGGCGACGGGCGGCTCACGGATCTCGCGCGCTGGGCAGCCATGGAGCGGCTCAGCGCCGGGACGACGCCGTCGACGCTCGAGGTGGACCGAACGAGCCGCAGGCTCGGGATCACGGCGCCGTTCCCCATGTTGCTCTTCGTCAACCTGGAGGCGAGCTCGTGGTCCGACGATCTGCGACGGGCCCTCCTGGCGCAACCCCGCAGCACGCGCCACAACCAGCTGGGCGTCTACGTGGACGACTCGGGTCTCGCCGTGGTGGCCCTCGCGGCGAGCCACGTGACCATCGAGCCCGTGCCCCGGCACCTCCCCCTGGGCGCCCCCCTGGAGCTGCGGGCTCAGCTCGCTCCCGGCTGGACGCGACCCGAGTGGCTCATGACGGGCCCCGACGGTCGGGTCCGTCGCCTCAACGGCGCTCTGAGCCAGACCCTCGAGGGGCTCGAGCCGGGCACCCACCAGATCGAGCTCCTCGCTCGGGGCCCCTTCGGTCTGGAGGTCGCCGCGAACTTCCCCGTCGGGGTCGGCTGCGAGCCGGAGGTCGAGAGCGCCGATCTGTCCGGCATCCTCTGGGCCCCCACCGCGGAGGCGTTCCTCCAGGCAGCAAACAGGATCCGGCAGCGCGCGGGCCTGGCGCCCCTCCAGCGGGACGCGACCCTCGACCGCATCGCCGCGAGCCACACCGCGGACATGGCGACCGCGGGCTTCTTCGCTCACGAGTCTCCCACCCGAGGCTCCACCCACGAGCGCATGCGCAAGGCCGGGTTCCCCTATCAGCGCTACGGCGAGAACATCGGTCGTGCGCGTTCCTCGGAGGAGATCCACACCCTGTGGCTCCGGAGCCCGGGGCACCGCGCGAACCTGCTGGATCCGGATTTCACCCACATCGGCCTCGGGGTGACGACGGACGGCTCCACCGCTCCCCCGGTCATCATCGCCACGCAAATCTTCGGCGGGAGCTGAGCCTCCGCCGTCCGGCCTCCGCGACGTGGCTCGGGAGCGGAGCCAGCTCTCGGGCCCCAACCCGGCTCGAGCCCCAACCCGGAGCGCAGCTTCCGGCGCCGCGGCGCCGCTCAAGGATTCCAACAACATAGGAACAGGCACAGGCCCGAGCCAGGGACACGCTTGGCCCCGACACTTGGAAGCGCGCGACTTTTCAAGGAAATTTACACGCCTCGGGCGAGCGTTCGGAAACAAATCCAAGTTTCGCTTGATCCGGGAGTTGGTTGTGGTACTTACCGCGCACCCCAACGGGCCCCTGGCAGGGAGCCGGCGCTACGGCACCGACTCAGCCAGGAGTGACCTCGGGTCGGGGAGCGGTAGTTAAGTTGGTTATAACGCCGGCCTGTCACGCCGGAGGCCGCGGGTTCGAGTCCCGTCCGCTCCGCCAGAAACCAAAACCGACGGTCTGAGACGCCGACCGCCGGAACGAACAGGGCGCCCGAGAGGGCGCCCTGAGTCGTTTCATGGGCATGCCGACGACGGGATCCGCCTCGTGGTGGGAAATCCTCACCTGAGCGAGGTGCGCGCCGAAACCACCTCGGCGCCGCTGGCGTACCCACCGAGTCGCTTTCGCGCCTTCGCCTCCCGTGGCCCTCTGTAGCCTGCCGCGATTGACACCCGCGCACGCAGTGATTACACGGCGGCGGATAAGTGACCCGCGGGTCACCAACCCCTGCCCTCGAGCCGTCATGCCTCGCCCCTCGGATCCCCTCGCGCGCACGAAGCTCCTCGCTGCGGCCGAGGCCGAGTTCGTCGAGCATGGCCTCGACGGCTCGAAGGTGGAGCAGATCGCGAAGCGCGCCGGGATGTCGAAGGGCGCCTTTTACCTCCACTTCGCCGGCAAGGCGCAGCTCTTCCGTGAGCTGGTGGAGGGCTTCGTCGCCCGGCTCGCGGCGCTCACGGACGCGAGCCTCCACCGGTACGAGGCTCACGACGCCTGCTCGGCGGAGGAGCTGATCGACCGCTGGGTCAGCGAGGACGTCGCCGTCTTCGAGTTCATCTGGCAGAACCGAGGGCTCATCCGACGTCTGCTGGAGGGCGGTTCGGGGGCTCGCTTCCGCTACCTCGTCGACGAGTTCCTCGAACGGTTCTCGTCCAAGTCGCGGCACGTCCTCCAGCAGGGCGTGCTCCGGGGAATCTTCCGCGAGGATCTCGATTTCGATCTGGCCGCGAGCTTCATCGCCGGAGCCTACGACCGCCTGGCGCGGGACATCGTCCGGCAGAGCACCCGACCGGACCTCCGCCCCCTGCTCGAGGACGTACAGAGGCTCGTCCTGTTCGGCCTCGCGAGCGCCCAGCTCCGGGAGAGCGCCTCACCACGACCCTCCGGCGCGGAACCTGCGCCCCCCTCGGGTGTCCGTGCCCCTCGTCCGCTCCCGGACGATCCCGTCTCCGTCCTTGCTTCTCAGCTACGCAGCCCCCTCCAGGGGCGTTCACGAGGTCTCCGATGACACAGCCAGGTCCCGCTCTCACCACCCCCCCGCCGGAGGACGACACCCGCGGAGCCTCGCCGTCGGCAACCCGCGCCAAGGAAGGCGCTCCCACGGGGACCGCTCAAGGTTTTCGCCATGGGAAGCTCGTCGTCGGGCTGCTCTCGGTCGCCGTGCTCGGTTGGATCGGGCTCCGGGTGAGCGAGGCCGTCGAAGAGAAGGCGGAGGTCGCCGTCGCTCGGGACGCGGTCGCCGCACGAGCCAAGCAGATCGCGACGGAGCCGCGTCGCGTCGCCGTGGTCCGCGGCACCGCCGAGACGGCGCTCCCGACCGTGGTCTTCGAGGGGACGTTGCAGGCCGTCGAGCAGGCGGAGCTCGGCTTCAAGGTGAGCGGGCGCCTGGCGCGCCTCGAGGTCGCCGTCGGCGATCGGATCAAGCGGGGCGCGGTCCTGGCGCGCCTCGACGCGGGCGAGGCCGCCGCTCAGGTGAAGTCCGCCGAGGCCGCGCTGCGCGCCGCGGAGGCGCAGCTCTTTTTGGCGAAGGACTCCGAGACGCGCACCCAGCGGGTCGTGCGCGAAGGTGTTCAGCCGGAGAGCTTCGGCGTCCAGGCGACGCAGCAGCGCTCCTTGGCCGAGGCCCAGCGGGACGGCGCCGCCGCGCAGCTCGTCCTGGCTCGGCAGAACCTGGCGAACCACGCGATCGTCGCTCCCTTCGACGGCACCGTCACCCGAGCCCCCGAGGGCACCGGCGCGGTGGTGTCCCCCGGGGTCCCCCTGTTCCACATCGCCGACCTGAGCCGCTTGAAGCTCGTCGGGAGCGTCTCCAGCAATGACGCCGACCTCGTGCGGGTCGGCGCCGAGGTGGAGATCCTCGCGGGTGGGCGCACCGCGGCCCAGGGCAAGGTCACGGCGGTGGTCGCGGCCCTCGACGAGTCGACCAAGCGGGTGCCCGTCCAGGCGGTGATCGAGAACACCGACGGGAGCGGGCTCATCGCCGGCACCCTGGTCCGCGCGCGCGTGACCGGCACGGAGCCGGTGCCGGTGGTCCGCCTGCCCCACACGGTGCTCAAGCCCGGGACCCAGGACGAGATCTTCGTCGTCGAGGACGACAAGCTCGTCGGTCGGCGCATCTCCTTCGAGATCGCCGAGGATGGCGCGCTGCTCGTCCGCCGCGGGGTGAAGGTGGAGGAGGCCGTGGTCGCCGAACCCTGGCCGGAAGCCAAGAGCGGCGACGTCGTCCGGAGCGCCCCATGACCCTCTCGGAAGTCGCCATCAAGCGCCCGGTGTTCACCGTCATGTTGATGGTGGCGCTGGTGGTCCTCGGGTGGTTCGGGTTCAAACGGCTCGGCACGGACCTCTTCCCGGACGTGTCGTTCCCCGTCGTGATGGTGAGCGTCCCCTACCCGGGAGCCGGTCCCCAGGAGGTGGAGAACCTCGTCACCAAGCCGATCGAGGACTCCGTCATCTCCTTGAACGGCATCGACCGGGTGCGCTCCTTCTCCCGCGAGGGGGTGTCGCAGACCATCGTCCTCTTCAAGCTGGGGGTCGACATCTCCGACGCCGCCACGCAGGTGCGCGAGCGCGTCGCCGGGATCCGCTACAAGCTGCCGGACGCGGTCGAGGAGCCCAGCATCCTGCGCTTCGACGTCAGCTCCGCGCCCATCCTGACGTACACGATGAACACGACCGGGTCCCTCTCCCAGGCCCGGCAGTTCCTCGAGGACGTGATCAAGCCCGAGCTCGAGCAGGTCGCCGGGGTCGCGGCCGTGAACATCCAGGGCGGGGCCAAGCGGGAGGTGCAGGTCGATCTCGTCCGAGACAAGATCAACGCGCTCGGCCTCACCCCGGGGGCGATCGTCCAGCGTTTGCGCGCGGAGAACCTCAACGTCCCCGCGGGGCGCTTCGACGAGGGCAAGCGCGAGATCAGCGTTCGGACCGTCGGCGAGTTCGCGGACGTCGAGGCGATCCGCAACGTGATCGTCGCCACCAGCCCCGAGGGAGCCACGGTGCGCCTCAGCGACGTGGCCCAGGTCACGGATGGCTACGAGGAGCAACGCGCCCTGGCCCGGGTGAACGGCAAGCCCTCCGTCACCTTCGAGGTCGTCAAGCAGTCCGGCCAGAACACGGTGGCCGTGAGCGACTCCGTGAAGGAGAAGCTCGCCAGCCTCGAGCCGCTCTTCCCCGAAGGCATGGGCGCGGACCTCATCATCGACCAGTCCCGCTTCATCCGCGACAGCGTCGAGCAGGTGGAGCACGACCTCGTCTTCGGTGGCTCGATGGCGATCTTGGTCGTGCTGCTGTTCATGCTCGACTTGCGCTCGACCCTGATCAGCTCGCTGGCGCTGCCGACGAGCGTCATCGGCACGTTCTTCTTCATGTACATGTTCGGCTATTCGCTGAACATGATGACCCTGCTCGCCCTGTCGCTGTCGATCGGCATCCTCATCGACGACGCCGTCGTGGTGCGCGAGAACATCTTCAAACACCTGGAGCGAGGGGTCCCGGCGCGCCAGGCCGCCCTCGACGGCACGAAGGAGATCGCGCTCAGCGTGCTCGCGACGACGGGCACCATCGTCGCAGTGTTCGTGCCCGTGGCCTTCGTGGAGGGCATGGTCGGCCAGTTCTTCCGGCAGTTCGGCTACACGGTGGCCACCGCGGTCGTCCTGTCCCTGTTCGTGGCGTTCACCCTCGACCCGATGCTCTCGTCGCGGTTCAGCAAGCCGATCGACCACACGACCGTGGACTCCTTCGCCTGGCTCAAGCGACCGTTTCGCTGGTTCTTCGACAACCTCGACGGCACCTACCGCTCGATCCTGGAGTGGTCGCTCCGGCACAAGCTGATCGTCGGGCTCGCCGCCATCGGGAGCTTGGTCCTGATGATGTTCGTCTCCTCCCTCACCGGAGCGGACTTCGTCAGCGAGGAAGATCGCGGGCAGTTCGCGGTCGAGATGGAGCTGCCCGCGGGCACCGCCCTCGAGGAGACCGCGCGCATCTCGGAGGTCGCCGAGCGCCTGCTCCTCCAGAACGAGAACATCGAGACCATCTTCGCGACGATCGGGGCCGACGGTGAGGTGAACAAGGCGCTCTGGCGTGTGAACACCACCTCCAAGACCGAACGCCCCGGGGTCACTCTGCGCGACCTCCGGGACGCCGCTCGCACCGCCGCGGCGACCGCCGCACCCCACGCGAAGATCGTCGTCACCGAGCCCCCCTTCGTCGAGGGAGCGGGCACGGAGGCGCCGATCATGATCAACGTGCGCGGCGAGAGCTACGAGGACATCGTCCCCGTCGCCACGACCCTGCAGAATCTCCTGAGCCAGACGCCCGGCGTGGAGGACATCCAGGTGAAGTACTCCCCTGGACGCCCGGAGCTACGCGTCGACGTCGATCGGGCGCGGGCGGCGGACCGGGGCCTGAGCATGGCCCAGGTCGCCCTCGCCGTGCGCAACGCGATCGAAGGAGAAGAAGGCGGGCGTTTACGCCAGGGCAAGGACGAGGTCCCCATCCGGGTGCGCTTGCAGAAGGACGATCGCGCGCGCCCCGGCGACCTCGCCAACCTGAGCCTGACGTCGCCCACGGGCCCGGTGCGGCTCGCGGACGTGGCCACCTTCACCCGGGGCGAAGGGCCCCAGGTGATCGAGCGGGAGAACCGCAGCCGGCAGGTGCAGGTCTGGGCCTCCCCTCAGGGCCGGGCCTTGAGCGAGATCGTCGAGGACATCCAGCCGGCGATCGAGGCCCTGGAGCTGCCCAAGGGGACGAGCATCACCTACGACGGGCAGATCCGGATGATGAACGAGAACAACGAGGCCATGGGCATCGCCCTGCTCCTCGGCGTCGTGTTCATCTACATCATCCTCGCGTCCCAGTTCGAGAGCTTCATCCACCCGGTCACGATCATGACCACCCTGCCGCTGGCGATGGTCGGGGCGGTGCTGGGATTGTTCCTGACGAACAACACCATGGCGATGGGATCCATGATCGGCATGATCCTGCTGATGGGGTTGGTCACCAAGAACGCCATCTTGCTCATCGATCGCACGATCGTGCGCGTGCGCGAGCAGGGAAATACGCCGTTCGATGCCGTCCTCGAAGCTGGCCCGGAGCGTCTGCGGCCCATCCTGATGACGAGCGCGGCGATGGTGCTCGGCATGCTGCCCACGGCCATCAGCACCGCCGAAGGCAGCGAGTTCCGCGCTCCCATGGCGATCGCGGTGATCGGAGGTGTGATCAGCTCGACGCTGCTGTCGCTGATCGTCGCGCCCGTCTTCTACCTGGCCATCGAAGGCCTGAAGATGCGGCTGGGGCGACTCGGAAGGCGTCTCATCGGTCACTCGGGAGGTGCGAGCGAGGCGCCGTTGCCCGAACGATCCGCGGGGCATCCCGCCGAATGACCCTCGCCTGCGCCGAAGCCGCGGAGCCCTGCCCGTAGTTTGGAGAGAGTCTCATGTCCTTCGTATCCCCTCTTGCCCTTCGGCTCGGTGCCCTCCGCCTGGGCGTCCTTCGCTTCGGTGTCGTCGGCGCCCTCCTGAGCTCGAGCAGCCTGCTGGGGGCTCAGACCGCTGCGCCCTCCGACATGCCCCCGGGGCAGCCACCGGTCCCCCCGCCCATCGTCCCCTCTCACCCGCCGCCCGGGACGACCCTGGGCGAGGGAGTACGGGAAGACGACGGTGGATTCGACGAGGGCCCCGGGCTCGAGCTCTTCCTGCGCCACGCGGATCTGCGCCATGGCCTCACGGCGGACGAGGTCGCGTCCCGGGCCGTCGCCCACAGCGCCATGGTGGAGCAGCGTCAGGCCACGGCCCGTCGAGCCAAGGGACAGGAGGACGAAGCGGTGGCCCGGCTGTGGCCGGATCTGATGCTCTCAGCGCGTTACACCAGGATCAGCCCGGTGCAGATGCCCGAGTTCACGGGTGGCGGCGTGCAGCTCGTGGGAGCGCCGGCGGATCCTGGGCCCCTGCCGCCCAACCAGCAGCTCATCGCCCTGCCGCCCTTCACGTTCCCGATCCTCCTCAACCAGTACGAGTTCAAGGCGACGCTCAGCGTGCCGGTGTCGGACTACGTCTACCGCACCACCACGGCGATCCGCTCCGCGGAGCACTCGAGCGCCTCCGCTCGCTGGGACGAGGAGGCGGCGAAGCTCAAGGTCGCCGCGGACGCTCGGATCGCCTACTACGACTGGGTCCGCGCCATCGGGCAACAGATCGTCGCCGAGGAGTCCTTGAACAACATGCGGGCCCGCGAGAAGGACGCGGAGGTCCTGCACGCGTCCGGGCTCCTGTCCCGCGCGGATCTGCTCGGGGCCCGCGCCCAGACGAAGAACGCGGAGGTGCTCGCGGTCCAGGCCCAGCACTTCACCCGCATCGCCGAGGAGCGCATCCGCACGATCACCTACGAGCCGGACCCGGATCGCGTCTACAAGGTGGGCGAAGATCTGCTGGCGCCGCCCCCGGCGGTCTCGGTGCCCAAGGAGACGACGGCCCTGCTCGAGGAAGCGGTGCGGAACCGAGCCGAGCTGAAGACCCTCCGCGAGTCGGAGAAATCCATCGAGGGACTCGTGAGCCTCGCCAAGAGCGAAGCTCACCCCCGCCTCGACGTCGTGGGCAACTACATCTACGCGAACCCCAACCCGCGGATCTTTCCCCAGCAGAACCGCTTCGACGGGGTCTGGGACGTGAGCGTCATGCTCACGTGGCGCCCGACGGCCATCGGCGGCGCGAACGCCGTGGCCAGCCAGCAAGAGGCGCGGATGGCCGAGCTCCGCGCCCAGCGCCGAGCTCTCATCGAGGGCCTGCGGCTGGAGGTCACCCAGGCGGCCCAAGGGGTGTCCGAAGCGGACGCCACCCTCGACGCGGCGCAGGAAGCTCTGGCGGCAGCCTACGAGAGCTATCGCGGACGCCGCGAGCTCTTCCGGATCGGTCAGGGGACTCTCGTGGACGTGAACGACGCGGAGGTGGCGCTCACCCGCGCCCGCCTCGCCCTCATCAACGCGCACATCGACGCGCGCACGTCGCGGGTTCGGCTCCGTTACGCCCTGGGACGGGATCGGGTCCCCGAGGGGCGCGTCGGGGACTGAGGCGCTCGAAGCGCAGCTCCCCGAGGCGTGTCCCCGGGGAGCGGGCGATCGCCCGACGTCAAGCGTCCTGCTGCAGCAGCGGCACGAGATCGCCGCTCTCGTACAGCTGCGTCACGATGTCGCAGCCGCCGACCAGCTTCCCCTTCACGTACAGCTGGGGGAACGTCGGCCAGTTGGAGTACTCCTTCAACCCCTGGCGGAGCTCGGGATCGGCCAGGATGTTGTGGGCTTCGAAATCGACCCCGACCTCCTTCAGGATGCCGAGCACCTGCGCGGAGAAGCCGCACTGGGGAAACATCTTGTTCCCCTTCATGAACAAGACCACCCGGTGCCCCTCGATCAGGCCCTGGATACGCTGGGAAAGTGCTTCGTCCATGTGTCTGGCGTCCTTGTCGTGTCTTCGACCGCGCTGACGGTCATTTCCTGTCCTGAGCGTCGCCGCCTCCTCGAGCCCGGAGCCGCTCCCCGCAGGGGCGCCCCGAGCCGTCGAGGCGCGGGCGGCGCGGTCATTTCTGCTCTTGCAGGCGGGCCCAGCTCTCGGGGGTGTACGTCTTGAGGGCGAGGGCGTGGATCGGCCCCGCCATGGCGCTGCCGAGAGCTCGATACACCAGCTGGTGCTGCTCCACGGGGGTCTTGCCCGCGAAAGACGAGCTCACGATGACCGCCTGGTAGTGGTCCTTGGTGCCCGTCAAATCCTCGAGCTGGATGCGGGCGTCCGGGAACGCGGCCACCAGCAGCTTCTCCACTTCCTGGGGTTCAATCACGGCGGGATCTCTGGCCCACGGGTGGGGTCCTGTCAACGCTCCGCTCCCCCTGCTGCCGTTCCTCCAGGCGCGCGCGCCGCGGAGCGAGGTCCGCCCCGGCGGCGTCTGCGTCAGAAATCGTCGTCCACGTCGCCGAGCTCGGCGGTGTAGGCGAGGACGGCGGCGCTGGCTCCCACCATGTTCAAGGGGTTCCAGGGCGGGTTCACCTGCCCGACGCGGCTGCTGTTGTCGATCACGAGGTAGTACTGCCCGGGCGGCAGGGGCACCTTGCGCTGCTGCGGCACCCCTGGCTGAAGCGGGATCCCCACGAGGGCAGGCTGCGGCGGCGGGCCCAGGGGAGCACCCACCTGCAGGTTGCGCCGCCACATGTCGGCGACGGACTTGTGCCAGAGGAGGGCTTCGGCGGCGGGTCCCGTCAGACGGAAGCGGAAGAAGAGGGCCTGCTCCTCCTCCGCCACCTCGAAGGGGCCGAGGAAGTCCACCTGCTCCGCCCGCACCTCGATGCTCTCGTTCGCGTAGACGATGCGCCGCCCCTTGGGCAGGTCGAAGGGCTTGGGGGGACGTGCGGGCGGTCGCAGGTGCCCGAGGGCGAACTCATCGCCCGAGTCGGTCCGGACCACCGTGAACCCGCTCGAGAGGTGGCTCGCCATGATCTGCCCCCCGAAGGTCTGCGCCATGTATCCCACGGGGGTGCGGGAGGCCCAGTCGACCACCTTGTACTCGACGGCGTCGATCTGGAACTCGGGTGCGGCGAGGATGCGGTGGGGCTTGCCCCAGACGTAGATGCCCTCCTCCGCGAGGTAGAAGTCCATGCGGTATTCCACGGCCGCGGTGGCTCGGAAGCCGACGCGCCCGGCGACGGGCGTCCAGGCGTATCCCGTCCCCCCGAAGTGGAGCGCCACCGTCTGCGCCTGATCGTTCACCTGGTGGTGACACTGGTCGGGGAAGAAGCGCCCGATCGTGTTCGGCTGCCCGTCGAGCTTCAGGGGCACCCCCGTCTTCAGGATCTCCGGGCACATCTTGTTGGCCCCGAAGGTGGAAAAGAGCCACCAGCGCAGTCCCGGGCTCGCGTTGACCGGACCCCGCGCGCAGGCGCAGGAGACCGTGAGGCTGCAAAGCGCGCTCAGGGCAACCCACGAGAGAATCCAGCGCCGCCAGCGAAACGTCCACATGCTTCGTCCGACCTTACACCAGACGGCCACCTCGCACGTAGGCGCAGCCCCCTGGGGCCGCTCTTTCGGTCGGTTTGGGTCGTGGGGCGACCGGCTCCCGCGAGAGGCTCACGGGGCGACGGGGGTTCCGTGAGAGTACTCCGCGAGGGAGCGGGCCACGGGGACGACGGGGCCGCGGCGGCCCTGCTCAGGGACCCGGATCGGCGAGGCCCAGGGTGCGCCGCGCGATCGCGCCGAGGGCGTCGATGAGCGCGGGGGCGGTGTTGAGGGCGGGGACCCGCACGAGCTCGAGCCCCAGACAGCGCGCCTGCTCCGCCGCGGCCACATCCAGGTCGTAAAGGGTCTCCACGTGGTCCGCGAGGAAACCGATCGGGGCGACGACGACGCGCTCCGCCCCGACCTCCGCCAAGCTGACGAGGGTCTCCTCGATGCCGGGGCCGAGCCAGTCCCCTCCCCCGACCCCCTGGCTCTGGTACACGATGTGACAACGCCTGCCGAGGGCACGCTCCACGGCGCGAGCGCAGGCCTCGAACTGGACGCAGTACGGATCTCCCTGGCGCAGGGCAGCGAGCGGCAGGCTGTGCGCCGTGAGGACGATCTCGTGGCCCTCGAGGGAGGGAACGGCGGCCTGGATGGCCCGCACGTGGGCGGCGACGAGGGCGGGCTCCTCTCCCCAGGGCCCCGCGTAGAGGCGCTCCGGCGGAGCCGGGAAGCGCTCGAAGGATGCTTCGGCGGCGGCCCGATAGACGTGCACGCTGAACGGCGCCAGGGGGATCACGCAGAGCCGCTCGACCCCGGCGAGATCCGGGGCGATGTCCTCGAGGAGCGGGTGCCACAGGCGCATGGCGACGTGGCACGGCAAGCCGAGGGCCTCCTGGAGGGCGCGCCCCTGGGCGCGGGTGATGTCCAGGAGCGGCGAGCCCCCGATGTGCTCGTATCGCTCCCGGAGCTCCTCCAGGAGCCCGTCCGGCGCGGGCACCCCCCGCCGTATCACCCGCACGAACTCCGGCAGCTCGTCGACGTGCTGGACCGTCCCGTGGGCCAGCAGGAGCACCGCGGAGCGGGGGTGGGAGGGACGCTGCGACATGGACCCCCTATAGCCGAACACCGTCTCGACACCACGCTCCGTCGGCAGCGGCACGCTCCGTCGGCAGCGGCACGCTCCGTCGTCGCGCCGCGCCCTCCGTACGGGCGCCCGGCGCCTCGTCGCCGAACCGAGGATCCCGGCGCTCCTCGCCGCACTGCGCCCTTCGCTACTCCCCATCACGGCTCCCCGCCGCCGAGCAGCGCTCCGGGCGCCATCGGCAGCGACGCGCGCTCACATCGTGCGCCCAAACGGAGGCGAGACCCTAGAAATTCTAGGGCTTTTCGCTCTCGGGCCTTAAACTGGAGGGAGATCCCCATGCGGAATCGTCCCAACCCGGCCGAGGCGCTCGTCCAGCTCGCTCGCCTGGAGACCGCGAGCTCACGCCAGGCGACCTGGCGGCAGGCCATCGCGGCCCTGGCCCAGAGTGCGGGCAACCTCGGGCCGCCGCCCCTCGACGGGCTCGACGAGCAGGTGCTCGAGCGGGCGGCCCACGTGGCGATCGAGACGGGGCTCGCGGACGATCTGGAGTGGATCGCGCCAGGTTCCGCGGCAGTAGCCCTCTACGAGCTGAGCTCGTGTCTTCCCGCGGGGCAAACGAAGCGCGACCTGCGCCGACGGGTCTTCTCGCGCTTGTACGAGGGGACGGCGACGGCGTTCGTGACCTGCGCGTCCCGGATGGCGCTGGGCACGGCGTCACCGCTGGAGTCGCCGACGATGCGGGCGCGGGTCGCCCTCTGCTTCGACCTCCCCGTGGGGACGACGGCGAACACCGCTCCCCTCGCGCTCACGCTCACCACGCGCGCCGAGCTCCGGGACCAGTGGTTGACCCAGCCCTCCACGCAAGCGCTCCCCGCCCGTCGCCTCGCCGCACAGCTCCTCGAACACGCCGCGCGGGAGGCCGTGGTCCGCCACCAGCTCGGCGACACCCGCCCGGTGAACGTCCTCCGAGGAGACGACCTGCGCCCGACGTTCCAGCGTCTGCTCATGGATCGGGAGCCCCTCGTCTGGCGGCACGCGGCGGTCGCCCGCGGGTTGCTCGCCTCGGTCCATCCCCTGGCGAAGGAAGAGGTGATCGCGTCCCTGGACCCGTCCCTCTCCGCGACCGAGTGGCGACGCGGCGTGGTGTCCCTGGTGGCCTCCTTGATCGACAACGACGAGGAGACGCTGCGCTCCTGCCGTGCGGTGCTGGAGAGCGAGCTCGCGGTGCGAGATCCGGGCCTGAGCGCCACGATGGTCATGGGGCTCGCCCGCGTCGTGGAGTCCGAGCCCGACCGAGCGGAGGAGCTCCTCGATCGCCTCGCCATGACCCGCCGCGCCGACGTCGCTGAGGCCGTCGCGCGCCTGATGACGGAGGTGCAGCACGCAGGGTTCGGCGTGGCCGCCGCGGCGGTTCTGCGGGACGCCCTCGCCGAGCGCGTCAAAGGAGAGTCGGCCCTGCACCGAGCGCTGACCGCCCGGGCGCTCCGGCAGCTTCGCCCGGGCGGCGAAGATCCGAACAGCGTCTCCTTCCAGGTGCGCACGGCGCTGCTCGCCTTCGAGACGGACGGCGCCAAGCGGGCGCTGGAGCTCGCCTCCGCCGCCCTCGCGGAGGCCCACCAAATCGCCGGATTCATCGAGACCCACGATCCCGGCGACGCCGAGTCCCTCCCCCAGGCCCTCGCCGCGCTCCACGACATCGATCTGGGGGCCGTCGAGCGTCCCACCCTCGTCAACCTGCTCCTCCTCGGCCGCCGCCCCGGTGAATCCGACGCGAGCGTGCCGCAGATGGAGTACCTGTACAGCCGCCTGAGCCGGTGGGTGCTCGACGGTGTTCGGCTCCGCGACGAGAGCCCGGGGCGCATCCCGGTGGACCAGCGCAAGCTCCGTGTCCTGCTGCACATGGTCGACGCCGAGTCCGCGGCGCAGGATTCGGAGCAGCGACGCCTGGTGGCGCGCCTCCGCCAGGTCATCGCCACCTTGCTGGAGCGCCTGGCGAGCGCCCCCCACCCGGCGGTGCATCGGGTGCTCTGCGCCACGCTGGCGCGCTCCTTCGACGCCGCGGTGCGCGAAGGCGCGGCCCAGGCGAGCGACCTCGTCCTCGTCCTCGCCAGCAGCATCGCCGACGCCACGTCCGTGGCCACCATCGCCGAAGCCTGCACGAACCCGTCCGTGTCGGGGCCCATCGGCGCCCTCGCTCGCCTGCTCGGGCCCGACGACGCCCTGGAGGTGGAGGGCGGCCAGTCCCTGAGCCCGAGCGGTGGCGCGCTGCGAGCGGCTCACCGGGTCATGCAGCTCAGCCAAGGACTGGGCGGGGGCGGCGGATACCGCAGCGAGGCGCTGCAGCGGGTCGTGTTTCGGCTGGCGCGGGCGCTCGAGGGCGTCGCCTCCGCGCGGGGCCAGGTGGAGCTCGTGGAGCCGGGCCACACGGGGCGGACCCTCATCGACGAGCTCGAGGGGACGATCGAAGACTTCGTCGCCTTGACGCGCAGCGCGCGGCGCCGGGTGCTCGATGGCTCGATGGAGCTCGACGACATCGCCGTGGTCACGGACGCGGTCCCCGTCTCCGCCCTCATGGAGCGGGCGGTGCGCGGCGAGGTGCCCCCGAACGGCGACCAGTGGACCTCCTCCGTGCAGGCGCTGGTGGATCCCCTCCCCGAGTTCCTCGGACAGATCGTCAAGCTGGTGCTGGACGGGCCGCTCTCGCTCCCCATCAACGCCGGCAGCGACGTCCACGCTCTGCCCCTCGAGCGCCGCAAGGCGGCCCTCCCCGCGTGGCTGCTACCACGACGGACCATCGGCTCCTTCTACGTGGTGCGCCCGCTGGGGGCCGGCGGCGTCAGCACGGTCTTCTTGGCGCGCCGCCAGGAGGAGCGCCACGACCCGCAGGCCGAGAGCTTCGCCCTCAAGGTGCCCGAGTACGATCCGACGACGGCCCGCAGCCTCTCGGAGCAGGAGTTCCTCCAGATGTTCCGCGACGAGGCCGGCGCGCTGCTGTCGCTGCCCGCCCACGAGAACCTGGCGCGCTTCGTCACCTTCGACCTCGCCGCGCGCCCCAAGCCGATCCTCGTGATGGAGCTCATCGCGGGCGCGTCCCTGGATCGCATCTTGCGCTCGAACACCCTCACGATGGAGCGCGCGTTCCTCTACCTGGACGGGATCCTCGCGGGGCTCGAGGCGATGCACGCGGTCGGCGTCGGTCACCTGGATCTGAAGCCCTCCAACGTCATCCTGCGGGACGGCATCACCCCCGTGCTCGTGGATTTCGGCTTGAGCGGGCGCCACCTCCGCCCCGGCTGCGGGACCCTCGAGTACACCTCCCCGGAGGTGCTCGGCGTGCCCCCAGAAGGCTCCTCCGCCACCCCGCCGGCCGCAGACGTCTACGCGTTCGCGTGCCTCGCCTTCGAGATGTTGACGGGCGAGCTGCTCTTCGACGCCCCCGACGAGCTCGCCATCGTCTCCGCCCATCTGACCCACGACGGGTGGCCCCCCAAACTCGCGCAGCTCGAGAGCGAGCCCATCGCCAGCCGGGTCGCCCGGATGCTCGGGGCGTGCCTGCGTCGCGAGCCCGCCTTGCGCCCCACGGCGTCGAAGCTGCGGGCGTTTTTCCGAGAAGAAATGCCCCACGTGGCCCACGCGGCGTGGCCGCTCCGGGGCGCGCGGCGGGCAGCGACCGGCTGAGAGCGCTGCGCCGCCGCGACGTCACCCATCGACGTCGGAGCACGGAGCGCTTGACGTGACCTCCCCCGCGGCGCATGGGTGGCCCCGTGATCGCGGCCGCCCTTCGTTCCCTCCTCCCGTGGGCCTGCGTCCTGGTGACCCTCGGGTGCCAGGCGGAGCCGAAGCCTGCGCTGGAGCTGACGGTCGGCGGGGAGACGACCCGCTTCGAGGCCCACACGGCGCTGGCCGAGTACTGGGAGCTCGCCGGTCAAGCAGACGAGCTCCGGATCACCATCGCCTCCTACCCAATCTCCTGTGACGTGTTCGTCCCGCCCCCCGAGGGCGAGGTCGTCGTCACCGTGTCCGTGCTCGTCCCCGAGGGCAAACGCATCGCCCTGGGGGACTATCCGTGGACAGGGCTCGACGCGATCCGGGAAGCGCCGCGCAACCCCGCCGCCCCCTACGCCCTGCCCTTCGTCCGCATCCCCGGGCGCGGGTTCCCCCTGGCGCCGGGCGGCGCCATCCGCATCGCCGAACTCGAGCCGAAGATCCACGGGCGGGTGACGGGCCTCCTGTCGTTCCAAGGGGTCTCCGAGGACGCCACGGCGGCCACGCGCCTCACGGGCCGCTTCGAAGCGAAGCTCTGTCGGTACTCGGCCCTGCCGGCGCCGCCGGGCGCAGAGTGAGGTGCCTTGACAGCCTCCCCTCTCCGACGGACGACAGGCACACCCATGAGCCTCCGACGACGCCTGTCAGCCATCTCCCTGTGGACCTTGGTGGTGGCCTGCGCCCTGGCGGCCTGCTCCGACGAGGACGGGCCCACCGACACGACCAATCCCCCCGAGCTGGACATCGTGGAGCTCTTCGCGAACGACGGGACGCGCCTGGTGAGCCACCCTCCGGGCGGCACGCTGCCCGCGCCCTGTGACGGGCGCCTCGTCGTGCGCGTGGCCTCCGGAGACGTCCCCTCACGCCTGGACGACTGGGAGCTGCGCCCGCCGGGCACCTGCGGGACCAGCACGAACTGCGGCTTCGTCTTCGCGCGCGTGCTCGATGCGGACGGGGTCGAGCTGGCGACGGGCTCCGCGGCGACCGTGGACGTGCCCGTGCCGACGGCAGAGCTCGATCTGAACGAGACCTATCGCCTCACCGCCGAGCTCCGCCAGGGCAGGACCGGCGAGGTGTTCACCGTGCGGGACGAGGCCAGCGGTGAGCGCGTCCCCGTCCGGGCGGAGACGACCTTCACCCTCGAGGCGGCCACCTGCCCCAGCCAGGAGCCAGGCATGGGAGGCGCTGGCGGCGGGGGCGCTCCTCCCTCGGGTGGGGCCGGCGGCCTCGGCGGCGCCGCGGGCTGAGAGCGCGGCGCCAGCCTGCGGTCGCTCGCCGGGGTGCGCTGGCGCCTCCGAGCGCGCCAGGAGGGCGTCAAGGGTGGATGAAGACCACGGTGCCGCGCAGCGGCAGCAGCGCGCCGTGCCATCCCGTCGGGACCTGCGGGTCGGTCCAGTGGAAGACGCGCCGCGCGTCCTCGGGTGAGAGGTTGATGCAGCCGCGGCTCTTGGGCATGCCGAAGCGGTCGTGCCAGTAGGCGCCGTGCAGGGCGTAGCCTTCGGACTCGAAATACTGCACGTAGGGGACGTCCCGCAGCTCGAACTCTTCGCCGGACTCGTTGGAGGCCATCGTGGCCGTGATGTGTTTGGTATGAATGCGGAAAATGCCCCGCCGCGTGGCCGTCGTGGTCTCGGCGGAGGCCAAGCCCGCCTCCCCGGTGGAGACGAGCGTCGCGTACACCGGCGTGGTCCCCTCGTAGAGCATCAACGTCTGCTTCGTGATGTTGATGTCGATCCACTTCTCTCCCGCGTTGGCCCAGCCGGGCATCTTCTTGGCGGGATCGAGCCGCGACGCGTGACGATCGCTGATGTAGCGCCCGTCCTTCACCTCGTAGTGCAGGACCTTGCCGAAGAACTTCTGCTTGCCCGTGAGGCGGAGCACGTCGCGGTACGTCGCCGCGCCCGCGTCGGCGCCGGAGGCGTCGACGAACTTCGCTTCGGGGTGCCGCACGAAAGCGAACGGGAACTCGACGTCCTCGCCGATGCGCACCCCACGGAAATCCGAGCCTCGGATGGGGCGCAGGCGATCCGTCGGCACCAGCTCGGCGTGCGTGGTGAGGCCATACCGCCGCCCTTCGTGGAGGAACGTGTCGAGGATCGCGTAGCCGACCTTCGGGCGCATCCGATCGAGCACGAGCGTGGGCGGGCGTGGGCTGAGGTGCGGGTTGGGCACCATGCCGTGGTTCTGCAGGAAATCGGGCACACCTCGGGTCAGCTTCGCGGTCCAGGCGCCCCGGGGATCCTCCGGGGGTTCGCCCCAGGTCCACACGTCCTGGGCGTAGCTGGCGCCGATCTCGCCCCCCGCGTCGAGCCACTCGAGCATGCGTCGGTCCACGTCGGGCTCCGCCTCCCGGAGCTCCTCGATGCCTGGCAGACGCTGGAAGACCGGACCGGGGTTGCGGACGGTTCCGTACAGATACGGGAGCTTCTCCTCCGGCCGCGGCCGGAAGGTCTCCATGGCCCGCACGACGGGATCCGTCCCGTCGAGGGTCGCTTGCCGCCCCACGCAGACGTACCCCGCTGGCTCCACCGGATACCAGCCCCCCTGGCACCCCGCGAACCCGGCGGCGCTCTCACTGGTCGGTGACGACGCCCCCACCCTCAGGTAGCCCAGGCGTCGTGAGCTGCCGTCCGGCCGTTCGTGGACCCAGACCCGGAGGTTCTTGGCGTACACCCGGGGCCCCGTGCTCACGTGGTTGACGGCCAGGGGTTCCGACGAACCGTCCAGGCGGACGTGCCGAGGCTCCGGCGGCCCTGCGCGGCGCTCGCCCTCCTCGACCGATCCCGGAGCTGGCGTGGCGCGAGCGAGCCCGACGGCCCCGTCCGTGGGCTGCTGCTCCGCCTCCGGGACCTCGGTCCCGCCCTCGCTCGGGGAGCGCTCACAGGCACCGAGGGCGGCGATGAGCAGGGCCGCTCCACCTGTCCGGCCGAGAAGCCGGGACCTTGACTCGAACTTTCCAGTCTGAGGGTCGGGACGGGGGCCCCCACGGCCCAGCCGGGGTGACCACTGAGCTTCGGATCCGCACATGGCCATAGTCCCCCCATTCCATGCGCTAGCGGAGCGCGTCTAGTTTTTTCCCCTGGATAACGCTTTCCGGAGGCGTTCCGCAGAGGGGGCCCGAAGGGCGGAGAACAAAAAAAAGTAGCAGCAGACCGGGCGGAGGGGGGGGGAGCGCCACAGCCTGCTGCTGCCCGGCCCTATAGCAATCGGTGGGCCAACCGGTCGGACCAATGATACTAGTCACTTGAAGCACACCCTCGAGGTCTTGGCTTGCAGGCCTGAAATTCGGCCCTTCGACCTTGAAGGATCGAGGTGGCTTCGATGGAAGTACCGAAGCGCCGCGGAATGGGGTAGGCCGCCGACACGATGGGTGCGGCACCCGAGGGAATCGAGTTCGACGGACGGCGACGGACCCGGCCACGGCTCCTGGTCGGGATCGGCCTGGGCCTCTTGTCGACCCTGAGCTGGCTAGGTGAACGAACCGCCGTGACATGGGCCGTCGCGTTGCTCTTGGGGAGCTGCGCGGCCTACCTCGTGGTCACGGGCCGGTCTCGCCGGGGACGGATTCGCGTGCAGGCCGAGGGGCCGACGATCCTCTCGACGCTCCAGCGGCGCCCGATCCAGGGGGTCGAGACGGTGGAGCTCGTGGCCGCAGGCGGAGAACGAGGGCGCCACCCGCGGGCCTCCTACACGGCGGAGGCGGTGGCCGCGGCGGGGCAGCGCCACGAGCTGTACGAGTCGGCGGATCCCGCGGAGCTGTTGAGCTGGGCGCGGAAGCTCGATGGCGCGCTCCCGGTTCGGATCGCCTGGGAGCCCGGGAAGCCGCGAGTGCGCGACTGGCTCGACGAGCGCATCACCCCCGGCGGCACCGTGTCGGCGGTTACCCCGCGCCTCCGTCGCGTGCCCCCGCGGGACGACACGCACATCGTCAGCTCACCTTACGCGCAGCACCAGAGGGTGAGCCGCTTGCTCTCCGGGATCGCGGTCACGGTGAGCGTCATCTGGGCGATCTTCCTGGTGCGCAGCGAGGTGCCGGTCGCGCCCCTGAGCGTCGCCTTGGCCCTCGCCTCCGTGGCGTTCGTCGTGCTCACTGCGGCCCTCGTGGCCACCGATCGAACTGTCGTGGAGGTCGGCGAGAACCTGACCATCGAGCGGCGCCGTCTCGGAGCGCGCCTCTGGCGCCGGGAGGTGCCCCTGGACGAGGTGGTCCGCGCCGCACCCCTCACCCCCGACGGGGACGCAGGCTTTCTGGTCGTGGTGACGGAGCGAGAAATCCTGAGCGTCCCCCTCGCCCAACCTGCCGCCGCTCGCGCTGCCCAGGCGCTGGGCGTCGCCGAGCCGCCCCGCGTCAGCGCCTGAGGGCGTCCTTCACCGAGGTGGGCAGGGTCGGATCCGCGAGCAGCTCGGCGACCTCCTCCGCGCCGAGGGTGCGCCCTGCCACCGCGCGCATGGAGTCACGACAAGCCGCCCTCGACTCGAGAGGGACCCCACCTCGCCCCGGGGGCAGCACGTGGATGACCACCTCGTCGCCCCTGCGGCAGCTCCAGGTTCCGGCGTAGGGCGTCCGTCCGACGAGGACGCCGCTCACGAACACCTCCGAACGAGGCGGCCCCAGATCGACCCAGAGCGTCCGCACCTCGTAGGGGGCGTCTCGCGCCGGTGGTGGGGGGACAGGGGGGGCCTGCGGCGGCGCGGCAGTTTGCGCAGAGTCGGGACCGGCCGTGGCCGGTGCGGAGGGGCCCGCCCCGGACGCAGGCGGCGCGGAGGGAGATCCGGGGGGCGCCTCGTTCGCTGCGCGGCGACGGCGCTCCGGAGACTCCGGAGGCGCGGATTCCCTCGTGTCGTAGCGCTGCTCGGCCCAGTGGGTCGCGACCCAGCCGAACCGCACCGAGCCGACGAGCAACCCCAGCGCCGCGGCGCGCGAGCACCACACCGTGGCCCGGCGCAACACCTCGAGCTTCACCCGACCACCCGCACGACCTCGGAGAGCGACGTGATCCCCCGCTGCGCACAGGCGAGCCCGCTGCGCACCAGCGGAGCCATCCCCCGCGACACGGCGAGCTCGTGGAGCTGCTCTCCGGGGAGGCGCTCATGGATGCCCTGCCGGATCTCGGGGGTCACGACGAGCAGCTCCGCGATGGGGGTTCTCCCCGTGAAGCCCTGCCCTTCGCAGAACTCGCAGCCCACCGGCTCGAAGTACTCACCGTGGAGGTGCTCCACCCCGAGGCGACGCAGCCGCTCCACGATGAAGACGTCGGGCGGCGCCACCTTGCGACAGTTGGTGCACAGGGTGCGCACGAGGCGCTGCGACAGAGCGCCGATGGCCGCGCTCGCGAGGATGAAGGGCTCGACGCCCATCTCGGTGATGCGCGCGAAGGTCCCCACCGCGGTGTTCGCGTGCACGGTGGTGAGGAGCAGGTGCCCCGTGAGGCCGGCCTGCGCGGCGATCTCGGCCGTCTCGGGATCGCGGATCTCGCCGAGCATGAGCACGTTGGGATCCTGCCGGAGCACGCTCCGCAGCGTCTGCGCGAAGCTCATGCCCACCTGCGCGTTGATTTGGGTCTGCGTCGCGAAGGGCAGCTGGAGCTCGATGGGATCCTCCAGCGTGACCAGCGACGTGGTGCGCCCCCGGCTCTGGGAGATGTGCTGGAGGGCCGAGTAGAGGGTGGTCGTCTTGCCGGAGCCGACCGGTCCCGTGACGAGCAGCAGCCCCTGGGGCTTGGAGAGGAGCTCCTCCAGCGCCGCCACGATGTGCGGCTCGAAGCCCAGGGCGCCGAGCTCCGGCACCGCCCGCGACCCCCGCACCAGGCGGAGCACGATGCGCTGACCGCCCTCGGCTGGCAGCGTCGACACCCGGGCCTCCACGAGCGATCCGCTGACCTCCCGCTGCAGCCGTCCGTCCTGCGGACGGCGCGCGTAGGGGTCGAGGCGCGCCAGGACCTTGATGCGCGTCGCGAGCCTGCGGCCGGCGTGTTCGGGCACGAGGCAGACGTCGTAGAGGGTGCCGTGGACGCGGTACGTCACCAACAGGTCGCCCCCTTGAGGGCTCAGGTGCAGATCGCTGGCCTCCACCTTGAGGGCGCCGCGGATGAGCTCGTCGAAGGCCACGACCAGATCCGGTTCCCGCTGATCCAGGCACTGCTCGAGCCGCGCCTGCACCTCCAGGAGCGCCTCGCGCATGCTGCCGTCCGCCAGCCCCGCGAAGTCGAAGCGCCTCCGCTTGCTCTCCGCCCGCCGGCCCTTCACGACGGTCACGAGCCCGAGGAGCAGCGCCACCGCCCCCAAGGTCGTCGACGCGTAGCCCAACACCCGCCACTGGGGAGGGCCGAAGGCCTGATCCCAGAGGTCGCTCCACGGCACCGGGATGACCTCCGCTCCGGCCTGAGCCCCGAACCAGCTCGCCGCCACCCCCAGGGCCGCCACCCCGGCGCTCGCAGCCACCAGCCACGGTGTCGCTCCGTCCGAAACGTTCGGTGTCACCAGCGTCCTCTCGATGAGGTTTCATACCAGTGGGCCCGGCCGTAACCAAGGTTCACCGAGTGTGCAGGGGTGTTCCGATGTCCGACCTTCCGAAGCGTGATGGATCCATGGTGTCCGCGGTTCCGCGGGACTACCGTACGCCGCCGGAGCCGCACCGCTCGAGCGCCGCCTCGGCTCCAGGTCCCCGGAGCTCCCTCGAGGGAGGCACGGCCGACGGCGCGGATGCGAGGAGGAAGAACATCGCCATGAACGACGAACATCGAGAGAACGTGCACCGCCCGAGACACGGAGCCACGTCGCCAGGAGTCCTCCGGTGGACGCGCGGAGCGCGACGCCAGGCCGCCCTCGGCTGCGTGAGCGTGCTCCTCTGGGCCGCCAGCGGTGTCGCCCAGAGCGCCGCCCCGAACGACGCGAAGGGCGCCGCCCCGGGCGCCGCACAGCCCGCGGCGAAGGGGACCCCGAACCCCGCCGCGCGTCTGGATCGCCCCGGGCCGGGAAAGGCGCTGTCCACCCCCGCGCAGAAGAAGGAAGCACTCCCCGGCCAACCCGGGAGCGCCCGTCCGACTCCGGGCGAGAAGCCAGCGCCCGCGAAGAAAGACTCGGCTCGGGCCGAGGAGGGCGCGCGACCGGCGAAGGGTGACGCCAAGGGCGCCAAGAAGCCTTCCAACAAGGCCGCCCACAAGGAGAGAGCGGCGGCGCGGGAGGCCCGCGCGAAAGCTCGCGAAGCCTACCGAGAGGCGCTCCGCGCGGCCCGCGAGGACTCCGCCGATGGCAGCGATCCCGCCGCGCGGGCGCAGGCCGTCGAAGAGGCGCGCAAGCAGCTCCTCGACGCGCACCGCAAGGGGCCGCGTCCGCGCCTGTCCCCCAAGCGGATCGCAGAGCGGGACGAGAAGCTGGAGAAGGCCCTCGAGCAGGCCCGCGCCAACCGCGAGGAGCGCCGCAAGGAGCGCCTCACCCAGCTCGAGAAGGCTCATGGAGACAAGCTCTCGGACGCTGCGCTGCAGAGTGAGCTGCTCCGGCACGCGTGGCGCGTCGCTCGCCTCGAGCGCCTGATCCAGATCGCGGAGGCCAGCCGCCGGACCCGCCTTGTCAAGAAGGGTCGAGAGCTCCTCCAGAAAGAGAACGAACGGCACGAAGCTCGCCTCGCCGAGCTCACCCAGGGGTCCGGCACGAAGGCCAAGACGCCGCCCGCCCCGGCCGCGAAGAAAGGAAACGAGTGATGCTTCCCACCACGACCTCGTTGCCACGGTTGCTCGTGGCAGGCGCCCTCACCCTCGCTCTCGGCGCCGCCTGCGACAAGAAGGACGACACCTCGAGCGAGCCGGCGCCGCCCGTGAGCGCGGCGCCTTCGGATCGCCCCGCGCAGCGCACCACGGACGCGCCCCGCGCGGAGCTGGCGCCGGAGCAGCCGCAGACGAAGCTCAGCGGCGTGCCTCTGCCGGAGGATCTCGAAGAGGAGGCCGCGCGGACCCTGTCTCCCGACAACCTCGAGGCGGAGCTCGACCGACTGGAAGCCGAGATCACCGGCGACTGAATCGACGAGCCGACGCTCGACGGCCAGCCTCCGGAAGCTCCGGGGCTGGCCGTCGTCATTTCATCGCCAGAACATCGCTCGGGGCACCGCCTGACGGGTCGCTCACGCGAAGGAGCCCGCTCACTCGAAGAGCGAGCCCAGATCCTGGACCAGCTCCGCCGCCGCCGTGCCGACCTCCACCGGCCAACGCACGTGCCGGGACCGAGCGACGTACTGGGGATGGCTGGCGGCCGAGCTCGACGCGGGCGTGTCGAGCGTCCCCTCCGCGGTCGGGCTCTCGAAGAGCTCGACGGTGCCGAGGGGCTTCTTGTCGTGGAAGTACTCCACCGTCAGCACCGGGCTCTTGCCTTCCACGGCCTTGGGCTCTTCGAGATAGGAGCTCACCCGGAGCCGGCCGAGCTTCCCCAACCAGTTCGACGCGGTCTCGTCCTGCTCCGCAGGCGTGTCGGGCGCAGCCCACCCGCCGAGCTTGCCCTCGACGGCCACGAGCTCGCGGCTGCGGTCTCCGTAGCTGATGCGCACCCGGTTCGGCTCCTGATCGCCGAAGTTCTGCAGCTGGCGCTCGAAGAGCCGGTTCTCCGCTTGCTCGAAGCGACGCACCAGATCCCCGGGCACCGCGAAGACCTCGCCGGTCTCCTGCACCCGCGCGTAGCGGTCCGTCCCGCCGGGCGTCGGCCCGCCGAGCACCAAGGTGTGCTGCTTGCCCGCGACACGGACGACCACGCTGCCCGCGTTCTGGTCGAAGCCGAACTCCTTCTCTCGCTCACCCTCGACACGACCGACGGCGCGGAGCGCGAGCAGGGGCGCGAGGCTCTCGGCGAGCTTCTCCGCCTCCGTGACGGAGACGAACGTCTGCTTCTTGCGTTCGGGAGCGGGCGCCTGGGGGGCAGCGCCACCGCCGCCATGAGCGTGGCCGTGGGGCGTGCTGCTGGGGAGCTCCCGATCGACGCGCACCTCGTACCAGCGACCGTGTTCGTCCTTGTGGACCAGCACGTCCACCGTGCGCTTCTCGGACTCGAAGCGCATCGACTCGAGCTGGTCGACGTTCGCGGGCCACACCTGGACCCGATCCCGGGTCAGCGTGGGGGACGTCTCTTCGTCCGTCCACGTCTTCCACGCGAGCCCGCTCGCGAGGACCAGAGCGAGGCCATGCACCCAGAGGCTCTGTTGGAGTTTCATGCCTTTCCTCCCGAAGACGAACCACCCTCACCGGAGGCGCCGCCCAGTCGACGTCGACTCGAGCGACTCAGGACGAGCCCCACGCCGAGGACGAGCGCCGGTGCGCCGAAGATGGTGCCGTAGAACCACAGCTGATCGCCTTGCTTGGTGTGCTCGATGCGCACGTCCTCCTCGACGTTCACCTCCCCCGCGAAGCTCTCCTCGCCCCCGAGCCAGCGGACGGGATCCAGGAACAGCAGCGGGTTGTTCGGCGCCTTCACCAAGAACAAATCGCTGATGGCGTCGACGTCCGCCAGGACGAAGGCTCGCATCTCGTCCGATCCGGACTCCTCGCTCGTCCCCTCGCCGGCCTCCGACTTCACCTTGCGCGACACGGCCGCGGCCAGGTTGTAGGTCTTGCTCGTCTCGTCCGCGCCCTTGGCGAAATCTCCGTCGACGTCACCGAAGGTGCCCGTCGGCGCCCGGACGGCGAAGTCGACCTTCAGCTCCGCAGGGGCGGTGCCCTGCTTCTCCAAGCTACCGCTTCCGGAGAAGACCACCGCCGAGCGCGGCGCGCCCCGGCTGAGGGTGGACACCGTCGCGTGGGAGCTGAAGCTGGAGGTGACCAGCATCACCCGATCGGAGTCGTTGAAGCGCCGACGCACGTGGTGCCGCTCGTTCGCGAGCACCGTCGGGGTGAACTCGAGCCCCACCACGCCCGCCAGCGCCGCCAGCGACTGCGCGGAGGCCGCGGAGTCGATCTGGCCCTCGTCGCCGGGCAGGTCGGGATCCAGCGCGATGAACAGCTTGCCGCCGCGCTGCGCGTACTTCTCGAGGGAGGCGATCTCCTCGGGCGCGAAGGGACGCGTCGGTCCGAGCACCATCACGAGGGCGGCGTCCTCGGGAACCTCCCGCCCGAGGCCCTGGTTCAGGCCCAGGTCCTTCACCGAGTAGTTCTGCCGCTGCAGCAGCTGCCGGATCCCTTGGGCGTCGCGGCCCTCGTTGGCGGCCGCGCCCTTGGCCTCGTTCAGCTCGCCGTGACCCACGGTCAGGTACGCGGTGCGTCGCGTCCGGGCCACCTGCAGGAGCAGGTCCTGGAAATCCCGGTCCAGGGTCTTGAGCTTGGGGCGGGCGGTCTTCATGTCCGTGCCCACGTGGAGCGACCGATGGGTCGTCCCTTTGGAGACCACGATCACGCCGTCCTGCGTGGCGCGCAGGTCCTTGGCCTTCTGGGGCTCCAACAGCCGATCGAGCGTCGCCACCTTGAGCTTCGGCACGCCACGAGACAGCTCCGCGAGGTAACTCGACACCTCGTTGCGGACCTCGTTCACGTCCGGGAAGAAGGCGGTCACCTGCACGTCCTCCTCGAGGCTGGCCGCGACCTTGCGCGTGGACTCGCTGGGGCGGCTCGTCTTGAAGTAGGAGTAGTCGACCTGCAGATCGACGCCGTCGGCGGCGAAGACGATCAGCGACCCGTACACCGCCGCGGCCGCCAACACACCGCCGCTCACCGCCGCGGCGAGCACCCGACGTCCTTCGGGGCGCTCGGCGCGGCGCATGGGGACGCGGGCGATCTCCGCGAAGACCAGCGGGGTCAGGCTGAGCAGCAAGAGCGCGATCCAGGCGACCGTGAGCGCTCCCAGGGCCCGTTCGCTCTCGAGGCCGACCTTCGCCTGCCCCGCCTCCGTCGTGATCCCGTAGAGACCGAGGGCGAGCAGCCCGCCCACGGAGAGCAAGAGCATCGTGAGCTCGATGGACCGCTGTGATCCGCGCCCCCGGTACCGGGGATGGAGCCGCACCAAGGTCGCCGCGACGGCCAGGGCCACCCCGAGCCAGGTCAGAAAGGAGGACACCGACTCGAGGGCGGTGAGGGCGCGCTGGCCCAGGTACACGAGGACGAAGCCCGCGACGTACACGGGGACCACCCAGCCCGGCGCGCCGGTCTCGCCCGTGTGACGCGCCCGGGGGCTCGCCGGTCGAGGTGTCGTTGTGTCGTGCTCGCTCATCGCCATCGCCTCGCTTCCAGGACCTTCGTGGCCGCCAACAGGAAGAAGAACGTCACTACGAGGTAGTACGCGACGCTGCCCAGCTCGAGGGTACCCATCATGAACGGGCGGAAGTTCTCGTGGTGCAGGGCCAACGCAGCGAGGAAGGTGTTGAAGGGGGGATCGACCGCCCGCGCCACCATCCACAGGAGCAGCAGCGGCGCCAGGATGGCGGCGCCGAGGAGGACCGCCATCACCTGCGAGCGAGCCAAGGCGGAGGCGAAGAGCCCGATCGCCGTGGACGCGGCCCCGAGCAGCAGGAGCCCCAGGTACCCGACCGCGACGTGGCCGATGCTCACCTTGCCGTTCACGAAGATGAGGGCCGGCATGTAGAGCGTGAGGACGGTCATCAACGCGATGACCCCGAAGGCCGAGAGGAACTTGCCGAAGACGACCGCGCCGTCACCGACGGGCGCCGTGTTCAACAGAACCTGGGTCCCCGTCTGCCGCTCCTCGGCGATGAGGCGCATCGACAGCAGCAACGCGGCCACCATGGTCGTGCCGCTCGCTCCGTAGAAAAACTCCTGGAGGACCTCGGCGGACAGGCGCCGCTCCGTGAGGCCGTTCCAATAGAACCAAAGACCGTTGACCAGCAGCACCGCGGCCACGATCGCGGCCCCCAGCGGGGAGCGCACGTACCCGTAGCCTTCGCGCCTGGCGATCAGCAATGCCGTGCTCATGTTTCCTCCTGCACCGCGACCTCGCTCCGTTCGCCGGGCGCAGGGGCCGCGCCCTCGGCGTCGTCGCGTTCGTCCGGGTCACCCCCGGCCCGCTCCAGGTCCGTGGAGAGCTCGAGGAACACGCTCTCGAGGTCCCGCGCGGACCGGCTCAGTCCCACGAGGTCGAGGCCCGCGCCGACGAGGGCCCGACTCAGCTCCGCCCTGCGATCTCCGCTCGTCACGACCCGGAAGGCCACCACCTCGGGCTCTGCGCTCGGCAGCGGCTCGATCTTCGCCTCGGGATCGACCTCCGCGATGAGCGCGCTCGCTCGCTCCTGGGCGTCCGCCCCGCGCACGAGCACGTCCACCCGCTGGCCCTGCTCCCGGGCCACCAGCTCACTCTCGGTGCCCGCGGCGACGATCCGCCCGTCGCGGATGACCAGGATGCGATCGCAGGTCTCGCTGATCTCCCCGAGGATGTGGCTCGACACGACCACGGTGCGCTCACCGCGCAGGCTCCGCACGAGGCGTCGCATCTCGACGATTTGAGCCGGGTCGAGGCCGGAGATCGGCTCGTCGAGGACGACCAGCTCCGGCTCGTGGACGATCGCCTGGGCGATGCCGACCCGCTGCCGGTAGCCATGGGAGAGCGTCGCGATGAGTTGATTGCGAACGCGCCCGAGCTCCGTCTGCTCGAGGGCACGATCCACCTTGCGCTGCACGTCCCCGCGGGCGACCCGGCGCAGGCGCGCCGCGTAGACGAGGAACTCCCGGACGGACATTTCGTCGTAGAGGGGCGGCCTGTCGGGCAGGTACCCCACCTTGGCCCGCACCTCGTCGGGCTGCTTCACGACGTCGCAGCCCCCGACGGTCACCGTCCCGCTCGTCGGCAAGAGATCGCAGGCCAGGATGCGCAGCGTCGTCGTCTTGCCCGCGCCGTTCAGGCCCAAGAGGCCGATGACCTCCCCCTTCTCGATGCTGGCCTCGACGGGACCGAGCGCTCGCTTCTCTCCGTAGTACTTATAGAGCTCTTGTACTTCGATCACGGTCTGCTCCCGCCCCCGATCTGCTCCTCCAGGGTCACCCGTGGAGCCCGCGAGGACATCCCTGGACCCGCTCCGGGGCCCGCTCGGAAACACGCCCCAATACAGCCATCCAGTGCCGCTTATTCCAGAAAGCGAGTTTCCTCTACACGATGCGGCCGGCCCCTGGAAGGGCTCGCGTGAGCCAGTAAGCTTCGGCGTGGCCCAAGAACTGGCTGCCGTGCGCCGAGAAAGCACGGACACGGCCGGGGTGCGGCTCCACCTGCCGGTGCGCTCCGCCACGGCGTCACGTCCGCCCGATCCGGAGCAGCTCACGGAGCGCTTGCTCGAAGGCGCCCTCGCGAGGGGTTGCGCTGCCGCCGGCGTCTTCTCCCTGGAGCCCTTCACCGAAGGGGGCCGCCACCTCGCCGGTTGGCTGGAGGCGGGACACCACGGCGAGATGGGCTACCTCGCCGAGGGGCCGCGCCACCTCCCCGCGGAGCTCCTGCCGGGCGGCCGCTCCGGCCTCGTCGTCGCCCTCCCCTACGGCCGCCCCCCCCCCGCGCCGGGCTCCGAGCAGAGGTCCCGAGCAGCGAGCGTGGGCGGCGCGGGCGACGAGTCGCGCCCGCTCATCGGCAGGGTCGCCAAGTACGCCCAGGGCGACGACTATCATCATCACCTACGGGTCCTGCTCCTGGAGCTGGCGGACCTCTGCGCCCAGGAGCTCGGCGCCCCGGTGCGCGCCCGCGTCTGCGTCGACACCGCGCCGCTCCTGGAGCGGGACGCGGCGGCCCGGGCGGGCCTGAGCTTCTTCGGGAAGAACACGCTCGCCATCGTGCCCGGGGTGGGCAGCTATTTTCTCCTGGGAGAGCTGCTCGTGGACGTCCCCCTGGCCGCCGGAGCGCGGGTCCAGGGGCAGCGCCAGCGCGAGATCCCGCGAGCCGGCTGTGGCAGCTGCACCGCTTGCCTCGACGCGTGCCCCACGGGCGCGTTCCTGGGACCCCACGCGCTCGACGCGCGCCGCTGCATCTCCTATCTCACCATCGAGTACGACGGGGTGATCCCCGAGGATCTGCGCGCGGGCATCGGGGCCCACGTCTTCGGCTGCGACGTTTGCCAGGACGTGTGCCCCTTCAACCATTCCGCTCACAAACGCCTCCAGCCGAGCTCGCTCGGGCACCACGCGCGCCTGGAGGCCCCCGATCCGATCGAGCTCCTGGAGCTGACGTCCTCCGGCTATCGGCGCTTCGTGGCGGGCACCGCCCTCAGGAGGGTGAACCGCGCGCGCCTCGCACGGAACGCCGCCGTGACCCTGGGCAACGTCGGTGACGAACGCGCCCTCCTCCCCCTGGCCAACGCCCTCCGCGACCACCCCAGCGCCCTGGTGCGCGGTCACGCCGCGTGGGCCCTCGGTCGGCTGCTCCAGCGCCTCTCCTCTCTTTCGAAGGTGGATACTTTCACTGCTGACGAAGGGGCGCGAAGACACCTCGATCCCACGGACGCCGCCCGCGACGTCGCAAAGCACACGGACTCGACGGAGCCCACGGACCCATCGATCGGCTCGGCGACACCAGCGGTGTGCTCCGAGGGCCCGGCGGCTTCGACGCAACCTGCGGACCCGGGGGCTCCGGCGGCTTCGATGGCCTCTGCGAAACTCACGGACCCGGCAGGCGCACCTCCCGCGGACCTGGCGAGATCCGTGCCTGCGACGGAGCTCGCTCGACGTATCCTCGCGCAGGCGGCGGTCGCGGACGCCGACCCGTGGGTACGCGAGGAGGCCCGGCGCGCGGGGGCCCACCGAGATCCACCTCCTGGTCCCCACCGCCTCCCCCTCTTGCGCTAGTCCGGCCGGGGCGCGCTATGCTCTCCGCGCCATGCGCCGCGGTTTGCCTCGTCCCACGTCCTTGCTCGTCCTGTTGCTCGGGGGAGGCGCCCTGGCGCTGACGGGCGCCTGCTCGGGCGAAGATCCCCCCCCCTCATCGACCCCTCCCGCGACGGGAGGAGCCGATCTCGGCACGGGAGGAACGCCCGACGCCACGGGGGGCGCAGGGCCCGGTACTGGCGGCGACGCCACCGGGGGCACCGGCGGCGACGCCACCGGGGGCACCGGCGGGGGCGACACGTTCCCCCAGTGGCTCTCCGAGACGGGGCTGTACGCCGACGGCGCGATGGGCGAGACCCTCGCGGAGGGTGTGGAGCGCTTCGTGCCCCGCTTCCCCCTGTGGACCGACGACGCCGGCAAGGATCGTTGGATTTACCTGCCCCCCGACACGCAGATCGACACCACGGATCCGGACCGCTGGGTCTTCCCACCAGGGACGCGCCTCTGGAAGGAGTTCGTGCGGGACGGCGTGCGCGTGGAGACGCGCTTGCTCGAGCGGCGCCCGGACGACACCTGGTGGATGGTGGCCTACCAGTGGAACCAGGATCAGACGGACGCGGAGGCACGCCCGCTCGGGGTGCAGAACGCCTCGGGCACGCCCCACGACATCCCGTCGGAGGAAGATTGCCGCGCCTGCCATGAGCAGAGCCCGGCGCGGGTCCTGGGCTTCAGCGCGATCCAGCTCTCCCACAGCGGAGAGGGGCTGACCTTGACCGAGCTGACCCGCGAGGCGCTGCTGACCGATGCGCCGACGGTCCCGATGATCCCCGGCACCCAGCAGGAGCAGGAGCTCCTCGGCTACCTGCACGCCAACTGCGGGCACTGCCACCAAGACTCCGCCAGCGCGAGCGCCCGCACCGCCCTGCGCCTCTGGCTCCCCCTGGGTGGTCTGGCCCAGGCGAACGGCGTCGCGGACACGCCGTTCTACCAGACGACGGTGAACAAGAACGTGAGCCAGTCGGACATCAGCCCCGACGGCAAGACGATCCACATCGTCCCCGGCGCCCCCCAGGACAGCGCCCTGTTCTTGCGCGTCTCGAGCGCGAACCGCGGCACCACCTACCAGATGCCCCCCCTCGGCACCGAGGACGCCGATCCGAGCTTCGTGACCCTCCTGGAGAGCTGGATCAACGGGCTCTGAGGTTTCCGGGGGAAAGAGACCGATCGGTCGCTTTTCACAGCCCGTCCTGCGCGGCGCAGATGGCGTCGCCGGG
>JAAZAA010000283.1 GCA_012514535.1 Myxococcales bacterium | reverse complement strand
CCGCCTGGCCACCATGCACCGCGTGAAGGGCCTCGAGTTCCCCTGCGTGCTCGTCGCCGGGGTGCACCGCGGCACCGTCCCCCTCGAGCTCCGCGACTATCCCGACGACGCGGCTCGCCAAGCGCACATCGAGCAAGAGAAGCGCCTGCTCTTCGTCGCCGCGACCCGCGCCCGCGACGAGCTCCTCGTCACCGGCTTCGGCGACCCCAGCCCCCTCATCACCGGAGACGACCTCTGAAGGCGCGACGACTACCGCTGCGACCGAACCCACCACCGGAAGGCTTTGATTCCCTCGACCGCCCACGCCCACCGCGGCACTTGCGCCAGCGCAAGTGCCGGATGCTCAGCGGTCGCCGGCTTATCGGCAGACTCCATCCGCCTCCACCAGCCGCTCGTACTCCGCCTGAATAGCCTCACCGGCCACTCGACGCTCGGCGTCCGTTGCGAAGCGCCGCTCCAGCTCCGCTTCCAGCGCGTCCCACACCGGTCCGTCGGAGTCCCAGGGCTCCTCCTCCGCATACATCATCGAGCGCAGCGTCGCGCGGTGCATGTGCGCCGCTACCGCCGGGTACCCTTGCGCCCACAGCTCGTCCGACGCGATCTCCGCCAGAGCTCCTGGCGCTCCGCGGGAGGCGCCGGGGGGATGTCGGGCAGCCCGGGGGGGCGGATCGTGTCGCCCGCGGAAGTTGATGGCCTCGGTACCGACTCCACCACCTCCACTTCGAGCTCCATAGCGCGTTGCTGCAGCCACACGGTTACGCCCACGTGTTCGTCCAATGCATCCAATCCCACTCCCACGACAAGCGCTCCGAGCAAGCCGGCGCCAGCGACGACAACTACGGGAAGTGTGAACGTGCCCGCCGCCGCCACCACTACCGCACTCGCCAACGCTCCCGCCACCATCGAAATCGCGAGCTTGGTCGCGTCGGAACCCAACGTCACCCCGAGGTGCGCCAGGTTCGGCTCGTCGGCGACGATCTCCTCCAGCACGTCCATCCCGGCGACGATGACGAAGGAGATCACCGTAGCGCGGGCGCCGTTTCGGAGAGCGTTCTTCGCCCCTTAGCCACGTGGGGGTTTTCGAAGCTGTGCGTTCCAAAGCTGCGAATGAGATCCCGCCGCCCGAAGTGCTTCCCGGGCTTCCGAGGGTTCCCCTTGAAAATCAGGTAAGGTCGCCCGTCGGGGTAGGCCTTCTCCGGGTACTTCTGCACGTAGAAGCTCTGCGCGCCGAACTCTCGGAGATGCTCCGCGACGGTCTTCAGGTCCTGCAGAACCCCAGGGACGTCCTTACGCCGCTCGACCAAGAAGCGCTCCAGGTTCGCCGCCGTCGTCTCGTAGAACGTGCCCGGCGTGTATGTCGCGTTCGGATCGCCCTCGACGATGAGCAGCAAGTGGTCCGGCGTGCGCTCGGGCGTCAGGTTCTCGTCCTCCCGGGAGGCGTTTACCTTCGGAGGCGAGCCGAGGATGCAAAGCGCCTGCTCCTCTTCTTCGATACTCATGGGAAGGCTGATGCGCGCGCCGCCCGGGCCGCTCAGCTGCACGATGGCCTCGTGCGACCGCGACGCGTAGCAAGCGTTGATCTCGCCGTTCTCCGACCTGCATTCGAGCACGTCGTCGTTGACGGGCAGACATTCTCCCGACTCCGCGTCGTAGATCGCCATCGTCCAACCGTTCGCCCCGTTGCTGAAGCGCATCAGCCCTTGGACGTTATTGCCCCGCTCGAGGAAGATCGTCACCTGGTCCTCCTCACGCCTGGTCTCCTGCTTGCGCCACTGTGGATCCGGCATCTGCGTCACTCCCCGGGCTCGCTGGTCATGCCCCTCACGTCGACCCGGCGTTCTATCGGACGCGTGCCCCGACCTCGACCCGCGCGGCTTCGGCTTCACTCCTCGATGCCCGATACGCCCGGGCCGCGATCCGTCGAGCGCGAGGG
>JAAZAA010000282.1 GCA_012514535.1 Myxococcales bacterium | reverse complement strand
GCGGCGGCCTCGGCGGCGGCCTCGGCGGCGGGGTGCGCTTCGAGGAGCGCCAGGAAGCGCAGCGCCGGATCCGCCCCGGTGCTCGGCCCCGCGATGGCCCGCTCACCGCGGGTGGTGACCAGCTGCACCAGCTCGCCGCGCTTCAGGTGCGCCACGGCCAGGGACGCGACGAGGCGCAGCCGCCGCTCGAAGCGCTCGTCCCACTCGGGGCTGGGCTGCGCGTCCGCGTGCACGTTGTCGATCTCGAGCCGCACGTCCCGGCGCGCCTCCCGCGCGCGCTCCATGAGCACCATCTGCGTGCTCGCGGTGCTCTTGCGCCAGTAGATGTCCCGCGGGTCGTCGCCCTCGCGCATGGGGCGCACGCCGATCACCTCGTCGCCGGCGCCGCGCCCGCGGGCCACGCCCCCCCCGAACCGCTGCCCGACGTCGTCCTGACCGAGGCGCACGGGATCGACGCCCGGGTAGATGACGAGCTCTCCCTCACAGGGGATCTCCCGGGACTTCTCGAAGAAGCCGAAGGGGAAGCGGGTGGCGACCCGGAAGCCCACGTGCCGATCGAGGCCCCTGCGCGCGGGGGTGCGCCGGTAGGCGGCCACCTGAGCCGAGCGGGGGCTGATCTTGAGGAAGAAGCAGCGCTTGTCCGCGGGTTGCCCTGCGCGCAGATCCTCCACCTCGATCGCGTAGGAGGGCATGCGGCGCTTGTCGTTGTGCACCTCGATCTCGACCAGGTGCGGGCGCCCCACCTGGGCGCGCGTGGGCAGGCGCCGTGTCACCCGCAAGCGGCGGAGGCTCATCTCGCTCAGCACCCCCGACACGACGATGAGCGACAACAGCATCCCGAGCATCAGGTACAGGAGGTTGTTCGCCGTGGCGACCGCCACGAAGCCGACGCCGAAGGTGATCCCGATGAAGTACTTCCCGTCTCGGGTCAGCTTGAGCCGCCGGGGTGGGCGCAGCCGACGGAGCCGACCGAGGAGGCTGCGCAGCGAAGCGCTCGGACCGGCTTCGAGGGGGGGCGGGGGAGGAGACTGGCGCTTCACGGGGCAGCCTGCGGATTACAGCACGGCGGCGCCCGGACCGCCCCGTCCCGCGTGGCCATCGTCGTGTGCCTGCTCCCTGGAGCGTCGGGAGCGCCCCCGGACGCCAGCTGAACGCCAGCCGTGCGCCAGCGGAGCGCGGCGCGGGGACGCCGAACGGGTCCTCTCGGGGCCTCGGGGCGCCTCCGACAGGGACGCCGCTCGCCCCTTAACCGCTCCAGGGATCGGGACGCACTGACGGGCACCGCGACGTCGTCGTCCCCTCCGCGGAGGAGCGACCGCGTCCCCTCCCACCCGACGAGCAGCCATGGCGAGCGCGAGCGCAACGACCCACGAAGATCCCGAGAAGCTGAAGCCCGAGACGAGGGAGCGACACCGAGCGATCGTATCGATCATGGAGGAGCTCGAGGCGGTCGACTGGTACGATCAGAGGGTCGACGCCAGCGACGACGAGGAGCTCCGCGCCATCCTCGCCCACAACCGCGATGAGGAGAAAGAGCACGCGGCCATGGTGCTGGAGTGGTTGCGGCGGCGTGACCCTCAGCTCGACGCCCACCTCCGGACCTTCCTGTTCACGGACCGCCCCGTGCTCGAGGTCGAGGAGGAGCAGGAGGAGGCGAGCGCGGGGAACCGGCAGGGGGGCGGGGATCCTGCCAGCGGCTCCCTCGGGATCGGCAGCCTGAAGGGGGCGCCGTGAACGATCTCCATCGGGGCCTGGCGCCTCTGACGCGGCGCGCCTTCGAGCTGATCGACGAGGAGGCGCGGAGCGCGCTCAAGGTGACGCTGGCGGCGCGCAAGCTCGTCGATTTCTCGGGGCCCCAGGGGTGGGCCTTCTCGGCGCTCGGGCTGGGACGGACGCGCTCCTTGGAGGAGCCGCCCCAGGCGGGCGTCACGGGGGCGCTCCGGTTGGTCCAGCCGATGGTGGAGCTGCGTGCCCCCTTCGAGCTGCGCCGCGCGGAGGTGGACGCCATCGGCCGCGGCGCGCGGGACGCGGAGCTGGATCCGGTGCGCCTGGCGGCGAAGGCGATCGCTCGCGCCGAGGATCGCGCCGTGTTCCACGGCTACGGCGCCGCGGGGATCGAGGGCATCTTCGAGGCGGCGCAGGGGGCGACCCTCCCCCTGACCCCGAACTACGAGGAGTACCCCGCGGCGGTGGCGAAGGCCCTCGCGAAGCTCCGCTCGGCGGGGGTGGACGGCCCCTACGGCATCGCCCTCGGGCCGAGGTGCTTCACCGGGCTCACCCAGACGACCACGAAGGCGGGTTACCCGGTGATCCAGCACGTGCAGCGGCTCCTCGACGGGCCGCTGGTGTGGGCGCCCGCCGTCGATGGCGCCGTGGTCATGAGCCTGCGGGGCGGGGACTTCGAGCTCACCGTGGGGCGCGACTTCTCCATCGGGTACCTCACGCACACGGCGGAGACCGTCTCCCTCTACATCGAGGAGAGCTTCACGTTCCGGGTGCTGGCGTCGGAGGCGGCCGTGCCGCTGGTGTACGGCGCCTGAGCGCTGGGCGGCTCCTGGAGGGGCGCAGGGGCGGCGTTCGTGTCGCGTCGGTGGGGCGTCCGGATTTGCCAAAACGGCACGAAAAGTGCCAGAGTGGCAGAGTTCGCCGCCAGATTGGCGCGACAGTCTGTCAAAGTGGCATCGTAGGGCGTCGACGCGGCGGGGCGACGCGCCCGTCGCGGCCGACGCGAGGCCATGCGTCGCGCGAAGTCGACGCGCGTCATATGACGTCGCTGCGTCGTGTGACGTCGCTGCGTCGTGTGATGTCGCTGCGTCGTGTGACGTCGCTGCGTGTCGCGTGACGTCGACGCGTCGCGCGGCGTCCATTGCCCGGGCCACGTCGCTCCAGCTCGAGGTGCGTGGGTCACGGCTACCCGTCACCCGTCTCCGGGCCCCCCTGCGCCCCGCAGGCGCCCCTCGCTCCCTCGCGCGTTGGCTTCTCGCGTAGCGTCCACACGAACGCGTGTCGTCGCTGCGTCCCGGCGTCGACGCGCGTCGCGTCAGAGCGGCACGGGGACGCGGTTGACGATGTCGCGGATGGCGGCCTCGGCCTCCTCGCGCGCGGGGACGTAGCCCTCGGCGTGGGCCGCGAGGCGGACCCGGTGGGCGAGGAGGGGGACGGCGAGCTGGTGGATGTCGTCGGCGATGCAGTGGTTGCGCCCTTCGAGCAGGGCGCGCGCGCGGGCGGCGCGGGAGAGGCTCATGCCGGCGCGCGTCGAGGCGCCGATGGCGAGCGCGGGGCTCGTGCGCGTGGCGGAGATGAGCGCCTGCAGGTACGCGCCGAGGGCGTGGTCGGTGATCACCCGATCCGCGTCCCGCTGCAGCTCGAGCAACGACTCGGGGTCGAGCAGGGTCGGCACGTCCTCGATGCGATCGACCTGGGGATCGAGCATCAGGCGCGTCTCCACGTGCGGGGGCGGGTAGCCGATGCGGAGCCGCACCATGAAGCGGTCGAGCTGGGACTCGGGCAGCGGGAAGGTGCCGGTGAAGTCCTGGGGGTTCTGGGTCGCCACCACGAAGAAGGGCTGCGGCAGCGGCACGCTGCTCCCGTCGAGGGACACCTGGCCCTCGTTCATGGCCTCCAGGAGCGCGGACTGAGTGCGCGGGCTGGCCCGGTTGATCTCGTCGGCGAGCAGGATGTTCGAGAAGACGGGGCCCTTGCGCAGCACGAACTCCGCGCGGCGCTGGTCGTAGACCGACACCCCGAGGACGTCGCTGGGGAGCAGATCGCTCGTGAACTGCACCCGCCGCATCTCACCGCCCACGGCTTTGGCCAACGCCCGGGCCAGGGTCGTCTTCCCGACCCCGGGGACGTCCTCGAGCAGGACGTGACCACGCGCCAGCAGGGCGATCAGCGCGAGATCGACGACGTCGCCCTTTCCTTCGAGGGCGCCTTCGATGGCTCGGCGCAACTGGGAGAGGCGCTCGAGCCGCTCGGGTTCGAAGGCAGCTGCGGTGGATGTCATCGAAAACATGGTAGCATTGGCGGCTCCCGCTTCACGGTCAACCCCGGCTCGCCCTCGAAGCTGACGCAAAGTGAGACGTGGCCTCCGCGCGCGTGCTTCCCCCGCCAGGATCCGCGGGGAGGCGGGCTGATTGATTGGGCTGGATCGGGTCGGGGTCAAGCCGTCCACCCCTTGATCCAACCTTTGACTTACGGGGTCGGGGCCGGCGGAGCGCCGGAGGCGGCGCGATCGTGCTAATGCCGAGCCCGTGAGCCACAGCGAGGCTACCCAGCGCCTGCGGGCGGTCCAGGTGCGCGGCGTGACGCGGCTGTTCGGGGCGACGCCGGCGCTGCGTGGGGTGAGCGTGGACCTCGACGCCGGCAGCGTGACGCTCCTGACCGGGCCGAACGGCGCGGGCAAGACGACCCTGCTCTCCATCATCGGGACCCAGCTCAAGCCCACGCGCGGTGAGGTGCGGTACCTGGGACACGGGGCCGCGCTCGATCTGCCGCTGGTGCGCGCGCAGCTGGGTTGGGTCTCCCACGACTCCCATTGTTATCGCGAGCTCACCGCGCGGCAGAACGTGGAGCTCGCCGCGCGGCTCTTCGGGGTCCCGGCGGAGCTCGCCTGGGAGCGCGTCGCGGAGCGCTTCGCTCTGGAGCGCTTCGCCGATCGGAGCGTGGGGACGCTGTCGCGCGGTCAGCGGCAGCGGGTGGCCCTCGCCCGCGCCCTCGTGCATCGCCCGTCCCTGTTGCTGCTCGACGAACCCTGGACGGGCCTCGACGCCGCGAGCAGCGAGCGCCTCGAGCAGGTGGTGAGCGAAGAGCGGCGCGCGGGCGCCATCGTCGTCGTCGTGAGCCACGCCCAGGGCCTCGCGGAGCGGCTCGGCGCGAGGAACGTGCCCCTCCAGGCGGGCCGCATCGTCGCTCCCCCAGCCCGCCCTCGCCCCGCCGAGCCCGTCGCCGACCAACCCAGCGCAGCGCCCCGCCCGTGAACGTGCGCGGACCATCCGCTGGACCATCCGCTGGCCCTCGGTGGGGACGTTCGGCCGGATCCGGGACGTCGTCGAGGTCGCGGCGCTCTGGGTCGCGGGAGT
>JAAZAA010000281.1 GCA_012514535.1 Myxococcales bacterium | reverse complement strand
TCCGTGGCATCGTGAATCGCCTGCAGCCCCGCCAGACAGTCCAGGATCAACCGCAGGGCGATGGGCTCGGGGATCGTGCCCGGGCGAGCCGCTCGCAGGAGCTCTCGCACGGAGGCGCCGTCGACGAAGTCCAGCACCAGGAAGAGCCCCCGCTCGTCGACACCCACGTGCTGCACGCCCACGACGTTGGCGTGGTGGACGAACCCGGCGAGCTGAGCCTCCGCCAAGAGGCGCTGCTCGGACCCCTCGTCGTGGAGCGCGTGCTCGTGGAGACGCTTGACGACGACGAAGCGCTGAAACTCTCCCATGGCCGACATGCAGGCGAGGTGGGTCGTGCCCATCCCGCCGCTGCCGATGGGGAAGAGTTCGCGCAACTTGAACGACGTCACGACCGAGCTCATCAGAACGCCCCCCTCGCCGACAGGGTCGCCCCCGTCGGGTGAACGGCGACGTCCAGGCGGGTCCCGCCGGACGCCGTCGTGATGTCCGTGCCCCAGAGGAACCAGGCCGTGGTCGCCAGCGCGGAGGCGAAGCTCACACCCAGCAGCAGATCCGTGCGGCGGATCTTGGAGCCGACCTCGTCGATCTCCGCCTGCGAGGCCTCGCCCCCCAGCGCCGATCGGTAGCGGAGCGTGTCGATCCCGCTCCACGCCGTCACGCCGACGAGCGCCGCGGTGGTGGCGACGGCGACGTACGAGATGGTGTCCTTGCCGACGAGCACGGACTCTCCGGTCACATCGCGGGGCGCCTCCGTCAGCAGGGACGTCCGAGGATGCGGCGCCTCGACGGGCGCCGGAGACGGGGTCACCGCCACCTGCGGCTGCGGCTGCACCTGCGGCTGCGGGCCGCCCAGATCGAAGGCGAGCTCGTACTCCGCGCCCGCCTCGAAGCGTTCGTCTCGTTCCTCGCGCTGGCCCGTCTGCGGGTTCGAGGCGCTCACTCGGTAGGCCCCCGGATGCAAGTAGTGTCGGCCGGACGCCACCGCCTCCCCGCGCAGCTCGAGCTCACAGGGTGCGGGCGCGCACGAGAGGTGCAGGCGGGCGACCGAAGGGAGCGCCTCATCCAACAGCCGCTGCGCGGTCGCCCTCGATGACGCATCCGCGCTCCCGCTGTCGAGGACTCGGCTCGCGGCTTCCGCGGACAAGGCAGGGGAGCTCGCTCGCTCCGCCGACACCAGCGCGTTCGTGAGCGCGTCTCCGCTCGGGACCAGCGTGTGAGCCCGCAGGAAGGAGCGCGCCGCGTCCTCGTAGCGGCCCTGCTCGAAGTGTCCGACGCCGGCGTCGAACTCCGCTGCCGCAGACCGCTGCTCGTCCGCCTGCTCAGCGCTCGCACACCAGGCCGGCGCGGAGAGCAGCTGAACGAACGAGGCGAAGAGGCACGCGTCCCCCCGAAAGGACCTGACGAAGCAGCGCATGACACAGGTCTTACGCAAGAAACATGCCGCCAACTGCACCCTCATTTCGTCCGATCCGGGCGTTCTCACCCCGGGGACATCGGTCAATCTGACAGGTCGAAAACACCTCTACGCATCTCGACACCCCCGTCGAAAATCAACGCTCACGTCGGTGATCTGCATTCGCCCACAATCATCTCCAGGCGCGGATCGTCTTGTCCGTGTCGAGCAAGGAGAATGATTCATGCAGAGATGTAGTTGGATCGGGGTGTTCTTGTTCGTCTTGGGTTGCGGTGAAGGGAGCCTGTCCACCGAAGCCCCCGTGGCGGAGACGCGGCAGGAGCTGCTCGGCTGCTCCGGAGACCAGCAGTGCTCTGGTGGCCTCGCCTGTGACATCGGGCAGTGCCTCCTCGGGCAGTGCATCTACCTGCCCATCTTGGGCTGCACCTCACCCGAAGATCCGGAGCCCCCCTTGCCCGGGCTGGAGTGCAGCTCCAACCTGGATTGCGGCGTCAACGTCGGCTGCAACTTGGACGTCTGCATCCTCGGCACGTGTGTGCACGCCGACCTCCTCGGCTGCTCCGAGCCCGGGCTCGGCTGCACGACCCACGCGGAGTGCGAGAGCGCTTCACCGCTCGGCATCGGGCTCTGCCTCGACGGCGGGTGCGTTCTGTCGGTCGGCGTAGGCAACGCGGACGACGACGTGCCAGGCGTCGACCTGCTCTGCGACGCGGACGCCGACTGCAACGACGGCGATCCGTGCACCGCCGATGTCTGCGCGTCGGCGCTGGGCCTGTGCGCCCACGTTCCGCTCCCCGGGTGCACTCCCTCGGCGGATGACGGAGACGGCGCGGGGAGCGGGGGCAGCTCCTCGTCCTCCGGCGGCACGGGACATGACGATCCCGCAGGCGATGGCACTGGAGCTGGCGGTACCGCGGGCAACGGCGATGGAAATGACGACCCCGCGGGCGATGGCACTGGAGCTGGTGGTACCGCGGCGGACGGCGACGGGGCGGGCCGCGGCTCCGGAGACGGGCCCACTCACCCGGACGGAGCAGGCGGCTCTGGCGCGGCGTCCTCGGGGAGCGGTCTGGAGGGCGACAAGGACGAGGGAGGCAGCGTCTATCGTGGCGGAGGCTGCTCCACCAGCGGACAGCGCGCGAACGGCACACTGCTGCCGTGGCTGATCGTCTGCGTGGCGGGGCTGCTCTGGGCGCGACGGCGACGCGCCGGCTCGCTGACGGCGAGCGCCCTCTTCGTCGGGCTCCTCGTCCCCTTGCTGGTGAGCGGACCCGCGTCTGCTCAAGGTTTCTCGATCGACTCGAACTCCGTCCCGCTCGCTCCGGAGGACCTCCTCTGGACGGAGCGGGCCGCGATTCCCATGGACCACCTGAGCCCGTTCGTCCGCGTGATGGGCGCCTACGCCAGCGACCCGCTGGTGCAGGAAGACCTCGCCTCGGGAGCGCGCACGACGGTGATCGAGAGCCAGTCCGCGCTGTACGTGAGCGGAGGCATCGCGCTCTTCGATCGCTTTCATCTGGCGGCCATGGTGCCGCTGTACGTCCAAAGTGACGGACCAGGAGCGACGACCGACCTCACCGGCTTTTCTCTCGGGGATCCCGCGCTGGAAGCTCGGATGACGCTCCTGGACGCCAACGCCCCTTTTGAGTTGGGCCTCGCGGGCACGGTGACCCTACCAGTTGGTGACAGCGACCAGCTGGTGTCCGACGAGGCCGTCTCTGGGAATCCTCGCATCCTGTTGGGCAAGTCTTGGGGGGAGGACCACAGGAGCTTCGTCGCTCTCAACGGGGGTGTTCGCTTTCGACGGGCGAGCACCCTGGGCGACGTCACCGCCGGACACGAGCTCACCTTCGGCGCCGGGGTCAACTGGGCCTTCTGGGGTCCGCTGGCCGCTGTCGTCGAGCTCGGGGGGCGCACGACCTTCGACAGTGTCTTGAGTGAACGGGTCACGCCTTTGGGAGGACTGCTCGGGCTGCGCTGGGCGCCCGGGTCGTACAGCTTGGCGGCGGGAGCTGGCCCGGGCCTGAATGAAGGCGTCGGGAGCCCCAAGGTTCGCGTGCTCGCGACGGGCGGCGTGCGGTGGCGCGCGGCTCCCCGCCAGGAGCAGCCCTACCAAGAACAGCCCCCCGCAGAGCCCGCGCGACCCGTCGAGGTCGCGCGAGCGCCCGATCCCGTCGCCGAAGATCCTTGCCGCTCCGAACAGGACGCCGATCCCAGCCTCTGCCCCCACCTCGACGCCGACGGCGACTCCATCCCCAATGGCCGCGACGCCTGTCCCCTCGAGCCCGAGGACTTCGATGGCTTCCAGGACGACGACGGCTGCCCGGATCCGGACAACGACGGAGACGGCATCCCGGACGCGGAGGACCGCTGCCCGATGGACGCCGAGACCTTCAACGGCATCGACGACGAGGACGGCTGCCCTGACAAGGTGCGCGTGCAGGACGGCCAGATCGCTACCCTCGAGCCCATCTTCTTCGAGACGAACAGCACGAAGATCCAGGAGCGGAGCGAGCCGTTGCTGGCGGAGATCGCGCAGGTCATCAGCGCCCGCGCGGACATCGGCGTCGTGTCGATCGAGGGACACACCGACAGCCGTGGCTCCGATGCGTACAACCTCGAGCTCTCCCGTGGTCGTGCCGAGAGCGTGAGACAGTTCTTGATCGACGCGGGGGTCCCCGCGAACCGGCTCGTCGCGCGCGGCTTCGGCGAGTCGCGACCCATCGTCCCTGGCGACACACCCGCCGCGCACGCGACCAACCGCCGGGTGGAGTTTCGCCTGAACCCAGCGTCCGAGCCCGTGATTGACGAAGGAGGAATGTGATGAACACGACGTCTTACAGGACCTTTGGGTCCTATCGCCTGGTCCACCCACTCGGCAGCTCCATCCGGGCGTTCCGCGCGCTCCATCAGGACACGGGAGAACCTTGCGTGGTGAAGATCTTCCACGGCTGCAAGGTGTCCCCGGAGGTCTGGGGAGACATCGGGCGCACCTTGCGCGGGTTCCCGTCACGCCGAGATCCGGTGTGCGCCATCCAGGAGGTGGGCCTCCTCCACGGGGAGGTCTACGCCGTGGCGCCCTACCTCGACGGAGAAAACCTGAGCAAGCTCGTGAAGGCCGTCACCCTCCACAAGGAGATCACGACCACGCCGCAGCACCATCGCGTCTGCGCGTTCATCATCGCCGAGCTGGCGCGGGGCCTGGCCCTGCGCGGCAGCGAAAGCTTCCAGCACCCGATCTTCGGACCGGACATGATCTCGCCCGACGATCTCTTCGTGTTGTTCGACGGCTCCGTGCGGGTGCTGGACCCCGCGTGGACCTGGTTGCGGGCGGTCACCACGGGCTCTCCGTGGAGCAGCATCGAGCACAATCTGGCCTACATGCTCCCCGAGGACATGCGTCCCGCGGAGAAACGGGACGCGGGACGGGTCTGGGCGCTCGGCGTGCTGCTCTGGGAGCTCTTGGTCGGGTATCGGCTCTTTCGACGCTACGAGGTCAAATCGACCCTCTACGCCGTCAATCGGCGGCGCGTCCCCGACCCCCGCTCCCTCAACCCCAACGTGCCGAAGTCGTTGGCCGAGCTGTCGATGAGGCTGCTGTCGAAGCCGGGCATCGTGTCCTTGGGGGAGCTCCGCGGAGCGCTGGAGCGGGAGAGCGGATATCGTCCCGGAGAGGCTCCGGAGGCGGTGAACGCATGGCTCGGGCGCCTCGTGGCGCTCCGCCGCGAGTCGGGTCATCTGCGCGTGCACAAGGCCGTCAGGACCGTCGACACGATCCTGGACGACGCGAAGGGGCCCTGGCCCGAAACGGAGGCGTCGACGACCTGCATCATCGCCCCGCCTGCCCTCGACTCCGAGGGACCGCTGGAGCTCTCCTGGCTCGAAGACGATCCCACCCCCCGCGTACGACCCTTGGCAGAGTCATCCCCAAGGGCCCGGCGCAGCCTCAAGCTGCTCGGGCTCCTGGTGGTGGTCGTCCTGGGCACGGGGCTCTCCATCGTGCCCGCGAACAAGCAAGAGGCCGCGTGGGCGAGCGCCGTGGGCGACACCTGGTCACGGGGTGGAGTGACGATCGCCCTGCCCCCCAGTGCGCCGCGAGCCACCGCGGGCGTGGCTCAGGAGTCGTGGGGCGCCCTGGCCGACCTCGCTCACGAGGAGAAGGATGTCGCTGCCCACTTCCAACGTCTCCTGGAGCGTGAGCTCAAGGCCTTCCAACCCCCGGGTCCCCTCCAACACCCCACTGCGGCGAAGGCACCACCCCCTGCCAAGGCTCCGCCCCCGACCCCTTCCTCGACCGAGAAACCAGCGCCCTCGACCGTCGAACGCACGCCCAAGAATCTCCCGACGACCACCAACGGCGACATGGAGACGCCGAGCTCGCTCGAACGCAGCGAGCCAGTGGCGCCCACGGGAGACTTGCTGGTCCGCACGGAGAAGGACACGAAGGTGCTGCTGAACGATCGTTTACTCGGCAGCGGCGTCTTCAGCGTGCGCCTCCCACCCGGCCAACATCGCTTGAGCTTTCATGCTCCCGGGCAACCACCTTCTCACATCGTCGCACACGTGCGAGCAGGAGTTTCGAGCATCGTGTCCGACGATTGACGCCCACCGATAAAGCTGGTTTCCCTGTCACCAAAGCCCTATTCTGGATGAGTGACCAAGTCATCTCTTGCAGGGCTTGGCCGCAGGAACCCCACGAACCCCCTCTGCGCCCCCGCCGCCGGATACCAACCCATCGTAGAGCTCGGCCGCGGGGGCATGGGGGCCACGTATCTGGCGCGCAGCACCGCCGCGGCGCCCGGGCGATTGGCGGTCATCAAGCGCCCGCATCGCGCGTTGCTCCGTGACCCGGACGTCCACCGGCGCTTCCACCACGAAGCGGCGATCGCCTCCCTCGTTCGTCATCCCCACCTCATGCGGACGTTCGGGGTGGGCGAAGACGGGGACGGGCCCTACCTGCTCCTCGAGTACGTGCACGGGACGACCCTGGAGGACTTGGCCGACAGGTCCATCTTGCGAAGCAGACGGCCGGACCTCTGCGCCGTCGTCCTCATCGGCGTTCAGTGCCTCTCGGCCCTCGAGGCGCTCCACGACGCGCGCGATTCCGACGGCGTACCGCTCCGCATCATCCACCGCGACGTGTCGCCGCAGAACATCCTCGTGTCCGCGCGCGGCGACGTGCGCCTGGGGGACTTCGGGGTCGCCAAGAGCCGCCTCCAGGAAGCTCGGACCGATCAGCAGACGCTCCTCGGGAAGCTGCAGTACTTGCCCGTCGAGTACCTGAAGGAGCGACGCGTCGGGCCACGGCTCGACTCCTACGCGACCGCCATGACCCTCTGGACGACCCTGGCGGGCCGGCCCCCCTTCGTCGCCCGCAACGAGCGGAGCTTCGTCGGCCAAGTCTTGAGGGGGCGCGTACCCGCGTTGCGATCCGTTTGGCCCGAGTGCCCTCCCGAGATCGACCAGCTGTTGACCGCGGCGACCCACCCCGACTGGAGGGAGCGGCTGTCACCGCGGGAGCTGCGAGCTGGTCTCGCGCGCTGGCTCGAGCCCCGGGTCGAGGAGGGCTCCATCCAGCGCTTCGTCGAGGGGCTGGCGGGCGCCGACCTGCGCACCCGAGCCGCTGCGTGGGGCATCGAGGACGCACTCCGAGCGATGGAGCGGTCGTTCGAGCGTTCGATGGAGCAGTCGGCCCCTCCTGCGAGCTGGAGCGACGACGAACCGCACACTCCGGACCGATCGCTCGAAGCCTGAACGGTGGTGGGGCAACCCGCGTCGGACGCAAACCGGGCGCACATCGAGCGCAGACCAGGTGGCGCCGAGCGCAGATCGGGCGCCGAGCCCGGACCAAGCGCACGCAAGCGCGCATCGAGCGCAGACCGTTCGGCGATCCACGATCGCAAACCACGCACGAAGCCCCTCCCCAGGCAACGGACTGTAAGACACGGCTCAGACACGGCCATCCCCGATACCTTAGGCGCAGGCGCCGCCCGTCAAGCTCGGCCGCTCCCCTGATAGCCAGCGGCGAGGCTTTCGCGAGCACCGGAGCGGAGCCCCCATGGAACCGAGGTGCACGAAG
>JAAZAA010000280.1 GCA_012514535.1 Myxococcales bacterium | reverse complement strand
CCTCGGCGAAGGGGACGCGCTGGCGGCGCACGGCGTGGCGCGCCGCGGGGCTGATCGCGGCAGCGACCCTCTTCCCGACGCTCGCGCACGCCGCGCCGGGGCCGGGCCTCGGGAACCTGGACTGCGGGGGCGACGAGTACTTCAAGCCCTTCGCCTTCATCCAGAACCCGCAGGGGCCGAACGGCACGAACGTGGCCGTGATGGTGCGCGGCTACTTCATGACCATCTTCGCCCCCGACAGCGGTCACCCGCCGGGCGAGATCGGCCTCTACGACGTGTCGAACCCCAAATCGCCCGTGGAGGTGAAGCACATCGAGAACTCCGACACGGACGTCTTCCGGGAGGCCCACTCGATGCCCGTCGCCCTCATCGACGGCAAGCACTACATGGCCCTCCAGACCATCAGCGGCATGCAGTTCTGGGACTTCACCGAGCCCCTCGCCGCCAAGCGCATCGGGCACATCGATCTGCCGGGGGTCAACGGCGGGGACTACGAGAACGTCGCCTGGCAGTCCGTGTGGCAGGGCCGCTACCTCTACGTGGCTGGAGCGAACCGCGGCATCTACGTCGTGGATGCGGGGGATCCCACGGCCCCGAAGCTCGTGAAGGAGGTGCCGACGAGCTCGACCGGCGGCTTCCGCGTCGGCCCGCTCTTCGCTCTCGGGGATTACCTCGTCATCAGCAACATGGACCAGGGGGGCGCCTACGCGGTGCTCGACATCAGCGAGCCGGAGGACCCCGCGCTCCTCGCGCAGCTCCGCGATCTGCCGCGCATCTACGCCATCGTCGTCGGCGGCAACGATCGCATCTACGCCGCGGGGCGGGACGGCGACTTCCTCACGCACTCCTTCGCGGATCCCACGAAGATCGAGCTCGTGAAGAACGCCCCCATCGGCCAGGACCAGCTCTACGCGGCCGCCCAGGACGAGTTCGTGTTCTTGGGGCGCCAGAACAACGTCGTGAAGGTCGACATGAGCGACGAGCAGAACCCCGTCGTCGTCGGCGAGGGCACGCTCGGTCGCCCCAACCCGGACCATGGCCAGGTCACGCCGATGGGCAACCTGATCTTCATCGGCAACGACCACGGCACCGGCAGCGCCTTCTTCTGCCACCAGCGCGGCCAGGACACGCGCCCGCCCGAGGTGCAGTCCATCTACCCGAAGAGCGACAGCACCGGTGTCTCCCCGAAGGCGCGCGTCAGCATCGTCTTCTCGGACTACATCGATCTGGAGACGGTCGATACGCAGAACGTCTCGATCCGCCCTGCGGGGGGCGAGCCGCTCGACGGCATCTACACCTACGCCTTCAACACGCTCTCCTTCGAGCCGAACGAGCCCTTCGAGGTGGACGCGACTTACGAGGTCGTGCTCCCCGCGGGCGGGGTGAGCGACGTGATGGGCAACGCCCTCGCCGAAGAGGTGCTCTTCCGGTTCTCGACGGGAGAGTCCATCGTGGTGCCGCCACCGGAGCAGCCGGAGCCGGCGACGGGCGGCGCGCCCGGGGGCGGGATGGCGACGGGGGGAACGCCGAGCACCACGCCGCCGCCCAGCGGAGGCCAGGCGACGGGCGGTGCGCCGAGCGTCGGCGCCGACGTGCCGAGCACGGGGAGCTCGGGGGGAGGATGTGCTTGGGGAGGTGTCGCGGGTGGCGGGGCCGGCGCGGCCTGGGGCCTCGGGCTCCTCTGCGCTGGCTTCGCGCGGCGTCGGAGCGCACGCCGGGCATGAGCCGACGTGGCGTCTGGTGGGCGCTCGCCGTCTGGCTGTTCGCGAGCCAGGCGGCGGCCATCGGGGTCGCGGCGCGGGTGAACCGGCCGCACCCGGTGGGGGCCCCCGTGGAGTTCGCGGCGAACGGCGTGGGCACGGGCGCCCTGACGTTCACCTGGGACTTCGGGGATGGAAACGCGAGCGAGCCGAGCGAGAGCGGCACCGTCACCCACGTCTACGACGCGCCGGGGCATTACCCGGTCATCGTGGTCGTGAAGGACGAGACCGGCGCGGTCCGCAGCGACAGCTTCCTGCAGACGGTGCACCGCCCCCTGCCCGAGCGGCCGCCCGCGGCGGCGTCCACCATCGTCCATCACGCGCGGGCGGGGCGGGTCTGCAACGTCAACGCGGACAACGACACCGTGAGCTGTTTGTCGACGGAGACCCTCGAGCTCCTCTTCGAGGTGCCGGTCGGCAAGCACCCCCGGACCCTCGCCGTCGCCCCCGACGACACCCTGTGGGTCGTGAACCAGGACGACGCCTCCGTGAGTGTCCTCGACGTCGACGGCGGCAGCCTCGGCACCATCGAGCTGCCGCGAGCCACCAAGCCCTTCGGGGTGGTGATGAGCCCTCGAGGCGAGAAGGCCTACGTCACCCTGCAGGCCACTGGTGAGATCGCGGAGATCGATCTCGCGAGCCGCGCGGTGCGCCGCGCGCCCGTGGGCCCCTGGGTGAACGGCGTTGCCGTCGACGCCGCGGGGGAGCGCCTCTTCGTGACCCGGCTCATCTCGAACGCGGAGGAGGGCCAGGTCTTCGAGGTCCACCCCGACTCCCTCGAGGTGGTCCGGACGTTCCGGCTGGCGATGGATCCGGGGCCGGACACCGAGGCGTCCGCGCGCGGCGTGCCGAACTACCTGCGCTCGGCGGTGCCCAGCCCTGACGGGACGTTCCTCTGGGTGCCCTCCAAGAAGGACAACGTCCTGCGCGGGGGCGCGCGGGACGGGCTCCCGCTGACCTTCGAGACGAGCGTGCGCTCGATCGTGTCCCTGGTGGATCTGGCGGAGAACGCCGAGGTGCTCGGGCGCCGCGTGGATCTGAACAACCGCGCGCTGGGCCTGAGCCTCGCCTTCTCGCCCCTGGGTGACTACGCGTTCGTCGGGCTCCTCGGCAACGACGGCGTCGAGATCCTGGACGCCTACGACGGTCGCGTCGTCGGAGGCGCGAAGGGGCTGGGCAAGGCCCCGGACGGGCTCGTGCTCGACGACGCGGGGCGGCTCTACGTCAACTCGTTCCTCTCCCGCAGCGTGGTCGTCCTCGACGCGTCCGAGGTGCTCAGTTCCGTGAGCTTCGCGCTCGACGTCGTGGCGGAGGTGGAGGTGTCCTCCGCCGAAAAGCTGACGCCGGAGGTGCTCCTCGGCAAGCAGGTGTTCTACGACGCCGCCGATCGCCGCATGAGCCAGGACAGCTACATCTCCTGCGCGAGCTGTCACCTCGACGGCTTCGAGGACGGCATGGTGTGGGACTTCACCGACCGGGGTGAGGGCCTCCGCAACACGACCTCGCTCCTCGGGCGGCGCGGCACCGGCCAAGGGCGGCTGCACTGGAGCGCCAACTTCGACGAGCTGCAGGACTTCGAGCACGACATCCGCGGCGCCTTCGGCGGAGAGGGGTTCCTCACGGACGAGCAGTTCTCCGAGGGCTCCCGCGACACGCCCCTGGGGGACTCGAAGGCGGGCCTCAGCGCGGAGCTGGACGCCCTCGCGGCGTACGTGGCGTCCCTCGACCGCGTGAACCCCAGCCCCTTCCGCGCGCCCGATGGCTCGCTGACACCAGAGGGGTGGCGCGGGCTCCAGGTCTTTCGACGCGCCGGGTGCCCGGACTGCCACGGCGGCCCGGACTTCACGGACAGCCCGACGGGGAACCTCCACGACGTGGGCACCCTCCGGCCGACCTCCGGGCAACGCCTCGGTGACACCCTGGAGGGACTCGACACGCCGACCCTGCGCGGGCTCTGGGAGACCGCCCCGTACCTCCACGATGGCTCGGCGGCGACGCTCTTCGACGTGATTGGAGATCGCAACCCCGACGACCGCCACGGGGCGACGGCGTCCCTCAGCGACGTCGAGCGCCAGGAGCTCGTGAGCTATTTGTTGCAGATCGACAACGTGGCCCTCGAGGACGAGGTGGAGCCGCCGGGGGCGGCGCCGCCGGCGGCTCGGGTGGGCTGCTCCGTCGGCGGTCCCGGTCCGGGGCTCGGGGGCGCCTGGATCGGCCTCGCCACGGTGCTGTGGGGAGCCCGGCGGCGCTGGCGCCGCGGGGGCGGCGCGGAGTCGGTTCGGGGGGCCTGAGCCCTGCCATCCAATGCCCGGGAGCGGTCCGGGCACTGGACGGCACTGGACGGGCACTGGACAGGCACTGGACAGGCACTGGACAGGCACTGGACAGGCACTGGACGGGCACGGGCGGCGCGGGCCACTTCGGACTCGGCAGCGGCCCTTGGGGGCCGAGGAGGAGGGGAAGCGTAGGCGGGGAGGCAGAGGGGGGAGGGCGGACGAGACCCGGAGGGGGTGGTCTCGTGGGGGGGGGCGCGCGGCACGCCCGGTTGCGCGCGGGGGACGAGGGTCTAGGTTGGAGAGGGAGCGAGAGGGGGGACGATGATCGAGGTTCTGAGCGCGCCCGCGCACGTCGCGGCGTTCCGGCTGGCGGGCACCGTGAGCGAGGACGACTACGAGGAGCTCGTGCGGGAGGTGGAGACGAAGCTGCAGACCCGCGAGCGCATCGGCATCTACGTCGACGCGACGGACTTCGAGCGCATCACGCTCCCGGCGCTGCGCAAGCGGCTCCAGTACGGAGCCAAGAACTGGAAGCGCCGCGGACGTTTCCAGCGGGCGGCGCTGGTGACGAACAAGCGCTGGATGAGCTCGTTGGCGCGGGTCGCCGATCGCATCGTGCCGCAGATCCGGGCGCGGTCCTTCGACGCGGAGGACAGCGACGCGGCGATGCGCTGGGCCGCGGTGGGTGACTGATCGGGGCAGCCTCTCGTGGGCTGGCCCAAAACCGCCGCCGCGCAGCGGGCGCGGTTCGTGACGAGGCCGCGCCTTCAGCTTCGGCGCGTCGCGGGGGAAGATGGACCGACGCGGGGCGACGACCCGCGCGAGTCCGATGACGCACGCACGGCAACAGGGTCGCAAGGGCTGGACGCGGTGGTGGCCGCGCCTGGTGCTCGGCGTCGTCATCCTCGCGCCCGCCGCGTCGATCGCCGTCTACGCGCGGCTCCAGGACCCGTCACGGCTCACCGGGGCCGCCCCGGCGCCCTCCGAGGAGGCGCGGCGCGACGGCGCGGCGTCCAGGGTCGGCGAGTCCGAGTCGAAGCGCGGCGGCGTGGAGCCCGACGCGGGACTCGAGCGGGGCGTGGCCGAGCCGGGCGCGCCGGATCCGGGCGCCTCCGCGTCGGAGGCGACGGAGACGCCTGCGGGGCCCTGCGCGGCGACCCCGGCGTGCCGCGAGGACGGCATGTGCCGGCTGCTCGAGGACGACCTCGGCCCACGCTGCGGCGCCGAGTCCCACGCGGACTGCGCGGCGACGGCCCTGTGCCGGGAGCAGGGGCGCTGCCGCTTCGCGCCGACGGGGTTCGGCGGGGTCGGGCGCTGCGTGGCGACGGAGCTGGTGCGGACGCAGCGGTTCCCGCTCAGCGTGAAGCGCCACGGTGTGCAAGGGGAGCTCCTCGTGCTCGTCGATCCCGCCTCCGCCGCCCGCTCCCCCCGGAGCGCGCGCGGCTACTGGCCGGACGCCGACGCGCCGCGCGCGGGCGCCGCGCTGACCCTCCGTGACGCGCGCGGGGCGGTGCTCGACGAGCACACGCTCTACCCGGACGTCAGCGTGCAGATCGAGGATCTCGGGGCGGGCACGGACACCTTCCTGGCGACGGAACACGTGAGCTGCCCCGAGGGGCACTGGTGTGGACCGCGCACGGTCTTCTTCGAGGTGCGAGGCGGGCGCCTCTCGGCCATCTTCGCGCTCGGGCCTCGCGGCGAGGAGCGGCCGATGGTGGCCGTGGCGTCGCGGGGCGCCCGCTGGAAGCTCGAGCGCCGGGCCCGCCGCGGGCCCCGTGACCTCCTGGTGCAGCTGGAGAGCTTCGTGCCCCCCGGGCCCGCGCTGCTGGAGACGCGCTTTTCCTTCAGCCGCGGTCGTTACCGCTTCACCGAGCGCCGCTGGCCCGAGTTCCTGCCGAAGAACGCGAAGCAGCCGGGCCCCTGGAATGGCGCGTTGGGGCTCCACGATGAGCCCCCCTCGGGTCACTGACGCAGGGACGCGAGCGCGGTGGTCCAGCGCAGGAGCTCGTCGAGCAGCGTCGTGGCGGACTTGTCGGCCTTCTCTCCCGGATTGAAGGTGCCGTCCTCGGCGAGATGCTGCGTGTAGAAGGGGATCGCGACGCCTTCGGGGATCGGCATCACCTTCAAGGTGGTGAGGACGGGCTTCGCCATCTGCACGGAGCGCAGGCCGCCGGACAGCCCCCCGTAGCTCACGAAGCCCGCCGCCTTGTAGGTCCACTCGTGGTAGAGGAAATCCAGGGCGTTGAGGAGCGCGGGGGGCATCCCGTAGTTGTACTCCGGGACGACGAAGACGAAGGCGTCCGTGGCGGACACCTTCTCGCTCCACGCCTTCGTGTAGTCGCGCTCGTAGTTCTGCTGCCTCGGGTGGTTCGGCTCGTCGAGCAGGGGGAGGTTCAACGCCAGGAGATCGATGAACTCCGTGGAGAAGCCTCCGTGGGCCCGGGCGAAGGCGTCGAACCACTGGGCCACGGCGAGACCGCCGCGCTTCTCTCGGGTGCTGGTGACCACGATCCCGAGCCGGGGCTTCGTCGCGGCGCCGCTCATGGCGTCACCTCCTGCGCAGGAGCGAGGCAAAGCGCGGGGAGCTCGTGGCGGCGCGGTGCGGCGCCCGTGCCCCGGGGACCTTGGAGAGCTGTGAGTGTCATGGGAGAGAAGCCTATCTGAACGAGGATGCCTTGGGGATCCTGAGTGGGTCGAGGGGGGCGAGGGCGTCGCCGGTGTCTCGACGAACCAGGACGCCCGCGCCTGGGGTGTCGGGGAGTGGGTCAAGGGAGATCGAAGAGGAGGAGCTCGCTCCCGGCGAGGCCCTCCAGCTCGATCGTGGGTTCGCCCGAGATCGCGGCGCCGTCGCCGGCGGAGAGCTCCTGTCCGTTCACCCGCGCCCGTCCTCGAGCGACCTGGACCCAGGCGTGACGCCCGGGCGGGAGCTCGTGGCGGGCGCTTTGACCCGCGTCGAAGCGCCCGAGGTGGACCTCGGCGTCCGCGTGGAGGGTGATGGATCCGTCGCGCCCCTGCGGCGACGCGACGAGCCGCAGGCGCCCGTCGCTCTCTTCGGGCGAGAACGTCTTCTGCTCGTAGCCGGGCTGGATGCTCGAGGCGGAGGGCAGCAGCCAGATCTGCAGGAAATGGACGGGCTCGCTCCGGGACGCGTTGAGCTCGCTGTGGATCACCCCCGTGCCCGCGGTCATCCGCTGCACGTCGCCGGGGCGGATCACCGAGCCGTTGCCGAGGGAGTCGCGGTGCTCGAGGGCGCCTTCGAGGACGTAGGAGAGGATCTCCATGTCCCGGTGCGGGTGGGCCCCGAAGCCGCGCCCCGGCGCGACGCGATCCTCGTTGATGACCCGCAGGTTGCGGAAGCCCATGTGAGCGGGATCGTAGTAGTCGGCGAACGAGAACGTGTGGCGCGATTCGAGCCATCCGTGAGCGGCGTGGCCGCGGTCCTCGGCGTGGCGGACGGTGAGCATGGACTGGTTCTCCCGTGGCGGATGGTGGGCTTCGCAGATCGTGGGCAGAGCGTCAGCTTCGCGGGCGCCCGCACCGCGCTGGCGGACGGCCAGGGTGTGGGGACGGTTTGCAGGGCGCTCCAGGGACGTACCACCTCTCGGTGTTCCCCACGAGCGCGGGAGGCTTACGGAGGCCCCTACCGCCGGGCCGGCGGGCCCGGGCTCCCGAGAGCGTGCTCCGCCCTCGCAGGCCCCCGGTGGAAGAACGGCGCTCAGGGGCTTGAGCGACGGCCCCGCTGGGTGGACCCTGTGTCCGCCATGAAACTTTTCGGTAGCTACACGTCACCGTTCGTCCGCCACTGCCGCATCGCGGTCCTCGAGACGCGCGCCGAGTGTGAGTTCGTCGAGAGCGACTCGGCAGTCAGCGCGGTCCGCTCCCCCACGAAGCGCTTGCCGTTCCTGGAAGATGGGGAGCTCTTGCTCACGGACTCCGCCTCGATCATCCGGTACCTGCGGGAGCGCGCCGGGCAACCGTTCTTGCCGGACGTGCGCGCGCTGGATCGGTTCTGCCTCGTGGACACGGCCCTGGGCGCCGCCGTGAACCTCTTCGTCCTCGAGCGGGACGGCATCACGCCGGAGCAGAGCCCCTACCTGAAGCGGGAGCGCGCCCGCATCGACACGTGCCTGCGGACCCTCGAGGCGGACGCCCCCTTCGTGGACGGTGCCTTCCCCGTCCCGGCGTCGGCTCCGACGGACGACGTGGTGCTCCGGCTCGCCTGTTTCCTCGCGTGGACCCAGTTTCGGCGCCGCCTGAGCCTCGACTCCTATCCGAAGCTATCGGCGTTGCTCGCCCGCGCCCAAAAGTACGAGCCCTTCGCGGTGACGGCCCCGCACGACTGATCCGGCGCGCGGCCGCAGAGGGCGTGCCGGGCGGTGCTGGCCCGCGGGAGCGGACGCCGAGCGGGGGCAGGGCCGAGAAAAAATCAGGTCCGATCAGGGGCGGAGGCCGTAGTCCTGGGCCATCTGATCGTAGAGGCCGATGCGCTCCGGGATGGTGACGAAGTCGTTCCACTCGCCGTCCGTGGTGAAGAGCGGCACGTTGGGGTGCGTCTCGTAGAAGCGCGTCGGATCCCAGTTGAAGGTGCCGAGCCCGCGCCCGTTGGGGAGCTGGAACATCACGTCGTTGGCGGCGCGCTGCTCCGCCGAGTACTCGGCGATCACGAAGTCGAGGTCCGGGTACTCGTCCACGAGGGCGGCGAAGGTGGTCGCCCATTCGGCGGGGGTGCCCTGATAGCCCGGGTGACGGTCGCCGTCCGGCGCGTAGCAGGACTGGCCGAAGACGTCGAACTCGACGCCCTGGCCGAGCACCCCGTCGAGCCACCAACGGGTCGTCGCCAGGTTGTTGCACTTCTCGATGTGCAACATGACCTGGATGCGGTCGTCGACGTCGCGTACCGCCCGGATCCCCGCCTTCAAGAGGCGCGCGAAGTTCCCGAAGTCGTCGTTATGGATGCGCCCGGCGTCCCAGAGGAAGCCGTTCGTGATCTCGTTGCCGATCTGCACCATGTCCGGGCGCACGCCCTCCGCGGCGAGGCGCGTCACGGCGTCCTTCACGTAGTCGTGCACCGCCGTCTCGAGGGCGTCGATGCCGAAGCCCTGCCAGGCGTGGGGCGTCCCCTGGGCGCCGGGGTTCGTCCAGGTGTCGCTCATGTGCAGATCGAGCAAGAAGCCCATCCCCAGAGCCTTCACGCGCTTGGCGAGGACGATGGTCTGATCGAGGTTGCGGAAGGGGAGGGGGTCCGCCTCTGCGAAGCCGCCGGGCGCGCTGGGATCGACGAAGGTGTCGATGCGCACGTAGTTGAAGCCGTGGTCCTGGAGGATCTGCTCGAGGGGCTTCTCGACGCCCTCGTCCCGGTAGGTGGCATCCCAATACTCGTCCCTCAGGGTGCCCGTGATGTCCGCGCCCAGGATGAACGGTGGACGGAACACGTCGTCGTCGCCCCCGTGTCCCCCCGTGCCCGGGTTCGTCCCGCCGTTCCCTCGCCCTCCCGTCGCCAAGCCACCGCCTCCCCCCGAGGAGAACGCGCCGCCCGAGGAGGGCATGCCTCCCGTCGCGGGCGCGCCGCCGGTGCTGAGAGCGCTACCACCGGAAGCGGTGCCCTCGCCGCCGCCCCCCGTGGGCGCGGCGTCCGAGCAGCCGAGGGCGAGAAGAAGCCAGGGGAGGGAGAGCCACGCGGAGCTCCCCGTCGGGCGCGGCGCTGATCGCATGGAAAGAGAGTCGCCCGAAACGGGCCGATTGGATCGGGGGAGCCGACGAAAAGGAGCGAAATAGCGGCTTCGATCTGAAATGTTGAATGTCGATCACAAAGTTTCGGCACACTGGCGGACATGTCGCCCTGCCGGGGCATCCGCGGAGACGCCTCCGTGAGGAGGGGGCTCGCGGTCGGCCCGGCGTCCGGTGCCGCGGTCGGAGAGGGCTGGCCGGGGCTTGCCTCCAGGTCGGCGCTCCGGTCGAACCTGTTGGCCCAGCGGTCCGCCCGTGAGCGTTGGGGGGAGGGGGGCGCTCTCTTCGAAGGACGGGGCGTCTGAGAATCAGGTGGCCCCGTGCTCGTCGTTGATGGGTCGGTCATTGGTGAGTCGGCTATTGGTGACTCGAGCGCGATCGCTGGTGACTGGATCGCGATCGCTGGTGACTCGAGCGTTGGTGAGTCGTCCGTTGGTGAGTCCCTCGCTGGACGAAAGCAAAGACGGCAGCCGCGCTCGTCCATCGTCTCGAGTCGTTTCCCCGGGGAGACTCTGCCGTACGGAGTGACACGGGTCGCCTGGTGATTCGAGTGAGCAGTCCGTGAGCAGGGAAGCGTTCACCGGATCTCATCGAGGAGCTTCGTCGTGTCGCGAGCGCCCCACCAAAGGCCTGCAAAACGGCTCTCGAGGGCTGGTTGCCGAGCTCAGATCGCTCTGAGCGAACCGCTGCGTCCCGCGCGAACGGCTGGGGCGGCTGCGGGGGGCTGCGTGGGCCGCTGCGACGCCTACGAGCCGGGGCACTGCCGGGGCACCGAGGCGTGGCGCTGAGCTCCGTGATGAGCTCGTCGCCGAGCTCCGTGATGAGCCGACTGTGACATGGACGTCACACCGAGCTCGGAGGAGTGGCGGCAACACAACGCCTGCCGAGGTCGCCCGTTGGGTGCGCTCCGTTCGGTGAGCTTCCCCGACGAGCCTCTCGGTGAGCACTTCAACGAGCATTTCGGTGAGCATTTTGATGAGCATTTCGACGAACGACCCAGCATGGCGTTCACGCCGATCGCGCGCAGCTCGCCTTCGGCAAGCTTCTTGCTTTGGGGGCTCCCCGGGTTGGTCTCGTGAGTCGTGGCTCCGTCGGGTGGGGTCATCGATCGTCGAGACTGTTTGACAGTGTTTGGGAGAGAGAAGATTATGCTTCATTTACGTCGAACCGCCGTGGCGTTGTGTGTCGGGGGCGCCCTCGCTGGTTGTGGCGCAGGTCACGATCCGCCCACGGAATCCTTGGACGAAGCGCCAGTCGTCGCCATCGAGCGGCTCGTGGCTGCCGTGCCCCGCGCGCGGGTGGAGAGGTCCTCGGCGGGCAGCGTGGCCCGCGTCTACGGGACTCGCCTGGCGTCGGGGGCGACCCCCGCGGACGCCGCCGAGGAGTTCATGAGGAGACACGGGGCGGTGCTCGGCCTTCAGCCCGGGGATCTGGAGCCCGGCGCCGCTGCGACGCCCGACGCGGGAGGTGGTCCGCCCGTGATCCCGGTCAAGTACGACAAACGCCGGAGACGGTTCGAGTTCCTGCTCATGAAGTTCTCTCAGCAGCGCAATGGGGTGCCCGTCTACGGCGCCGACGTGGGCATGCTGGTGCGGAATGAGCCCGGTCATCCCCTCGTGCACGTGTCCTCGCGGGCGAAGGCGCTGGGGACGTTCGCGCCGCGGCTGCGTGGCGCGGCGATCGACGCCGTCCAGGCTCGGGCTGCGGTGCGGAGCCCAGCCGCGCGCCGACTCTACGAAGCGAGCGCGGTGGCGGCTGCGCGATCGCCTCTGACGGACTTCACCGAAGCGGATCCCGTCATCTGGGCGGGGGACGAGTTAGCCCCGGCAGCCCCCGTGCTCGCCGCGACCTTCATCGGGGAGCTGCCGGCGCGGGCGGGCGGGCAACCTCAGAAGTGGCGTTTCGTCGTGGACGCGGCGACGGGGGCCGTCCTGCACCAGGAGAGCCTGATCCACTTCGACACGGTCTCCGGGCAGGTGAGCGGCGAGGGAACGGTGGGGATCGTGGCGCCTCAGTGCGCCGGGACGGCCGCCGTGCCTCTCCCGGACGCGCAGGTCCGCATCGTCGGGGGGAGCTCGGCCTTCGGCGACGAGGACGGGCACTTCACCCTGGAGAGCTCGTCCCTCGATCCGGTCACCGTCGAGTCGACGCTGGTCGGGCGCTACTTCCGGGTCTCGGATCGGGTTTCGTCCCGGGACGCGCTGCTGTCGATGTCCGTGACGCCGCCGGCCACCGCGGACTTCCTGCACGAGGCTGGCGACGAGTTCTCGCTGGCCCAGGTCAACGGCTACCTCAATGCGACGCAGGTGCGTGAGTGGCTGCTCGACGTCCACCCCGAGTACCCGACGATCCATTCTCAGCTGAGCTTCCCCGTGAACGTGAACCTCACGGGAGGCTACTGCCCGGGGAACGCCTGGTACGACTACTCGTCGATCAACTTCTGCCAGGCGAGCTCGGGCTACGCCAACACGTCCTTCGCGGGCGTGAGTCATCACGAGTACGGGCACCACATCGTCACGAGCGGTGGCAGCGGGCAGGGGGCGTACGGCGAGGGCATGTCGGACACGATCGCCATGCTCATCGCTGACGACCCGGGGCTGGGGTACGGCTTCTTCTTCAATCAATGCTCGGCGCCGCTGCGCTCCGCGGACAACGACTGTCAGTATTCGGCCACCACCTGCTCGACCTGCGGGAGCGCAGTCCACAGCTGCGGTCAGCTGCTCGCGGGGGCGGTCTGGAGCATCCGCAACCAGCTCGCCCAGAGCCATCCGGAGACGTACCGCGAGATCCTCGCGAACCTGGTCGTGAACTCGGTGTTGCTGCACACGGGGACCTCCATCAATCACCAGATCCCCATCGACTTCCTCACCCTGGACGACGACGACGGCAACCTCGACAACGGGACGCCCCATCGCGCCCAGATCTGCGCGGGCTTCGAGGCGCACGGGCTCCTGTGTCCGCCGTTGGCCCAGGGCCTCGCCGTGGAGCCGGGGCCGAACTTCGTGGCGCAGGGCGACCCGGGTGGGCCCTTTCAGCCGGCGAGCCACACCTACTCGATCGAGAACTACGGCCCCGGGACCATCGACTACGGCGTCAGCGTCGACGTCCCGTGGCTCACGGTGCCCGTCCCATCGGGGAGCCTCGAGGAGGGGGCGAGCGCCAGCGTCGTCGTCCACCTCACGGCGGCGGCGAACGAGCTCCCGGTCGGGGTGTACACGGGCACCGTCTCGTTCCAGAACCTCACGGACCACCTGGGGGACGCCACGCGCACGGTCACGCTGCGCGTCGGCGGTCCGCAGCTCCTGTACTCCTGGGACATGGACGTCGATCCCGGCTGGACCGCCCAGGGCCAGTGGCAATACGGCGTCCCCCTCGGCCAGCAGGGTGACCCCTCGAGCGGGCATACGGGGAGTCACGTCTACGGCTACAACCTCGCCGGTACCTACCCGCCGAGCCTCCCCGAGACCCACCTGACCACCGCCGCCATCGACTGCAGCAATCTATCGGAGGTGCAGCTGAAGTTCCGTCGCTGGCTCTGCATCGAGCCGTCCTACTGGGATCACGCGTACGTGCGGGTGAGCAACGACGGCGTCAACTGGATGACGATCTGGCAGAACCCGACGTCGACGATCGTCGACCAGCAGTGGGTGGAGCAGGAGTTCGACATCTCGGCCGTCGCGGCGGGCCAGTCTACCGTCTACGTCCGCTGGACCATGGGGGCCACGGACAGCGTCGTGCAGTACTGCGGTTGGAACATCGACGACGTCGAGATCTGGGGGACGCAGCTGCCGCCCACCAGCTGCACCACGGACGCGGAGTGCGACGACGGCCTGTACTGCAACGGCGCCGAGGCGTGCCAGGCGGGCGTGTGTGTCTCCGGGACCCCGGTGGCGTGCGACGACGGCGTCGCCTGCACCGTCGACAGCTGCGACGAGGTGAGCGATGCCTGCGTCCACGCGCCGAACGACGCCGTGTGCGACAACGGCACCTTCTGCGACGGAGCGGAGCTGTGTGATCCGGTGAGCGGTTGCGTCGCCGGAGCGCCGGTGCAGTGTGACGACGGGATCGCTTGCACGATCGACGCGTGCGACGAAGGGATGCAGGGCTGCAGCCACACGCCGGACCACGCCGTGTGCGACAACGGCCTGTTCTGCGACGGCGAAGAGACGTGCAGCACGGAGAGCGGCTGCATCTCGGGACCGAGCCCCTGCCAGGGCGCCTGCGACGAGATCGAGCAGACCTGCGAGGCCGGAGCCTGCGCGACGGACGGGGACTGCGCGGACGGAGACTACTGCAACGGCGCGGAGACCTGCGTGGCGGGCAGCTGTCAGGCAGGCACGCCCTGGGGACAGGCCTGCTACGACGCGGTCCCGCTCGCGAAGCACCAGCAGTCGGGCTCCTTCGAGACCACGGGAGAGAAGTGGTTCGTGGTCACCGACGCCATCTACGGCTGGCAGGCGTCGGAGGTGGCCGGGAGGACCATCCGCGTGAACGGAGTCGTGGTCACCCCGGGGCAGATGCCGCTGCCGGCGCCGATCGACGGGAAGCGGTACTTCCACTTCAGCGCGGGGGACAGGCCCTGGGCTTCGTGGAGCTTCTGGTGAGAGGCTGAGGGGCGGGGCGGCGGCGACCGGTGGTCGTCGCCGCTCCGTCGTCGCCGCTCCGTCGTCGCCACCCGTGGGCGTCACTCGTGGTCGCCGACGCCGTGAGGCGTCGGGGCGGGCCGGGCCTGGACGAAGGGCGACGGCTCGCCGTGATCTGCCCCCCGAGCGAGGGTGCACGCACGCGCCTCGCGATGGAACCGCCGGGCAAACCCCTGCAGGAGCCGGGAGCTGGCGTCGCCTCGGTAGACCGTGAAGTGGTCGTAGTCCGGGTAGAGCTCACCGGGGCGCTCGATGCCCGAGAGGATCCAGAACAGGGCCCCCGCGCCACCTCCGAGGAGGACGGCGCGGTTCCAGTCGTCGTAGGCCGCTTCGCGTCGCCGCCAACCGCGGGTGATGGGGCCGGAGATGTCCCCGGCGCGCTCGACGTGGACGCCGTACTCCTCGAGCACCGTGGGCTTGCCGAGGCGTCGAGCCACCGCGAGGTGATCCTCGATCCAGCGGACACCCCAGCGGTCGTCCGTGCCCCAGTGATCCGGGTAGAGGTGGTAGGTGCCGAAGTCGACGTGGGGGAGCGCGGTGAGGGCTTCGTGGTCGACGCCGTAGGGGGCCTCGTAGGCCCAGTGGTCGCGCCCACCGGCGAGGAAGCCCTCGTCGCCGACGGCGACCATGTGGTGGGGGGCGATTGACTTGACGAAGGCGCTCATCTCGTCGGCCCAGCGCGTGATGGTGCGGTGATCCCAGCCCTCGGCGTGGTCGAAGTCCTCGAAGTTGAGGGCGCGGGGCTCGTTGGCGAGCTCCCACGCGAACACGGCGGGGTCTTCCCGATAGGGCACGCCGTCGAGGGTGTTCACCCGGGTGAGCAGGTGGTGGACCCAGTCCTTGTAGGCCCGCTTCACGCGCCGATCCGTGAAGAAGAGGTGGTGTCGATCGAGCCCGTACCAGGCGAGGTACTGGTCCATGCCCCCGAAATCCCGCCAGTTGTTGGTGAGCACGACGATCAGCTTCAGGCCGAGGCGCCGGGCGTGGTGCAGGACGAAGTCCAGCCGCTCCAGGCCGTCGGGGCCGTCGTTGTAGGCGGGGCGCTTCTTGCTGGGGTCCCAATGCTGGAAGTGGACGCCGTCCTTGTGCCCGGTGCCGTGGACGTTCCGCACGGAGCCGTCGAGGGAGCCTCGATCCAGAAACCCCCAGAGTCGCACGACCCGGAGGTCCAGCGCCGCGGCCGCCTCGAGCACGTCGAGGACCGCGGCCGGAGGCTTGTAGCTCAGGTAGTAGTTGTTGGCGCCGGCGAAGCAGAAGGGCTCCCCGTCGAGCACGAAGTAGGGAGCGGGTTCCTCGGTGGGCGTGATCGCGGCGGGCTCGTAGCGGTCGCTCTCACCGGGCGCGGCGCGAGCGGTCTGCTTGCCGGGGAGGGCGCAGCCGGCGAGGAGCGCGGCGACGATCGCCCCGGCGCCGAGCCGCGACTTCGGGACGAGCTGCAGGGCGCGCCGCGCGGAAGTCAACGCCGGGCCCCGCTCATGCGAGCCCTGTTCTTGCGGATGAGCCGGAGACGCTGCTCGACGGCGCCGCGGCTCGTGAGGGGATCGGGCGGCGTGTTCTTCACGTAGTCGAGCAGGGTGGCAACCGTGGTCTCCGCCACGTGGAGCCGCGTATCGCTCGAGCCGTAGTAGAGGAGCACCCGCCCGCCGGGATCCACCGTGAGACCGTTGGAGAACACGACGTTCGAGACGTCACCGATTCGCTCGTCACCCTCGGGCGCGAGCAGGTACCCCCCCGGGGCGTACAGGACGCGGCCCGGATCGTCCGCGGCGCACAGGAAGGCATAGAGGACGTAGCGGAGGCCCGCGGCGGTGTGACGCACCCCGTGCGCGACGTGGAGCCAGCCGTCGGGCGTCTCGATGGGCGGAGCTCCCGCGCCGTTCTTGGCCTCCTTGATGGTGTGGTACACGCGCGGATCGAGGAGGTGCTCCTGCTCGATGCGGGCGTCCTCCATCGATCGCGTGAGGCCCCACGCGATCCCGCCGCCGGAGCCTGCGTCGATGAAGCCGTCCTGAGGGCGCGTGTACAGCAGGTAGCGCCCCTCGACGAAGCGGGGGTGGAGGACCACGTTGCGCTGTTGCGGCGACCGGGTCTTCCATCGCCGGTATCCTAACGGACCAGGACGCCCGCCGATCTCGGGTTTTGGCTTCGTTTCCGCTGCGCTCCGGTGCTCAAGTACCCACGTACGTTCACTGCGCCTGCGGCGCTCCCTCGCCAGAGGCGAGGGCCGTAGGCCTCCGTGCACT